>NZ_SJPW01000012.1 GCF_007860125.1 Rubripirellula tenax
AGTTCGCGCTTCGCAGTGCTGCTTCCGTTCGGCCTACGGCCTCACTCCAGCAGCACTGCGAATCACCGATCCCAATTCCCCAACCCAATCTTTCATAACGCCTGGTACAGGAATTGGGGGCATCCCAAGCCCTCCTGGTTTACCGACGTTCAACACGACAACCAGGATTCTGATCTGTTTCCCGACCAAAGACCATGCCAATCGCAAACCGTCAGGTGCACTCTGATGTAACTTCTTGATCGCATTGGACTTGGTCACGCTTAAATGATTGGCCACTGTCTCCCATTCTCCGCTTCGCTGTTTGCAAAACGAACAACAGTAGTTCGGCCAACCCCCCTCACTATGTGGAGGACTTTCAGGCGCCCATCACTGGTCCCTTTTCAGCGCCCCGTGACACTCAGCCCGATCGTACCCGAGAACACATGCTTCCCTGTTGCCCGGATTGTCAGGGCCCCTTGAAGCGAACCGGCGACACTCGAAAACGCCGCAGTGAAGACATTCCTGAAGATCTCAAACCCGTCATCACCGAAGACATTCTGCACCGCGATTATTGCCCGGCCTGTCAAAAGCGGGTCGAACCCAAACTGCCCGACGTGCTGCCACGCTGCACTTTGGGCAATCGAACGCTGGTGCTTTCGGCGATGCTGCACTTTCTGCAAGGTCTGACGATCGGTCAAATCGTTGACACCTTCAACTTTCACTTGCGAATGAAAGTCACGCCCGGTGGTTTGGTTCAAATGTGGCACCGCTTGGCGGACTTGCTGTTTTCCTGGTACGAACAAGTTCATCGCGAGAGCTTGGCAAGTGCAAAGCTTCACGCCGACGAAACGAGTTGGCGAGTCCGCGGATTGACGTACTGGCTGTGGTGCTTTGCGAGCAACGACAGCGCGTTTTATATGATCGATCGCAGTCGCGGTTCTCCGGCTTTGCAGAAGTTCTTCGTCGAAGCATTTGAAGGCACGTTGATCACCGATTTCTGGTCACCGTACGACGCGGTCGTCTGCGCCGACAAACAGAAATGCTGGCCTCATTTGCTTCGCGATGCTGCGGCAGTCAGTGAGAAACATTCGGATGATCCGGAGTGGAAATCGTTTTCACGTCGCTTGATCGGTGTGTATCGTGATGCAAAGAAGTTACCGTCGCAGCGAACGGAGCTTGCCGAACCCGATTACGACATGTCGGTTGCTCGCTTGGAGGGTCGCTTGGCAAAACTGGGCAGTGAATCTTGGCAGCATGCCGATGCGGCAAGGCTGGCGAAGCGTCTGTCGAAGTACGGCAACGAATTGTTAACGTTTTTGTGGCATGACGATGTTCCATCGGACAACAATGCCGGGGAGCGAGCGATTCGTCCGGCCGTAATGATTCGCAAGAACAGCTATTGCAACCACAGTGAACGCGGTGCGTTGACTCAGTCGGTGTTGATGACGGTATTTCGCACGCTTCGGCTTCGCGGACGTGAACCACTGGCGACGATCCTCGATGCCCTCGCTATCTACGCGGCAACCGGAAACATGCCACCGATGCCACAGAAGGCTGAATAGTTACCACTGCGGTTGGTACAGAACTGGAGAGCAAGTCAGTTGTGTCAAGCTAAGCACTTCTCGCTATTGCGATGCATCAACGCTCGCTACTTGCGGGTAGTGAGTGTTTCGTTTGATGCTCTGAGAGGTTGCGTGCTTATCGACTTTGATGCGTACGTCATTCCGAACATCATCATGACCGCCAAATATTGACAGAATCTCTACGACCGTAAAATGCTCACGTTCGGTCATTTTGAATATGCTGCCAACGATATGCAAAAACACGTTGATTTCTTTGCCGTGCCACATGTGGCGAAGATCACACGGGCGTCGTTCTACTCACTCCACCCAACGGGCTGTGTCCAGGCCTGTTGTTTTTGGTCACTGAACGACGGGTCGTCGTGTGGCTTGCTACTGGTGATGACGGCACGAACATACAGTTCTTGTCCATTCATCAAATACGTGGGTGAAACGTCGTCCGATGTGGCGACCGTAACGCCAATGCGATGCTCATCAATGGCTTTCACATCTTCGGCGCTTGCGTGTTCGGTATCGGTATCGGTATCGGTATCGGTTTCGCGGGCAAGCGTCGCGATGAAATCAGTGCGGTACGTTGTGTCGGGTTCAGCATCAATGTGGATCGACAACGTTCTGGTGGATTCGTAGAACTTCACATCGGAAAGCGTGACGCCGCTGGACGCATAGAAGTCACCACGCTTCATCGCTCGAATCAAATGTTCGGGCGTCAAATACCGACTGCGAACCATCACCCAGCCACGTCCGGGTCGCGAGCCGGGTTGGCCGTGATACTCGTGAGAATCGTCCGTCGCGATCCCCATCAACGGTGGAATGTTCAGCGAGTTGCGTCGAATCGCATTAGCGATATCCCAGAACCTCTCGACACCTGGATGATCCGCATCGCCCAGTTGGTTCACTCCGGGGTGACCATTGTAGACTTCAAAAAAACGTTCTGAGACGACCGCAGCCAAATCATCAGCCGTGATCGCGTAAAAAAAGTTGGGATGATTCACATGCGGCAGCACCTCCCGTCCGTGCGACTTCTCGTGTTCCAGGATCGCTCTTAAATTGTTTTCGATCGTCTGTCGCACGGTTTCTCCGCCGATCGGTTGCAATGCTTCGGCAATGTTCGTGGCGTTGATATGGACCGGCTTTCCTTCCGCCTTGTCGCTAATCTCTTCCGCCGGAATCAGAATGAACCTTCCCGATTGCTCGAGGAGATATCGAAATTCATCGAGCGGCTTGAGGCGAACCTCGTGATCCTTGTTGCCTGGTTCACCGCGCGTTTCCACCCACGCCTCGCCAAACCGATCGCGATAGCGACCCAAAATCCCCGCATCGCTTTTCTTGATTACCTTTGACATGGACATCCAACGCGTCCCTTCGCTTAGGACGTTGTGGTCCGTCAGCGCCAGAAAGTTGTAGTCGCGTTGACGATACCAGTCGGCAATCATTTCGGGAAACTGGTCTCCATCGCTCCACAGCGAATGCGTGTGCAGGTTCCCTTTCCACCAACGCGGTGCTTTGCTGGATTCCGGCGGCGATTGTGCCGATGCGGAAAGCGTCAAGGTGCAAGTGAATAGAGCGACCAAGAGCGGAAGTTTCATCGAGCGGTTCTCTGATTGGGGAATTGCGCGACCACTCAAGCTCTCGTTCAGAACGACGCCGGAACTCGTTCTTGCGAATCAATATTTACGAGCGAGTCGGACGATTACGATGCGAAAACGAAGGGAATGGGTATTGGACTTTGTTGCGAACAAGGGCATTGTAACCGTCAAGCTGTAGGTTGCCGCGCACCGTTGAAACAACTTGCTTACGTATCCATCCAAAATGCTTGTCGCGATGGTGTCGTCGACAATCACGCCGCCCAACGGAGAGCCGGCATCGGCTTGTTGGATGCAGTGATCATAGCGATGATGTGGTGGAGGGGCGGATAAAGGGGGCAGGGCCACGCCCACGCTTTCACTCCATTTCCGAAATAACCCAGTGGACGCCGAATCGATGGACGCCGAAACAACTTATAGCCGGATCGGTGGTGAATCGACGTTGCGCCTGCTCGTCGATCGGTTTTACGACTTGATGTCTGAATTGCCGGCTGCTGAAACAATCCGCAAGATGCACGCCGACGATCTGACCGAGTCTCGCGACAAGCTG
The DNA here is from genome assembly GCF_007860125.1 of Rubripirellula tenax. Taxonomy (NCBI): domain Bacteria; kingdom Pseudomonadati; phylum Planctomycetota; class Planctomycetia; order Pirellulales; family Pirellulaceae; genus Rubripirellula; species Rubripirellula tenax. Next base: position 3,693 of record NZ_SJPW01000012.1, read on the forward strand.
TTTAAGTTTTTGTCCGGATTCTTTGGCGGGCCCAGTCTCTATATCCAAGAGTATGGCCATCCAATGCTTCGAGCTCGGCACTTGCCGTTCGCGATTGGCGAAAGCGAGCGCGATCAGTGGTTGCTGTGTATGAACCAAGCGATCGACGAACTTATCGAGGATAAAAAACTTGCCTCGCAGTTGAAGTTTTCGTTCTTTCAGACTGCTGACCACATGCGAAACGCTCACGAGTGAATCGGGCGTTGCCAATGATGGCTGGTACGGTCGGCGTGTTGCCGCCTCGGACGCATAACGGCCGGAACGTTGCCGCTGTCCATGTGGCAGGTGCAACGGGGGGCAAGTCTTGGGCGAAGTGCTGATCCGGTCACGACAAGGGTGGTGGACGTAACTGCCTCGGAATTGACGACTTCGCTCGCCAAATTGCGACGTGCAACCTGGAAATGTTCTCGAAAAACCGGATAACCTATAGGGACGCAAACGTCCAACGGTTTGCCTGTCTTTGGTTTTGTCCACACACTTCGTGCCAGGAATATTGATCATGTCGGTTAAGCGAGTCGGGATTCTCACCGCTGGGGGACTTGCCCCCTGTCTTTCGTCTGCGATTGGGGCGCTGATCGAGTCCTATACCGCGAAGGCACCTGAAATCGAAATCATCTGCTACCGCTCGGGCTACAAGGGTTTGTTGCTGGGTGACAGCTTCGTTGTCACCCAGTCGATCCGCGATCAAGCCAGTCTGTTGCACCAGCATGGTGGCAGCCCGATCGGTAACAGTCGTGTCAAGCTGACCAATGTCGCCGATTGTGTAAATCGAGGCCTCGTCCAAGAAGGCCAAGATCCGCTACGCGTTGCGGCCGAACAGTTGCAAACTGACAAGGTTGACGTTTTGCACACCATCGGCGGGGACGACACCAACACGACCGCCGCCGATCTGGCTGCCTATTTGGCCAAACACGACTATGACCTGGCGGTTGTCGGTCTGCCCAAGACCATCGACAACGATGTCATCCCCATCAAACAGAGTCTCGGCGCTTGGACGGCCGCCGAAGAAGGTGCAAAGTTTTTCGAGAATGTTGTTGGTGAGCACAGCGCGAACCCGAAGATGCTGATCGTCCATGAAGTCATGGGCCGGAATTGTGGATGGCTGACCGCGGCAACGGCTGCGAAGTACAACGAGCGACTTGACCGTTTGAACTTTCTGCCCGAAGCAGGTCTTAGTCGGCAGCGCCGGGCGATCCACGGGGTCTATGTGCCCGAGATGCACATGGACATGAAACAGGAAGCCGAGCGATTGAGCAAGATCATGAAGCAGCATGATTGCGTGAACATTTTCATCTCCGAAGGCGCCGGTCTGGAATCGATCGTCGAGGAAATGGAGTCTCGTGGCGAAACGGTCCCGAAAGATGCGTTCGGCCACTACAAGCTCGACGCCGTGAATCCCGGGAAATGGTTTGGCCAACAGTTCGCACAGATGCTTGGCGCCGACAAGACGCTGATTCAGAAGAGCGGATATTACAGTCGCGCCGCGCGGGCCAACGCGGAAGACATCGCGTTGATCGGAAGATGTGCGGCGAAAGCAGTTGAGTGCGCTTTGACACATGACGGCGGAGTCATTGGCGAAGACGAAGACCGAGGCAACGAACTGCGAGCGATTGAGTTCGAACGCATCAAGGGCGGAAAGCCGTTTGACATCAGCGTGTCCTGGTTCGGCGACCTACTCGATGCGATCGGCCAACCCAAAGGCGGAGTCGTCGAGACGACTCACGCTTAAACGACGAATGTCGTAAAGCAGACAATTGTGACGCTCGACCGACAGCGACTTCGGTCGGGCAATGAATCACTTGGCATGAACAGGTGAAACTTCAACGCTTGACGCTGTGTGCTCCAGAACGAAGTCCACCAGCGGCGCCGGATCGACAAGCGAATGGGGGTGGTGGCCGACGCCAGGCTTGTGAATCACTTTGATAGATCCGCCCAACGCCTTGTAACGCTCTTCGACGATCGCCGTGTTTTCGTTGACGGGGACGACCGTGTCGTCGTCTCCGACAACATGCAACAGCGGAACTTTGTTTGCCGCCAGCGCATCTAAACAGTCGATCGGGTTCTTGTTGTACCGCAATGCCTCAGCTTCGGTCAGCTCGTACGCGTCAAGGCATTTCTTCCAGCTTTTGGGATCGCCGCCGCCCTTCCCCTGGTTGCCAGGCCAGCTTTTGAAGTCACAGACCGGCGCGTCGGCGTAGATGCATGCGACGCGGGTCGGGTTTGCGATCGCCCAATTGAAGACGATCAAGCCGCCGCGGCTCATGCCTTCGAGTGCAGGCCGTTTCGCAAACCCATACTCCGCAACCATGTAGTCGTAGAAAGCGTTCCAATGTGCGACCGCCTGCGGGCTTCCGAATAAGTCGGAAACGTCACAGTACGCGACGTAAAAGCCGCGTTCCAAAAGTGCGATGTCGAGTTGCGGCTCGTGGCCGAAAAATCTCGCTCGCCAAATCCATGGCCGAGGTTCTAATTGCCGCTTGACTGCTTGCAACTCTGGCGCGACGACGATGCAGTTACGCCCATCGATGACAAAGTCATGCCGATCGAATCCGTGCCACATCGACGACGTTCCGGGCAGTTCCTTGGCGTCGCCTATCGACGCCCAAATCAAAACAGCCACTACGGCGGCGATGGTCTTTTGCATTGGTTTCTTCCTAACATTCATCCGAAAACTGGCTCGCCAAAAGTGTGGCCAGAGCGTCCTGGCTATATCGATGGCGTCGAGTTTCCACGCAAAGCGATATCAGCCGTCGATTGTTTCGGCGATATTCAATGCATGGTCCCTCACACGGACATATGCATTGAGCGCGGCCATAAACGCCACGCTGACCACCGGCGGCATCGATCCAGCCGAGAGTTCCTCGAGATGTTTACGCCGCAGCGCCTTCACTTCATCACGAATCCGCTTGGAACTGGCGCTCGTGCTGGTCGCCACGTTGTGATTCTCGGTTGACAGCCCCTTGTGCACGGCTGCAACGTATTCGGCAACGTGCCGGTTCAACTCTTGTAGGTCGGCTCGCTGCTCGGGCGTGAACCGAAACCCGTCGCGCCGGAGTTTGCGATCGAACTTGTCTAGGTTTGCGATGTAGTCGCTGATCGATTCGTACTCATCAGCGATCCGCAATTGTCGCCGCGCCTGCTCGGCCGTCGCATGTGAAACGTTTGCAGAAAGCAAGCCGGTTACAAATTCAGCAACTTCGTCTTGAACCGAATCCAAAACTTTTTCGCGTTGTTTTAGTCGATCGGCAAGCGATTTGTCCGGCTCCTCGGCATTCATCAGCTCAAGTAACCAATCGAGCATTTTTAAGCAGCCGTCGCCCATCTTCAGTATCTCTTTACGAGACTGCTCGATCGCAAGTAGCGGCGTGTCCAAGATCCGCACGTCCAGATCGGTAAGTCGGGGTTTCTCTTTGAACGGTCGTGACGGCACGACACGCTCAAGAAATCGAACGATTGGAGTCACGAATGGTATGAATAGGATCGTGTTCGCAATATTGAACACGCTGTGTGTGGCAGCTATCGCCGCAACCGTGTTCGGGTAGGTTTCCGTTCCATCGACCATCACCATCTTAGCGACATCGACGCCAATGATGGACTGAATTAAACCGATGTACCACTGGAAGATCAGGGTGATCCAAAACACCCCGATCAAGTTGAACAGCACGTGAAAATACGCCGCGCGTCGGGCGTTGGTTGTCGTCCCCAAGGATGCCAAAAACGCAGTGATGGTTGTTCCAAGGTTCTCGCCCAAGATCAATGCAGCCGCCGTCGGGTACGAAATCACACCCTGCGTCGCTAGGGAGATGGTGATGCCTAGGGTTGCCGAAGACGACTGCACGAGCGTCGTCAGGATGCAACCGACGGCCGCGCACTTCAACACGCCGATGTAAGTGTCGGCGTTGAATCTTGCGAACCATGCTTCGAAGTCAGGCAGCTCTTTGATGATGCTGCATGCGTCCTTCATGATTTCTAAGCCGAAGAAAACCATGCCAATGCCCATCAAGAACATTGCCCAATATCGATATCGATCGCCTCGCGAAAACAGATACGCGAATGCTGAAAATCCCATCAGCGGCATACCGTACTTGCCGACTTTCAAAACCAGAATCCAGCCTGTGATCGTGGTGCCGATGTTCGCGCCCATAATGACGCCAACACCCTGGGCCAATTCCATCACGCCGCTGTTGACGAAGCCGACCACCATCACGGTTGTGATCGAACTGGACTGAACAATGCATGTGACGACAACGCCGACGGTGGTTGCCAGCAAACGGTGGTTGGTAACGGCACCAATCAGTCTACGTAGACTGCTGCCCGCGACGGCTTGCATCCCGTCAGACATGTTCTTCATTCCGAGTAGGAATAAGCCCAATCCGCCGACCAGTTCAAAGATCATCGTCAAGAGCGTTGAAGGATCCAAGGTGTTGCTATTCTGGGTTCGGGGGGGTACAGACTGTCAATTTCGGGCAAATGTCGGCGCCATTGTTGGCCACGGGGACATCGTTTGCAACAACGCTTGGCGGCAGCACGACCGTTTCGAGTCCAGCGGTCGAAACGACGCGAAAAGTGGTCATTGAAGCACATTTACGGGAGTCTGGATCGCTTTAAGCCGCCCGCGTCTATGATAGGATCCCAAAATGGACCGCATAAAATGCTTGCGTCGAGCACCGCATTGCGACGGATCCTTGCACGCCACGGAACGGCCGGACCGGCAACCCTTGCGCGATCGGCAACGTCGCCCCATTTTCGGACCGACAGACATCGCGGGCTCGGCCGCAAACCGAGACGGAAGTGGGGACATAGAAATGGCGTACGGTGTCTCGGTTGAGGAGGCTTTCGACTACGCTTTGTTGCAACGTTAAATGGCCTACCGGTGACATCACGACGACGGGACAGTTTTGACATCGCATGAAACCGACGGGATCGTCGAGATCCATTCTGTTAGCAAACGATACGGAGCGATTGATGCGCTGCGGGATGTATCGTTACGTATCCCGGTCGGAGTTACCGGCTTGCTGGGGCCGAATGGATCGGGCAAGAGCACGCTGATCAAGTCGCTGCTTGGTCTGTTGAAGGTTCAATCGGGCGCAGGACGCGTGCTCGATTTCCAGTGGCCCCGAGATGCACGGATCATTCGCGATCACATTGGTTACTTACCCGAAGACGATTGTTACATCGCGGGCTTGATTGGCATTGAATCCGTCACCTTGATGGCCCGGCTATCGGGATTGCCTTCTCGGGAGGGCTTGCGCAGGTCACATGAGATGATGGACTACTGTGGCTTTGGCGAAGAACGCTATCGCGAGGTTGAATCGTATTCGACCGGAATGCGACAAAAGCTGAAATTCGCCCAGGCGCTCGTGCATGATCCCCCGCTTTTGATTCTTGACGAACCGACGACGGGGTTGGATCCGGATCAACGAGTTGCAATGTTGCGTCGCATTCGCAATTTGGCGACGGAGCACGGTAAGTCGGTGATCTTGTCGACGCACATCTTACCCGACGTTCGCAGCGTGTGTGATCATGTTGTCATCCTGGTTGACGGTACGGTTCGGGTTTTTGATTCGCTTGAGAACTTGAGTCGCCCCATCAAACCGTGTATGCACATTTCAACGATCGGTGATCCGACGCGAATGATCGAACAGGTTGAGCGTTCCGGATACACGGTTCATCGCGACATAGAAACCAACAGTTTGCGTGTCGAAGGGATCGCGGAAGAACAAGCGTCTGTGCTTTGGCAGATTGCCGCGGCGTCGAACACTTCGATTCGTCGACTTGAGCCCGCGGTCAATTCTTTGGAACAGATTTTTATGGATGTGGCTTTGGGCAAGTCACCGATGTCTTCGACTCGCGCTGACGGAGTTGACGATGCCAGTTCATGATCTTGGGTATCGAGGTTGGCGTGGCGAACGAATGGCGAGGTGGCTTCGTCCATGGGTCGTTGCTCGCAGCGGGATCTCATTGGTTTGGCGACGGCGTTGGCTACGAACGATGCTGATGCTCGCTTGGCTGCCGGTCGTTGTCCCGGCGATGGGCATCTTCGCATTCGAGTATTCGTCGACCGAACCCGATTTGCAACGAGCGATCGTTCAGCTCGTCAGCGGCCCGCTTCGGCAACCGGAATTGGGCCGGCAGATCATCGACGACCCGCAAGCGGCTCGTCACCAGGTTTGGGCGACGTTGATTCTGGTTTTCTTTCGATATCCACAGCTCGTCGCGATGGTCGTCTTGATCGGGTTGATCGCGCCGATGCTGGTTTCGTATGACTTACGGACGAAGGCATATCTGATGTACTTTTCGCGGCCGCTTTCGCCGTCGCAGTACATCCTCGGTAAGTCGGCCGTGATATGGTTTCTGCTGGCGATGATTGCGACCATACCGGCGCTGCTGTTGTACGTCCTTGGCGTGTTGTTGTCTCCTGATCTTTCCGTGGTGATGCAGACTTGGGATCTGCCGTTCAGGATTCTTGCCGCTTCGGCTGTTCTGATGATTCCGACGACGGCATTGGCGGTCGCATACTCTTCGTTGACTTCCGAGAGTCGATATGCAACGTTCGCGTGGTTTGCGACATGGGCGTTGGGATTCGTCGCCTATCAAGTTTTGACGTCGACGACCGCGATCGTTGCTTCGGTCGGCACGGGACGCGGGCGAGGTAGCCGCCGATGGGAGAACATGGAATTTGATGCCGATCGATACCGTTTGCTTTCGCCCTATCACACGCTGGGCAAGGTCGAGGCGTGGGTGTTTGATCTCGACACCTCATCGGCAAGCGTCGTGCCGGCGGTTGTGATGCTGGGTGCGATCACCGTCGTTTCATTTTGGTTGGTTCGACGGCGTATCAACGCGAGGCTTAGTGTTTAAGCGATGATTGAACTGAACCATGTAACGAAAATGTATGGCAATGTCGTCGGCGTGAACGACTTGACGCTGACAATTGACACCGGCGCGTACGGGTTGATCGGCCCTAACGGTTCCGGAAAGACGACATTGATCAATTTGCTGATCGGCCACCTGCAACCGACGCTGGGAAGCGTTCGCTTGTTTGACTCGGTGCCGGCCGACGATCGGCGGTTGCTGAGGCGAATCGGTCTTTGCCCCGCATCCGATGTGCTCTATCCGAACGTGTCGGCACTGGAATGGGTGACGTATCAGGTTCGGCTGCATGGCATGGAAAGGCGACATTGTACATCGCGCGCCGAAGCCGCGCTCGAAACCGTCGGCATGACATCGTCGATGCGGCGACCGATGGGAACCTATTCATTGGGCATGAGGCAAAGGACAAAGATCGCCCAAGCGATTGCTCATGAACCCGACCTGCTGATCTTGGACGAACCGTACAACGGACTTGATCCGGTCGGTCGAAACGACATGACGCGGTTGTTGAAGAAATGGACACGCAACGGACGTGGGCTGATCTTTGCCAGTCACGTGTTGCAGGAGATCGAGTCCGTAACGTCATCATTCTTGTTGATTCACGGTGGGCGATTGCTGGCGTCGGGGACGGCCGATGAGATCGAATCCCTTTTGGCGGACGCGCCGCAAGAGATCTGCTTGGTCGGCGCTGATGCGGGAAGGCTGATTCATCGGTTGGCGGATGTCGATTGGGTCGACGCGATGGAATGGAACCAAGGCAAGTCTGAGTTACGAGTTTCGCTTCGCGAGCCGCTGGCGTTCTACGAGTGCATCGCCAAGTGGATTCATGATGATGGCCTTGGAACAATGCAGTTGCGAACGCCCGATGGAAATTTGGAAGCCGTTTTCGATTCGCTGCTGCGACGGCATCGTGGAGAGTCTTCATGAATCGATTGACGATGATTTGGGACATCATGAAGTTCGAACTTCGCCGTTCGCTCACTCCTGGACGCATGGCGATGTGGTTGGTGCTTGTAGTGTTTCCGATAGCGATCGTTGCGACCATGCGGGCGATCGCGGAAGTAACGCTGGGCGAAAAATATGAACCGTCGGATTTTGTCGAACCGTTTGGGTTCACCGTGTATTTTCTCGTCCCCGAAGTGACGTGTCTGTTAGGTCTGCTGCTCTGGGCTACTCCGGCGATCAGCACCGAAGTGGAAGGGCAAACCTGGATTTACTTAGCGATGCGGCAATCCGGTCGTCGCATGGTGCTGTTCGGAAAATACTTGACGGCGGTCGCATGGACGACGTCTGCGGCGCTGATTGCCGCATCGGCGTGCGTGTTGGTCATCGGCGGTCCCGAGATGCACAGAATGTGGTGCGTGATGAGCGCGTTGGTGTTGCTTTCGTGTTTTGCGCACGCCGCAGTCTTCCTTCTGATCGGCGTCGTGTTCTATCGCCGTACGATGGTCAGCGCCGTGGCCTATACAATGGTGGTCGAGTACGGCCTGTCGTTCATTCCGGCGTTGGTGAACAAGTTCACGATCAACTATCGACTGCGAGGCCTGTTGGCCAATTGGATGGAGTGGGAGAACGTGCGCACGAACGCCGAAAACATTTTTGGAATTGAGCCCGTATCGACTCACCTTTTGGTTTTGACCGCGATCACGGTCACTATGCTGGGGATATCGCTCTATTACGTTGAACATGCGGAGTATCCGACCCAGCAAGAAGGGTGAGGCGTTTGTTGTGAATCGAACCATGAACCAGATCAATCGGCGCGAGAGTCTTTTCCGGCTTGGCACATCGCTGGGTGGCATCGCATCGGCGGCCTTGCTTGCCCAGGACGCGCGGTCAACCGAGGCCATGCTTGCCCAAGACGCCAGATCATCGGACGGCGCCGAAGGCCCGATGTCGCCCAAGATCGGACACTTTCCTGCCAAGGCAAAAAACTGCATCTTCTTGATGATGGAGGGCGGCCCTTCGCATATCGATACATTCGATCCTAAGCCGGCACTCGATAAGTTGCACTTGAAAGAGTTCACGCGCGAGGGAGAGATGAAATCAGCGATGGAGAGTGGCAAACGATATTACGTCGCTAGCCCGTTCAAGTTCGCGAAGTACGGCGAAAGTGGAGCCGCGATGGCAGACAATTGGAGCCACCTTTCCTCCGTCGCCGATGAGTTGTGTTTCTATCGCGGTTGTCAGGTCGACAGTGTCAATCACCCGACGGCGATGTATCAGATGAACTGCGGCGATCGTTTCGGTGGTGACCCGGGGATCGGATCGTGGGTGACTTACGGGCTTGGCAGCGAGAATCAGAACCTTCCCGGATTCCTGGTGCTGCCCGAGGTGTCTTATCCTCAAGGCGGTGCAGCAAATTGGAGCAACGGCTACTTACCAGCCTTCTATCAAGGTACGCCGCTTCGCGCAAAGGGCTCGCCGATTCTTGATCTACAGCCACCACCGGGAATTACATCGGCGCGGCAAAGGGCGAACCTTGACTTCCTAAGTCAGGTCAACGCTGATCACGCGGCAAAACATCCCGACCACGATGATCTGAACGCGCGAATGGAAAGCTACGAACTTGCCTTCCGAATGCAGATGGAAGTGCCGGACGCCGTCGACTTGTCTGGTGAGGATGCTAAGACGCTAGCGATGTACGGAATTGGTGGCGGTGCCACGGACTCTTTCGGCCGCAAGTGTTTACTGGCGCGAAAAATGGTCGAAAAGGGAGTGCGTTTTGTCCAGCTCTACAACGGGTCATGGGACAGCCATGACTACATCGAGCGCGCCCACGGGAACCTGGTTCGCGGCGTCGACCAACCGATCGCGGCACTGATCACCGACCTGAAGCAGCGTGGATTGCTCGACAGCACATTGATCGTTTGGTGTGGCGAATTCGGTCGCACGCCCGACAACGGCGTCCGCGGCGGCGTCGCGTACGGACGTGACCACAATCCGAATGCCATGACGATCTGGATGGCCGGTGGCGGTTGCAATGCTGGGCACACGATTGGCGCTACCGACGAGACGGGAACGAATGCCGTTGAGAACGTACATCACGTCCGCGACTTTCATTGCACGCTGCTACGACTGCTAGGTCTCGATGACAACAAGCTGACGTACTACCACGCGGGACGCTTCAAACAACTGAGTCAGTTTGGTGGCAAAGTGATTCACGATCTGATCGCGTGACGCGATGGCTTGGTCACGGAATCGTGATGGTGCAAACGACGTCGGTGGAATACTTTCCGACGGGAACTTCATCCAAAGCCGGCAGAATGAATTTCAGGACGAGTCCTACTTCGGCCGTTCCAGCACCATCGGCAACGACCTGCACGACGGCGGTTTCGTCGCCATCCGCTACCGAAGACTGATCGCTGGATTTGGTTATCTGCCAATTCGCCGCGCCCGTTCGGTTGGGAACCGACACATCCAATCCGGCATCGACTTTGATCGTCGGGATCGTTTGGTGTGCGAATGCGGACTCGACCGCAAACCCGACAACGACGCCCGATTGGCTGTTGCTGCGAATGCCCCAGGTCTGCTGTGGGAACGCGTTGGTCCCTGGAACCAGTTCCAAATCGACATCGGCTTGCGAAGGTGTCGTCAATCCAACGCCCTCGGGCACCGTGACGGTAAACCTCTGTTGGGCGATCTGGCCTTGGCAGAGCTCCGGCGCCGAGCAAGCAAACAAGAACGCCGCGATTTGCCAGAATCGCTGGTGACGAAAGGCATTGGATCGTGATCCGTGCCCGACAGTTTTATGATGTTGCCCCTTCATGGACATCAGCGTAATTCCCTACCCACCGACCTCCATCAAAACGGCTTTACCTGACAGGTAAATTCATATCGAGGTTGGATTTGCATCGGTTGTCGCAGCTGTACCGGGCAAAGGCGTCCGATCGGGTCATCAAAACCTGCCGTGACACGCAAAGAGCCGCCATGCGACGTGTGGACAGATTGTTTCCACAGCGATGGTGAAAGTCTTTCTCTTGCGAAATGCCGTTGGCACGCTACGAAGCTCTTTTATGTCGAATCACTGGATTTCAGCACATGGCATGGTTCGTGCATTAGAAAGGACCAAAGTTGACTTCGACGACCATTTCCATAGCGATACTTGATGTCCATCGCCCCCGAAACATCCACACTCAAGGAATCTTTGAAAGCGAAACATGGAGTGCTTCACTTGATCGCCAAGATGGGGCCGACTTGGTTCGTGCTTGCCGTCATGGTCGGCGGTTGGCTGGCAATTCATGAAATCAATACAGGCGATCGTTTGGTGGATGTGGACGAAGCCGCATGGCGCGATCCGGTACAGTGGGTGCCTAACCAATGTGATTCGTTCTGCGTTTACATCGCGTCGGTGACCGACGAGCCACTGAACGTCGCCCGCCCAGTCGATCGCCTTTTTGGTCGTACTGACATGAACCTCGCGCCAAGCGCCAAGCGGTTCAACGAACGCGAACGCGTTGCACATCCCTCCGCGAACCTATTTGAAGTCAGTCTTTTCACGACTTCCCCGCCGCATCGGCAGCGACGCCCGCGAGTACGAAATCAAATGATTGTGAATTCAAAGCCGAAACGCAGCATTCGATTCTTAAAGAAAATCGCATTTCGAAACGCGATTGAAAGTCGAGCCGCTCGAAGCAAACTGCGTGGCATTAGCCCCCCAAGCACCAGCGGACGAGCGAGCGAACCAGACGGCGGTCACCGCACTCAATGACCGCCCGCGCGTAAAACTCCAATTCCGAACACCAGCCAATACGTTCCAACACCGTCCAAATGTTTCGATTCGGAGCTGAATTCACACGGGGGGTAACCATGTCGATGAACCGGAGTTTTGTGATTTCCGCTTGGGCAGTTGGCTTCGCCGTTTTACCGCCTCCGCTACGATCAATTAACCCGGTTATTGCCGGACGATAAGCATAGCCGCTTTGGGTCGTTGGCGTTTTTCTTGTAGTTGGTCGTTGCTCTGGGGCTGGTGCGCGGTCGTCTTCTTACAAAGTTGCTTCGGACGGCATCCCGAGCCTGGGGCCGGTTGTAGAGTCTTGCGCTTTTGAGAACGCTATGCATGCTGGTGTCTTTCAACGCTCTCAACCTGGAAACACATCATGACTCCTTATCAAAACCGGCTCAACGAAATCACCGCCCGCGTTGCCGGCGACATGAAAATCCGAAACTTCGCCCAAGCCACCATCGATGCCTACACCTACCACATCGATCGATTCGCCGACTTTCTCGGCGCCACCGAAGTGGTCGATGCCACACCCGAACACGTCCGGTCATTCCAATTGCACTTGATCGAACGGCGAAAGTTTGGTTGGAGCTCCTTCAACCAGGCCGTTTTGCGATTGGCGAATCGTTCATTACGTGAAACTGGCTAAGTTTCTGGTGACCATCAACCTCGACTCGAATCAAATTGACCTCGAACATCTGAAGATCGCTCCTGCCAACGGACCCGCCCTGACGTTATGATCCGGTCGCAATGAAGGCGACCAAGGTTTGCACTGGAGCCGAATTCACAGACGTTTCAAAGTCGTTTCTCTTTCTCGCCCCGCTCGGTGATGTCTACCGATGTCCGACATACGCATCCGTAACCAGACGCAAGACCGTTTCGCGGAAATCTCGAAGAACCTGGTGCGATCCACGACGGCTTCCGCCGCACTGGCGAGACTCGATAGCAGCGACGATGGCGTAATTCCACCTACCTGGAAGTCGAGGTTGGCTACGACGTTGTTCTTCGGCTTGACGGGATTGTGGCTGATTGTTTTGTTCTGGAGGTTGGTTGACGGTCCCCGGAGAACCTCTGCGCAACATCTTGCAACGTGGTTGGAGGGTAAGGATCTTCGGTCTTGCGAACTTTGGGAATTTGATAGCGGATCTGAATGCGGATATGCTCTGCTGCGTAACGGAGACGTGAAAGACTTCTGGCTTTATTGCGACTACCAGGCAACGGATTGCGGCAGGTAGCCACGGCACGCAGCGGAGCATGAATTGCAAGCGTCATAAAGAGATTGCCGCTTCTGTTTTCGCCAGGTGATGCCAACTATCGTCCATGAATATTGCTTGTCTACATAGTTGAACCATGATTGACTCCCTGCCCGAAAGATATCGACGTGACATCGAAGTGCTGGTGGAGAGCTATGGCACGGACCAGTCGATTTACGAGTACATCTCGGCCGAACAGAAGAAGCATTTCCCAAAGTTGTTCGGTGTCAATCGAATACGTGAAGTCGATTGGTCATCCGACCAGCATGTCGCGCGCGCCACGCAACATCTCATGAGCGGCTACGCGTTATTGGAACGCGGCTACGCCAAGCGTATTCACGAGGATCGACCGGAGGAGCTAGCACGCGCGGCGAGCACGTTTGGTCGATTAAGCTTTTGGTGGGGCACTCGCGACGAAAACGACGGTTTCTTGTGCAACGCAAATGATTTGTTGAAGACATTGGCGTCTGGTGACATTGAGCTTGTTCAACGATACACGGCGGTGACGCCTCAACGTGCAATCACTGGCCCAATGGCCGCGAAATTACTGCATGCAGGCATCACGGCGGTCATTAGCCATGATCGCGAGCGCCTTGCGGATGCTCTCGATGAATACGAGACATGGAAGAAACCGAAGACGTACATCAGTTGCATGTACGCGACACTGCGGGGACTGCTGGATTCAGACGCTGTTCAAGTTGCCCAAGGTCTTGATGCGCTCATCAATGCGAGTCGGAAGATTTTTCAGCATTACGATCTTTTTAAATATATTTGTCTCGAACCACACGGGCTCTACGAGCTATGCCGATGGTATGATGCCGAATTGGTTTCAGAGTTCAATCCGGACCGCTGCTTGCCGTGGGACAATGGGCTCTATCAGTGGGTTCGAAGCAATGAGAGCAGGATCCCACACTACGACGTTGCATCGCTGTCGACCGCGTTACAAGAATGGCTGGTGCAACTTCCTTTCCGCGATGAGCTTGCACACCATTGGCCTAGCGAACGTTAATACACGCCTTGGAATCGAAAAATGAACACGATACAGACTTTAGATCTGAGGTTGATGCTTGTGGTTTTGGTGGCAGTTTCTGGCTGCGTTCCGAGTGCAGGCAAAACGAGCAAGCTAGAAGACCGCACCGTTGAGGAACTGTTCGCTTGTTGGAGTGAAGCACAAACGCAAAGAGACTGGGCGACCTGGTTTGAATGCATGACTCCGGAAGCGAGAGAATCGCAAGCGACTGGTTTGCTGTTTTCCGCACCTTTGGTCGTTTCATTTGCGAAATCAAAAGCAGAAGGCAGCGTAAGCCAGAATTCTGGTGAGTTGGACGCCTGGATCACTGAGGCGGAACGTCTTTTGCAAACAGCGGATGAGAATGATCGCTTCGTGCTCGAGATGATGACTCATCTCGATCGACGCGAGAACCCAAGAGGAATGGACCACATGGACGAAGAACGAACCTTGGAAATTACAGAGAGGTCCGCGGATAGGGCAAAGGGGAAAGTAAAAAAGGATGGCAGGTCTTCTGGCCAAATATGGTTCACCCGAATCAACGGACGCTGGCGCATTGAGCTAACCTTGGGCGGCACTTGATTTCCAGCAAGGGGTAAGCGGACGATGATTGCGATGAACCTGAGGCAGCTTATGGTCCGTCCCGGCAGTTGCCCTCGGTTTGTGACCGCCTTCGCACCCGTCACGCTTCCCTGGTTTACGCTACCGCTATTCGTCTAACCGACACTGCTCTCGGAGCGACCTCACGTTGCACGAAACAAATCCGTATGATCCTTCGGGGGCATTCTTGGCGTCGCTTCGCTGGTCGCCGCACTCGGTTTCGTTTTTTGGATGCTCAAACTTTCGAGCGGCGTTTCGGCTTTCGTCCTTTCGGTCGCTGGCCTAGTCGCCGCGCCGTACTTACTGATTTGGCTCGCCTGCCGAAACCTTCAGTTTTGGTTCGCTCGTGTTGTGATCGCACTCGCCCTTGCTGGTTGTTGCGTGCTTGGCGTCTATGCTTTCGACGCGGTTAGCGAAGACGCACAAGGCGGGCTCAACATTATTTTCGCGTCTATCTACCAACCGGCTGGCAACGACGAAGTCGCCGCGGTGATGTCTGGCGTGCCGATCACCGCCCGACAGGATGAAACGCTCGGCCGCGTCGCAAATCTCATGTTGAAGCACCAGGTGCATCACATCCCGATCGTAAACAGCAACAAAAAGCTAGTTGGCATGGTTTCGTCGATTGAATTCGTTAGGCTAGCTGCTGACGGGCAGGGCGACTAACGATTTGACCGTTCCTCAAGCACCTTTACCCGAAGGCAAACCGGATGGCGCTGCGTCTCGTCGAGCTAGTGATCCCCGCGACCTCGGTCGACGCCGTTGCTGAATTGGCGAGTGTCGGCGGTGTGCTGGGTCGCTGGGATGATCAATTGGCGGGCGACTTGACTCTGATCAGGATGTTGGTCGACGTTCAGCAAACCGAATTGTTGTTGGACGACCTTGAACATCGGTTTGGAAACACGGATGGCTTCCGAGTGATCTTGTTGCCCATCGAAGCCACGCTGCCGCGTCCGGCCGAACCATCGAAAGAACCAACCGGTGGCGTTCAATCAACAAAATTGTTCGAACGGATCAGTCGCGAAGAGCTGTATCATGATATCGCGGAATCGGCCGACATCTCCTGGGTCTTCGCGACCCAAGTGGTGTTGGCCACGATGGTCGCAGCGGTCGGACTGATTCGCGACGATACGGCGATCATCATCGGCGCGATGGTGATCGCGCCGCTTCTGGGGCCAAACATGTCGTTGTGTTTTGCGACATGCTTGGGGGACATTGAGCTGGCACGACGGGCGCTCAAAGCAAACGCGGTTGGGCTGACGATCGCGTTAGCAGCGTCGTTGTTCATCGGCCTGGTCTTCGCGATCGACCCCGAAGGGCCGGCGGTTGCGTCGCGAACGAGCGTGTCGGGTGGCGACATCGTGCTTGCGTTGGCGTCGGGATGTGCCGGTGTGCTCGCATTCACAGCGGGGGCGCCGTCGGCGTTGATAGGTGTCATGGTCGCCGTAGCGTTGCTTCCGCCGTTCGCGGTTTTCGGTTTGCTTTTGGCGAATGGCGAAATTGAATTGGCTGTCGGCGCGTTGATGTTGGTCGCAACGAATGTGATTTGTGTGAATCTTGCAGGCGTGTTGACGTTTCAAGTGCAAGGCGTCCGACCGCGAACATGGTGGGAAGCAGATCGCGCCAAAAAAGCGATGCGAGTTGGGGTGGCCACGTGGTCGACGTTGCTGCTGATCCTGATTGCGCTGATAGCACTTGCAGCGACAAACTCGTGACCGGTGAACCGATTCGTCAACGAGTCTTTGCGGATTCGATTCGACACTCGATTAAAGCGACGTGCTGCTTTTGAGCACCGGTACCAGCAACGCCATGACGACGCCGAGTACCAAAATGGCCATCACCAAGAGCATCATCGGTTCGAGCAAACGCACGAACAGGTCGAGTCGCCGGAAAGTCGTCTTCTCTAGCGAGTCGGCGATATCGGGCAGGACCGTATCGAGCGAGTTGCTTTCCTCGCCGACGCTGATCATTTCGGCGACAGATTGCGGAAAATAGCCACTGTTGCGAAGCGGCGACGCCAAACTTTCACCGCTCTTGATATTCTCGGTCGCGTCGGCGATCGAACGCGACAGCAACCGATTGCCTGCCGCCGACCCGGCAATCTCCAACGATCGCAAAATCGGCACACCGTTACCAAGTAACGTTCCCAAAACGCGGCAGAAGCGGGCCACCGCCAGGCTCATCAGAATTTCGCCCAGAACGGGGATTTTCAACTTCACTCGGTCGGCCAGTTCTTTGCCAGCTTCCGATTTCAGCTTCGCGTTGACGATCACAAGACCGATGGCGGCGGCGACCAGTAGGATCCAACCATAGCTTTGCAAAAAATTGCTGAAGTTGAGCAACCATTCCGTCATCACCGGCATTTCGCCCTTCTTACGAAGCCGTTCAAACAGCATGTCGAACTTCGGCACAAAGAAAACCAACAGTGCTGACAACACCACGCTGCCGACCGAGAACAGAAAGATTGGGTACGCCATTGCGCTGACCGTTCGGCCCTTCAGATCTTCCTGCAATTCGGTGAAAGCGCCGACGCGTTCGAGAGCATCTTCCAAAAATCCGCCCTCGCTGCCCGCGCGGACCATATTGCATCCCATGTCGCTAAAGACTTTGGGATACCGGGCCATCGCGTCGCCTAGCGTCTGGCCGTCTTCGACCTTGCCCTTGATGTCGGTGATCACTTCCTTCAGCGTTGCGCTGCCCGATTGGTTTGACAGCACTGTCAGCGACCGAATCATCGGCACGCCGGCGCGCAGCAACGAAGCGAGTTGGTTATAGAACATCGCCATCGTTTGGCCGCTAACCTTTTTCTTGCGGCCGCCGAGCACCGCCATCGACGATCCGGACGAAGCGTCTTTGACTTCGACCGGAAACAACGACCGTTCCGACAACTGCGTGGCGGCCTCACGCTCGTTTGCCGCATCCAGCGTCCCGACGATCTGCTTGCCCGACATGTCGCGAGCGGTGTAGGAGAAGACAGGCATGGAGTGAGTTAGTTTTTGGGCGTTAGGTTTTAGGGAACAGGAAAGAAGAAGGCACGGTGGTAAATCGATTAGGCGCGTACTTGGTACTGAACAGGGTTTCAATACCGAAAAACGTGGGATAGGCTTCCAGCCTGTCAAGACTGAAACGACAGGCTGGAAGCCTATCCCACGTTTGATAATCTGTGTGCTAGCGCTGAACCGCTTACATTTGCTCTCCCTTGGTGACGCGAAGGACTTCGTCGACGCTGCTGTCGCCCGCGACGACCTTATCCCATGCGTCCATCCGCAGCGTTCGCATTCCGTTTTTCACTGCGGCGCGACGGATGTCCCAACTGCTAGCCCGCTCTTGGGCCAACTGGCGAATGTCATCGTTGGTGACCAACAATTCGTAAATACCCATTCGCCCGCTGTATCCGAATCCGCGGCATTCGCGGCATCCGACGGGGCGATAGATTTGTCCATCGCCAAGGCTATCCCACGCAAAGTCCGGCGGCGCGTCGTCGGAGGTGGGCGTGAACGGTTCTTTGCAATGTTTGCACAACCGACGAAGCAGCCGCTGGGCCATCACGGCTTCGACCGTTCCGGCTACCAAAAAGGGCTCGACGCCCATATCGCCCATCCGAGTGAACGCGCCCGACGCGTCGTTGGTGTGCAACGTGCTAAACACCAAGTGCCCGGTCAAGGAAGCTTGAATCGCGTTCTCGGCGGTTTCCAAGTCGCGAATTTCCCCGACCAAAACGACGTCGGGGTCGTGACGCAAAATGCTGCGAAGCGACGCCGCAAACGTCAAGCCGATCTTGGGGTGAACTTGAATTTGGTTGATGCCGTCCAACTGATACTCGACGGGGTCTTCGGTCGTGATGATCTTGGTCGCCGGCGAACGGATCTGCAGCAAGCTGCTGTACAGCGTCGTCGTTTTACCTGAACCCGTCGGACCGGTGACCAGGATGATTCCGTGAGGCAGTTCGATGATCTTGCTGAACCGCTGGAAGATGTCGGGCGACATTCCCAAACCTTGCAAGTCGAACTTCATCGACGACTTGTCCAAAACCCGCATCACCAGGCTCTCGCCGTGGATCATCGGGATCACGCTCAACCGGATATCCACGTCTCGCCCGTGAACGCGAAGCTTGATTCGACCGTCTTGAGGCAATCGTTTTTCGGCGATGTTCAATCTGGCCATGATCTTCAAGCGGCTGATGATCGCCGCTTGAAAACGATTGATTTCCGGAGGCGTCGGCTGGGTGTGCAGGATCCCGTCGATTCGAAAACGAACGACCAATCCGCTGCCTTGCGACTCGATGTGAACGTCACTGGTCCGCGACTGAATCGCTTCGAGCAGAATTTCGTTCACCAAACGAACCACCGACGCTTCTTGAGCCATCTCGCTCAGTTCGCTGCCGTCCGATTCGATCTGTTCTAGCAGTTCGACTTCGTCCTCGGGGCCCTTCGCGGCCATCAAGCCTTCGATCGTCTCGCTACCGACGCCCAAGTGCTGGTTCATCAACCGTGCGATTTCGTCGTTCGCCGCGACCACAGGAATGATGTTTTTACCCGTCGCCGAACTGGCTTCATCCAACGGATACAGGTCCAGCGGATCCGAGGTGGCGACCAAAATCGAATCGCCTTCGAATCCGATCGGAAACAACGAATTGCGATAGATCAGCTTTTGCGGAAAGCCTTCGAGCGCCTTCAGGTCGACATCGATTTCTCGCAGGTCGACAAAGTCCAAGCCCACTTCTTCGGCCAACACTCGCAGAGCTTCGCGTTCATCGACATAGCCGAGCGCCACCGCCGTTTGAACAACGTCGCTCGGATCTTTTTGCAGACTCTGACTCAATTGGTCATCAGTCAACAAACCCCGTCGTCGAAGAATTTCGCCAGCATGCATGGAAGATCGTTTTCTATTGTCAGTTTCAAGTTTTGAATGATTGGATTCGCGTTTAGCGACCGCCTCGACCGCCACCGCCACCGCCACCGCCTGGACGACCGCCACCACCACCGCCACCACCACCGCCGCCAAATGGCGATCCGCCACCGCCGCGTCCACCGAACGGACTTCCGCCGCCAGTGTCACCGCCACGAATCGATCGGAAAAATTCCACTCGCCGCTGAATGTCGGCTGCCGATTGTGCAGCGGCGTCGCCTCCTGGCGACGACGAAGACGCAGTGGAGGAAGACGATCCGGTATCCGACTTTGACGAAGTCGATTTTGCTTGAGTGCCCAATATCGACTCGAGCGCCAACTTCAGCACGTCTGGATTGATCGCACCCCGCATGGTGTACGTGCTGATCGTTTCTTCGGTGGTCATTCCGCCTTCGTCCAACTGTTCCACCAGCGCACGAACTTCATTGAAGTCTTGAGGTGTCGCGATCACGATCAACGAGTTGCTTTTCGCATCGACGGCAATGCCAATCTTTGACGGCGTGCTGGTTGCGGTTTCGGCATTGCCGCCGCCTCGTCCACCACCACCGCGAAGCGCTTGGATGAAGTCTTGTGGCGAGGGTTGGCCTCCTCCGCCGCCGCCTCGTCCACCACCGCCGCTGCTACTTTCTTGCCCGACAATGCGGTCACCGAATACAGCCTTCACAACATCAGCGACTTCTTTCGCATCTTGGTAAATCACTGGTATCAGCAACGGTTTGGCCGCCGTTTCGATGTCTTCGGGACTCTCTTGGATGTCGATCTTTTCAAGGATCATTTCGATCATCTGCATGTCCGTCGGACCGGCTTGCACGATCAACGCGTTCAATCGCGGATCGGGAACCATGCTGACGGAGCCTGTCGCTGTAAGAATCGATTTGGCCGATGAAGTTTCACCACCGCCACCACCACCCAAGCCCATCAATCCGCCGAGCATGCCGCCACCGAAACCGCCGACCATCGAATCGACGGCCGAAGAAACAGAACTCTCCGCGCCGCCCAGGACTTTGGAAATCAGTTCGGCGACTTCTTCTGCCTTGACATACTTGAGCCAGAATATGGTTGGCAAATTCGACTGTGCCGCCGAGGGGCCGGCGAGCGAAATCATTAGATTCTCGAAAGCATCGAGTGCTTCGACGTCGTCTGAGGCGATCAGCATTCCTGCGGGCGTGAATTGGACGATGATGTCCTTGCCGCCAATCGAATACGTTTGAGTATCGCCAGACGATGGTTCGATTCCGCCATCGTTCTGCATCATCACAAACGTTTGATCAGAGGCTTTCGCGGCAGGATGGCGTGCTTCCGAACCGATCGTCGGTGGTTCGGGATCATGGCTTGGCATCGGTTCATTGCCGCGGATCACGCGCCGTTCGGGAATGCCGCCAGATCCATTCCCGGCACCGCCGCTCGCGGGAGCGATGGTTCGAATTTGATTTTCGCGTCCCATCATCGGCCACAAGCCTTGTGCTTGATTCAATGCATCCGTGGCGGCGCGACCGGTGTAGGGAAGGATGCGAACTTTTTCGTTCATGTCACCGAACTGCGACTCGCCTTCGAGTTCCTCCAGTAGCTGTTCGACTAGGCGGATTTCCGCCGCGGTTCCGCGAACCCACAATTTTCCGGTCGTGGGATCACCGTCGACGGTGGGACCTTCACCGCCTTCGGCCGTGACACCAAAGAACTTATTGATGGTCAGCAGGGCTTGTGCCGGATCGAGTCGACGCAGATCGAGCACCTTGAATTCTTGACCGCTACCTTCCATTTCGGCGATGCTCTTCGTAATCATCTCGTGCGTTTCCGGTCGCGCGAAAGCAACGATGGCATTGGTCTTTGGGTCGATCGCGATGCGGGCGTCAGGCGTTCCCGCCAGCAACGTTTGCAAGACATCGAACACAGTCGCGCTGTCCGCATTCTCGACACGGTGAGTACGAAAACTGGGCAGCGTCACTTCGACACCGTCACCGGCTGCGGCGATCGCGAGCGGCTGATCAGCCTTCGCAATGATCGATTCCAACAAACCCGTTTTGCCTGGCAATCCGGTTGCATAAATCCGGTCGCCTAGTGGTCCGATCGAAATGCGGACGTCGTCGGATGCATTGACACCCGACTCGAGTCCGAGAAGCGGACGTGCAATTTCGAGCAGTTCTTCGGCGCCGCGATGCTTCAAGACGATTTCAACGACGTTCGTATCGGCGACTGATGTGTTGCGAAGCAGATCGCGGATTGCGATTAACTTACTAGCTGTTTCGGTTACCTTGACTTGGCGAGCACTATCGAGGACGACGACACGCCCCCAGGGACCGATCAGCAACGCCAGCTCCTCTCTTGCGGCCGTCGGCGTCAGGCTTCCGAGCGGGAAAACGGAACTGACAATGTCGCTCTTACCGCGTTGGTCAAGTTGTTCCGGCTTAACCAATTCGGCAATTTCGCTGATCAGTTTGTCAGCGTTGGCAACTTCCAAGTCGATCACTTGCAACAGACGCCCGCGGCGAACCAGCGAGTATCCTCGCTTCATCAGCGAAAGGTTCAGAACATCCAGTGCTTGTTCGGACGAGTACGACCGAGTCGGGTCGGTGAACGTGAACGTTCCCATCGGGATGGCGTCTAACTGCAACGACAAATCGGCTTGGTCCGAAAACCATTCCAAAACCGATTTCCAGTCTGCACCGTTGAAATTAAACCGCAGCCCGTCATCGCTGACCGCGACGGTCGCTGGAACCAGATCGACATCGGAAACAAGCGGCTGGGAACCAGCGTCGTCTTGGGGGGCCGAGGCCTGTTGAGTCTCCGCGATTTCCTGGGCAGCTGCCGAATTGATCGCAAGTGCGAAACACGTCGCCAGAATCAGAGCGGAAGGATGGAGAAATTTCACGTTCATATTGATTGGAAAGACCGGGTCGGAAGAGAATGTTCGGCTCCGGGACATCTTAATCGCCGCTTTCACAGACGAATGCCGGAATCAGATTCGACTGCCAAATGGATGGCCGCGTCGAACGCCCAGGTCGTTTAACCCCATTTATTGGCGTGAGTTCTGGTTCCATCGGGCAGTTGCGACCGAATTAGGACGTATTTTCGCAGCCGATCGAGGCATTACGATCGATCCAGCCGTCACCATCGTTTACTGCTGACAAGACTTGGGCCAGCCACTTCCGGCTGTTAAGATGGCGTCTACCGGAGCCAACCCTCTTTTCCAGGTCCATTGTCCACGTCCATGTCCATCATCAGGTCGCTGGACTTCGTAGCGGCACGTGACGTTGCGAATCGATCCAGCGGGAACTTGTCTAGAATGAAATCGATGCTGACAAAGCAAAAGAAGCTAATCCTGACGTCCGAACAGCAGGACGCGATGCGGCGTGCGGGCCGAGTCAACGCACGGCTGATGGACTACATCCGACCGCACGTCCAAGCCGGAATCACGACCCTTGCGATCGACGAATTGATCCACGCATGGACCATCGATAACGGCCACGTACCGGCGACGCTGGGGTACCAGAATTTTCCCAAGAGCTGCTGTACCAGCATCAACGACGTGATCTGCCACGGCATTCCCGATGACTACGAACTTCGTGATGGCGACATCGTGAATGTGGACATCACAACGATCGTCGACGGCTGGCACGGCGATCAAAGCGAGACGTTCTTGATCGGCGATGTTTCCGAAGAACGTCGCTCCGTCACGCAGTGCGCCCTTGATTGCTTGTACCTGGCTATAGACGCCCTGACGCCCGGTTGTCGGGTCAGCACGATCGGGGAAACAGTTGTCCCCGAATCGCATCGACGTGGTTTCACGGTTGTTCGAGAATACGTCGGCCACGGATTGGGCAGGTCATTTCATCTGGACCCTTCGATCCCACACTTTCCGAATCGCCAAAGTCGCATCGATCGCCTGTACCCGGGCATGTGCTTTACCGTCGAACCGATGATCAACGCGGGAACGCGATACACACGAAGCGACAAAGTTGATGGCTGGACCGTTCGCACGAAAGACGGTCGTGCCTCCGCTCAATTCGAACATTCGATCTTGATGACCGAAGACGGGCCCGAGATTCTGACGCTTACGGAATATGGTCCGAAGAAGGGCCATCAGTTTGAAGGGCTCGCGCAAGCACGAAAGATCGAACCCAGCAACGTGGAGTCGGCGTAACACCGGCGATCACTCTCCCAACGGAAGCGCAGTCTCATGATTATCGTCGCTAAAGACGTCTTGGTGCATCGCTTCGTGCCCGATGAGGGAGCACCGTCGGCGGCCGTTCGCGTCGCTCATCGCACCGAACGCGTCGAGGTCATCAACGAAGACACCGTGTCACCACGCGACAACCTTCGACTCGCACTGAAGACTCTTGTCCAGAAATTGAACCCGCACCCCGACCATATCGGGACGCCCAAGTTGTATTTGTTCGACGAGGTGACGTTGAAGTTGCCGGAATCGACACAGGACGGAAAGATCACCGAAATGACGTGGAACTTCACACGTCATCATTGGCAGTATTACGTCGAGTGCCGAAATTCGCACGCATCGGGCACGTACGATTTTGCCGATCTGCAGCTGTTCGAAGAGGCCTGAGAAACGCGGCGCCTTGTGCCGCTGACTCGCTCTGAGGTTGCCATTTCATACAACCATGAAAGCGCACGCGAGTGAATCCGACCAAGATCGCTAGTCTCCTTTTCGGCATCGTGACGCTTTGCACAGCGTGGCAAACGGTGTCCGCCGAATCACGCCAGCCCGACCGACCGAACATACTGTTCGCGATCGCCGACGACGCATCGTTCCCCCACATGGGCGCCTACGGTACCGAGTGGACCAAGACGCCCGCCTTCGACCGTGTTGCTCGCGAGGGTCTGTTGTTCAATCGCTGCTATACGCCCAACGCGAAGTGCGCGCCGTCACGAAGTTGCATCCTGACCGGCCGCAACTCCTGGCAACTCGAAGCCGCCGCAAACCACTGGTGTACCTTTCCGCCAAAATTCAAATCGTTCGTGGAAGCGTTCGCTGACCACAAGTATCACACGGGCATGACCGGAAAAGGCTGGGGCCCTGGCGTTGCCTTGACCGACGACGGAAAGCCTCGCCAAATGACGGGAAAGAAATACGGCAAGCGACGTCAAAAACCTCCTGCCGGTGGTATTTCGTCAACGGACTACGCCGCGAACTTTGTCGACTTTTTGGATGACGTCGATTCAACGAAACCGTTCTTCTTTTGGTACGGAGGCTTTGAACCGCATCGCGCCTATGAATACGCCAGCGGAACCACGAAGGCGGGGAAGTCGATCGACGACATCAAACACGTCCCCGATTTCTGGCCCGACAACGATGTCACACGCACCGACATGCTGGACTATGCGATGGAGATCGAACATTTCGACACGCACTTGGGGCGCATGATTGACGAACTGCAGCGCCGCGGCGAGTTGGAAAACACTCTGATCGTTGTTACCAGTGACAACGGAATGCCATTTCCCCGAGTGAAGGGAAATGAGTACGAAATGAGCAACCACTTGCCACTTGCCATTATGTGGCCCACCGGCATCGTCTCACCCGGACGCCAAATCAACGACTTGGTTTCTTTCATCGACTTTGGACCGACGTTTTTTGATGTCGCGAGCATCGATTGGTCCACCAGCGGAATGTCGCCGACGTCCGGTAGGTCGATGCTGGGGTTACTGAAAAACAAAGCCGACAAACCTCATCGCGATTTCGTTTTGATCGGGAAAGAGCGGCACGACATCGGCCGTCCGATGGATGCCGGCTACCCGATCCGAGGAATCATCAAAGATTCGTTCCTGTTGATCAAGAACTACGAACCGTCGCGATGGCCGTCGGGCAACCCCGAAACGGGATACCTCAATACGGACGGTAGTCCTACAAAGACGGAGATCCTCGCAGCGCTGCGCGAAGGTCGCGATCACGATCGCCACTGGCAAGAAGACTTTGGCAAACGGCCGCCGATCGAAATGTACAACGTCGAAACCGATCCCGACTGTGTCAAAAACTTGGCCTCGGTGGAACGCTACGACCGCGAGCGAGAGGAAATGATGGTGACGATGACCGACGCACTGCGCGACGAAAACGATCCTCGCGTGCTTGGCAACGGCGACGTGTTTGAACAGTACGAATCGGCGGACGAAAAAAACAAAGGCTTTTACGAAGCGTACATGAAAGACCCCGCCAGCGTAAAAGCGGGCTGGGTCAAAGGTTCAGACTTTCAGGAATAGAGACGACACGTACGATCGACTCCGTCGTTCATCCGCGGACCAATCGAATGCCCAGTGGCAGCGAGTCGCCAAAGACGGCGGCTTCTTCGTCGCGGCTAAATGATCCTCCGTCACGAAGCAACTGTACCAAGTGCGCCGAAGAATCGCTGGATTCAAGAAACTCGGCTGCATCGCTGCGCAGCGTCTCGGGAACGTCTCGATAGCGATCGCCCGTCATGCGACCCAGTTGTGCAATCGTCAGCGGCAACAGAGGTTCTGCGATTTGGACAGTCATCAGTGACGCGATCCACGACTGGACCTTGTCGGCCGGCACGGTCGTGTTGAGCGGCCCATAGACCGGTTGTCGGCTGCCGAGCCGGCCGATCGACCAAAGCAGTGCCGGTCGCAGGCTTTCGTTTTTCTTGCGTGGTAGCGCTTCGATCGCTATGTCGCCCAGTCGGATCTTGTCCACCACTGGCAAACGTTCGAGCGACCCGAGCAATCGCCAGATCTCGACCGACTCATGCGTATCCAGTTTGCCTGATTTACCCTGCAAACTGGCCAACAGCGGTGCCGCCAACTGCTGTTGCTGGCCCGCGGTCAATCCGCCTGCGATCCGTCGCCAAAGGATCAAAGACTCCGTCCGTGACTGAGCCGCCGCAAAAGCGAGTCGTCCGTGCAGCAATCGCCAGGTCGTCGCGACACGCCAATCGTCAACGGCGACGCCGTATCCGGGACGTAAGCAGAAACCGACAAGATTGATCCATCGCGATTCGTGTTGCGGCGATTTTCGCCGCCCCGGTTCATCGTCCATCAGGAATTGCCAGAACTCGCGCAATAGCGACGGCGGCCAACCGTTGCGATTCGTTTCGGTCAGCTTCTGTAGCTGGTCGACGATCCGGTTGGGCTTTGTTTCCGCGCTATCACCGAACGTCGCGGAAATCGCATTTGCGCATTGCCCGATCGTTTCTGTATCGACGATACCCGCCGATTCACCGACGCCATCGTGAGCGGCGCGGTCGGTTTCCAGTGTGCTGCGGATATCGAAATCTAGCTTCCACCGTTTTCCTGAATCGACGTCGACGCAGAACATACCGACGGTACCGATCTCGGACAACTCCGACTCGATGACCACATTCATCTGCAACTCGTCCCGCCGCCGACCTCGAACCAGCGCGGTACAGATCGGAGGCAGCGCCGACATCTGCAAACGATCGATGTCGACGAGATCGCCTACGTTGTCGGCCAACCGTGTGCTGCTGACCCACAACGGAAACTGCGCCGGTGCTCCGGTTTGTAGCTCCAGGGGATGCCGGTCGTCGCGAAATCGTTGCCCAGGCTCGGCGCTGCCGGGGATCAAGCAGATCGCTGTTGCGGGCTTTCCCGACGAAGGATCCTCGTCGCTGACTTGCATGTAATACGATCGGCCTAGGTTGGCGGCAATCCGGATCCCCTGTCCACGGCGAACCATCGCATAGTAGGCGGCGCCTTGGGCAACCGCTAAATCGAGTCGAGGGGACGAAAGAACATCGGGACGCCATGATTCGCCGTCGCGTGCAAACCATCGCTGCATGGATGCGACGATCCGGTCACGCACTCGCGGCGACACCATCACACCACCGTTGAACAGAACCAAATCAGGACGATCAGCCGATTGATCATCGGATGCTTCCAGCCCGGTGCGACGGTGCTGCGACAGGAATTCGGCCAGATGCCGCGTGACGCCCGGGTCGGACGCGTACGGAAGTCCGAACTCTTGAAACCCGCTTTGACTTTGTGTCGGACGAGCACTCAAGTCGACATCCGGAAAGAACCCTTGCAGTAGGACCGCGTCGACATCGTCAGCGGTCAATTCGGTTTGGACCGCACCGGCAAGCAAGCTTGACCCTTCGCCGGGCAGGTTGATGGTGTAGGCGTCGGGCCGAGATTCAGCCAGCATGGTTTCTTTGACGCTTCGCGAAGCGCCGATCAAGCGATCCCATTGGTTCGACGAAAGCGAATTAACCAATCCCGAATCCGCCAACTTTGACTCAGCCAACTTCGCGATAGCCAGATCCAAGTTGTCGCCGCCTAGAATCAGGTGGCGTCCGACCGCGACTCGGTGAAACTGGATTTGATCGCTTTCATCGCCCGCCGGCTTGACTCGGATCAGGGTCAAGTCGGTCGTACCGCCACCGATGTCACAAACCAGAATCAGCTGGCCCGAACTGACTCGATCGGTCCAATCGTCGCGATGTCGATCAATCCACGCATAGAATGCGGCTTGGGGTTCTTCGATCAGATAGACCCGTCGCAGTCCCGCTTGCTTGGCCGCCTGGATCGTCAGCTCGCGAGCGACCTCGTCGAACGACGCAGGCAACGTGATCACCACGTCTTGACGATTGAGTGGATCGTCGGGGTGCGCGTGATCCCAGGCCGAACGCAGATGCAAAAGGTAGCGTGCGGAAACGTCGACCGGTGACAATCGAGTCACATCGGCGTCGCCGTGCCACGGCAGGAAATCGGCCGAGCGATCAACACCGTCATGTGACAGCCAACTTTTGGCCGAAGCGATGCGCCGCCCCGGATGACGTGCGCCCCCGTCTCGGGCAGTCACGCCAACATGGTAACGAGATGCATCGCGGCTTGGTTCCCAAGGCAACTTCGCGTCGATATCTTCCGCGATCGGCGGCTCGTAGTGAAACGACGGCAGTGTTTCGCGAGCTTCCAGTTGGCCGACGTCGACCCATTGAGTGATCGCAAAGGTTTCGACGACCCAATCGGATACTTCAGTATCCACAAAAGCCATGGCGCAATTCGTCGTGCCAAGATCGATCCCGACGACGAACCGCGAGGCCGTTTCGTCGGGTGCGTTGGTTTCAGGCGAGGCGTGCGGTTTGGGCAAGATAATCGACGGTGTCAACGGGATTCGGGTCGGCAAAGCTGCGACGACGTACTTTAGTCACCCTCGCGGGTATTGAATTCCATTTTCCATTGGTCATCGCTACGAGACGCATGACACCAAAGTTCAAACATCCCCAACTCGGTGACTCGGCTGACGAAACGCACGGGGACGAATCGTTCGTCCCCCTTGGGGTCGCTGGTCGATTCGCTGGTCAACGTCAACTCGATCGGTTGGCCTTCGACCAACTCGTCCGGCGTCCATCGATCGAGCGTCTTTCCGACAGTATCGTCGCTACGCATGGAAGACGAAAAGAAGCGGAAGCGTGCAGACTGACCAACGACCAATCCGACTTCTCCGCCCGGCACTGCCGCCTCGGAACCTTCCTCCATCCCTTGTGCCGCAACGCACAAAGCTCGCATCGGTCTTGGGGCGCCGGGAATCGCCAATCCGGCCGTTTCGATCCCGATGTAGTAGGACCTGGCCGTTCCACCACGGATGCGAATTCCGCCGCACCGTTTCGACCAACCGTAATAAGTTGCTCCGACTGCGACGGCATTGTCCAGACCGTCCGACGTGCCCAACAACGTGGGTGCAGACGGACACCAACTCTCAACGACTTGTCGCATCCGCTGCTGTAACGTTTTGCTGCGGAACACGCCGCCGTTGAAGATCAAATGTGTCGGCGCGGATGCCTTGTCCGCATGGTCCGCCAAGAACGCGGCAACGTGTTTCGTGATCGACGGATCGGCTTCGTACGGCAACCCGATGTCTTGGAAACCCGAAACAACATTGCGTTGGGGCCGATCGTCCTTTCCACAGTTCGGAAAGAAGCCGTCCACAACCAGGCTGCGTGCCTCGTCCCCGGTCACGCGAGTGGAGATCGTGTTGCCGATCAGCGAACTGCCACGGCCCAAAATCGAAATCGTATGTTCTTCGGGTCCGTCCGCGGTAAGCAACTGCTCCTTCGCGTCACGACACGCGTGCCAAAGCGAAACGCTTTGCCAAGGGTCAAGATCGTGGCCTTCGGTTTGCAGTTTCGTCGCAACATGGTGAGCGAGCGCCAAGTCCATATTGTCGCCGCCCAACAACAGGTGGTTTCCAACGGCCAATCGGCGCAAGTTCAAATCGCCGTCGCTCTGCTCGACGCTCACCAGCGTCAAGTCCGTCGTCCCACCGCCAACGTCGACGACCAGCAACACATCGCCTGCCGACATTTGCTTTCGCCAATCGACCGCGTGATCGGCCAACCAGTGATAGACGGCGGCTTGCGGCTCTTCCAACAAGACAAAGTCCGCGGGCAAACCGGCCGCGACGGCGGCTTGTCGCGTCAGTTCACGTGCGGCCGGATCGAACGACGCTGGGACCGTCAAAACGACCTGTTGATCGGCGATCGGAGCGTCGGGATGCGCGTCGTGCCAAGCCGCGACCAAGTGCGACAAAAATCGCTGCGTGCAGTCACTCGCCGAAACCTTGGTGACTTCGTCGGGCGATTGCCATGGCAGAACAGCTTCGGTGCTGCCCGTTCGGCCGTTGCACAGCCAGCTCTTCGCCGCAACAACAACGCGCTGCGGATTCTCGGCCGATTGCTGACGCGCGTAGTGACCGGCAACGCCCTGCGACGGATCCTGGACCAATGGCGTTTTCAACGACTCGATCTCGCCGTCACGCGGCAGGTACAAAAACGAGGGCAGCGAATTTCTCGCCTCGATTTGACCGGGGCCGACCAATTGGGGAATCGGAAGCAGCCTAAGCTCTGGTGCAGAATATTGTTTCTTGACGCTACTCGAGTCCGGAATCGGCGCATACGCGATCACCGAGTTTGTCGTACCTAGGTCAATGCCAACGGTAAAGCGAGACGTCATCAAAGGTTCCAGATTCGTTGGTTACTAGTTCGCTTGAACTTGCACGGGCGCGATCACGTTAGCGTCGTTCTCGTTTCCCGTCCAAGTCGGCAGCGCGACTTTCGTAGCCACCCAGCCGTGGTGAATCACTTTGCCCGAGGTACCGCTGGATTCGCCAACCCATTGATACCGCATCGGCGACGAATCACTCGCGACGTCAATGTTGGTTCCGTCAGCGGCTTCGACGAGGGGTTGAATATCGAACAGTCGTTTCAAAACGCCACCACTCTGTTCCAGACACGGACGAGCGGCTGCACCGACCTGAGCGTCGGAATACTTGCCAAGGTCTTCTTGCAGCAGATCCAGCAAGCGTGATTCCCGTTGCAACGTCGCCAGCAGCGTGACCGCCGAATCGCGGATGGGCTTCGCAGGGGCAGGTGCGGGTTGAGCGACCGGCGTGGGCGGGGCGATCGCAGGTGGCGCCGTTTTCCCGGCCAGCAAATCGGCAATGTCAGCGGACTTTTGAGCGTCAAACAGCGCTGAGGTGAAGGCTTTGATGGCGATGCCAAGTCCCATGAGTGTCTACCGTTGAAGTGCGAGGCGTGGTGGAGTCGTCAAGCTTGGCGATCACCGGTTCTGCGTCAACCGGGCGCAAAACCCCAGCGACGTCGTCGCTATCGTAGCTGCGGTTGCAAAAACAGAGAATCACCGCCACCGGGCCGACCGTCGCCAAGTTGCCAATTGTGCGTTTCGTGACGATTGTCCGGCCGGTGGTGTGGCGGCAACATCCGTTATCAATCCATTTTTCTATCGCCCGCAACAGAGACAACCGACGAAGTTGCCGCCAATTTCTCTTTCCTAATCCACTTGACCGTCAGTTGTGTTGTAGGTTTCCACCGTAAGCCAACCCCCCGGCGTGCGATTGCACACGATGGGCAGAACGGCTTCGTTCTCAGTACTTCAAACCAACGCGAATACACGGGCGCTAAGAGATGAGCCAGACAACGACCAAACGACGCAAGGCACTGGTTGATCCCGAAGTCCAAGGCGGCGTACTCCGCAAGATCGCTTTTCACTGGTTGGTGTTCTTTATCTGCAACGCCTTGGCGCTGATGATCTGGATTCGCCTGTTCGAACAACCCGATGTCGCGTGGGGAAAAACGTTCGGTGACACCATGCGGCGGTTCCTGCCGTTTTTCGTGATCACCTTGGCGTTGATCCCAGCATTCGTCTGGGACACGCTCAAGATGACGAACCGGTTTGCCGGTCCGATTCTTCGGCTGCGTGCCGCTCTGGCAGATGCCAGCGAAGGTCGCGCCGTCGCTCCCCTGCATTTCCGCAGCAACGACTTTTGGCGTGAAATCGCCAACAACTTCAACTCGTTGATGGACCGAAACGAAACGCTTGATCCCAATGCAAGCCCCATTCTTGATGACGTTGATGAAGCGAAGTAGTCCATTTCAGTTGCTGTGCCTACGTCCTTCGAGTTGATTGCCTTCATTTTGGTTCCGTGGATCATGTCCCATATTCCTTCAAGTCCTATTGTCCAACGGCGACGCCGATTTTCAACAAAGCGTCGCGGTGTCGCGGCGGTTGAGTTCGCGGTCTGCTTGCCAGTACTGGTGCTGTTGGTTTTTGGATCCATCGAAGCGGCGAGTTTCATTTTTCTGAAACAGTCGTTGAACGTAGCCGCGTACGAAGCCATTCGCGAATCGATTCGTGTCGGCAGCGACAATGCTGCCGGCGAAAACCGCGCCATCAACATTTTGTCAGCCCGGAACGTGAACGACTTCGTCGTCAGTTTCCCCAACGGCGAAGCCCTTGATGCTGATCGTGGTGACGAAGTTGTCGTCGAAGTGAGCGCCCCCACGTCGACCAATAGCCCTCTCGCTGGCCAGTTCGTGGCCAATCGAGTTTTGACTGCCCGCATTGTGATGGTAAAAGAGTAAACACCCTGATGAACACAACTCGTCTCCTCAACACGTCTCTATTTGCCCGCCCAACCCGCCGTGGATGTGATCGTCGCGGTGCCATGCTAGTTCTGATCGTCGTCATGATGATTGGGTTCATGGTCGCCGTCGCTTTCTCCGTCGACGTCGCGCAAATGCACCTGTCTCGAACAGAACTGCGGTCGGCAACCGACGCAGCATCCAAGGCAGCGGCTGCACGTTTGGCCGAAACGCTCGACCAAAACCAAGCGATTGCCGAAGGACAACGAATCGCAGCCGCGAACACCGTCAACGGTGAACCGTTGTTGTTGGACGGCGGTGACTTCACCTTCGGACGCAGCGACATCCAACCCAGCGGGAAATTCGCCTTTTCGCAAGGCGGTTCGCCGCAAAACAGCGTCGCGGTCAACGGCCGGCGAACGACCGGTTCTCTTTCGGGCCCCGTTCCATTGTTCTTTGGAAACATATTCGGCGTCAACTTCTTTGAACCGGTTAGCAACGCGACCGCAACCTACATCGAACGTGACATCGTGTTGGTGGTTGACCGCAGCGGTTCGATGAGGGGACAAAAGTTCGCAGATTTGCAAACAGCGATCGACACGTTCATCACCACGCTCGATGGTACGCCCGTCGATGAGAAAGTGGGGCTCGCTTCGTACAGCCAATTCGCATCCGAAGACGTTGCGTTGACGGAAGACTTGACCCAGATCAGCAGTGGAATGGCAGCCCTTAGCGTCGGCGGACTCACCAGCATTTCACGCGGCATTCAAGCCGGTGCAAACGTGATGGCGGGAAGCGCGGGAACGCAATTCGTCGAACAGACGTACATCGTCATGACGGACGGTATCCACAACACCGCTGCCGAACCACGAATCATCGCCTCATCGCTAGCTGCTCCAAACGTAACCATTCACACGATCACATTCGGCATTGACGCGGACCAACCGCGAATGCGTGAAGTCGCGTTGATCGGCGGCGGACGTCACTTCCACGCCGATACCGGTTTGCAATTGATCGAAGTCTATCGCGAAATCGCGTTGACGCTCAGCACGATCATGACCGAGTAACCTAAGCAAGAACACCGGATCATCACTATGAAACGCTCTTCAAAATCGAATCAACGCCGAGGCACCACCGCAGTCGAATTTGCGATGGTGGCACCGCTGTTGTTCTTGTTCTTTTTTGCGGCAATGGAGTTTGTCCGCGTCGCGATGATTCGCCATACCGCCGACAACGCCGTATACGAAGGATGCCGGATCGGAATCATTCCCGGTGCGACAAACGCGGAAATTCGAACCGAGACCCTTCGCATCATGAGCTCGCTCGGGGTCAACAATGTCACTTTGAACGTGACACCGGCATTGATCGATGACCGAACCGACGAAGTCACCGTGCAAATCGAAATCCCCCTGGATTCCAACAGCTACGTGCCCAACAAATTCGTCGCCGGACGGTCGATCGTCCGCGAACTGACGCTCCGCCGTGAAGGCAACCGATAGCCGTTGAAACGGATCAGTCGAAGACTAACAGCCGACGGTCGTCGCGTCCCACTTTTTGCGGTCGCGCGACGTCTGGCCCAATTCATGCCAGTATTCCACGCGATCGTCGTCTGGTAACCAACAAAGAAAAACAGGCCGGCGGTTCAATTGCGCCGGAAAGTCGACGGATCCATCAAAAGGCTCGTGGGCTTCGACACCGAACGACGCCAGCTCGTCTTGGTACGACTTCAACTGATTGACGTCCTGGGCCAGCGAATCTCGCATATCCGACACCTCATCGAGGTATGCCTGACCGTTGAAGGTCTCGGGCAACGCGTCGATGGCACGCAGCTGCTCCTTCTGGGTGGCTACAGATGCGCTCAATCGTGCAAGATCACGAACGATTCGACGGACCAACGGCAGCGTCTTTGTGGCGCGAGCGGGGGTGTAGGAAATCGACTGAAGTGGATTTCCGTCGTTCGAGTCGTGGGTCTGATTGATGGCGCGAACCATGGGAATACCTTTTCCAAAGGGAGAAGAGGCGATCTCAACTGTGTAAGTGTTATGACGAGTCAAACCGTCAAACGGTTCCGGTTTGCAAACAGAATGAAGTCACCGTCCAACGGAACAAACTCTACGCACATCCGCTCCACGGACCACCAACAAAACATTTTCGGCGCCAAAACGCCGTGAAACTGTCCAATTGAAAGCATTTCCGCACGGTTTTAGCGATTCTGTGTCAAAACGGCCGTGGGAAGGGCAAAATTTATCACTTGTCAAGGCGGGATTCCTTGACGCGCCCAAATTTTGACCTAGAGTTGCAAGTGTCGGAAACAGCGAATACGCACGGAAAGAATTCGCGGGCACAACCGGCCTACGTAGCGGTGAAGCAGGAATCAGGGTCGATTCTAGAATCCTGCACGACATCGGAAATGTAGGCACGCACGAGAAACAAAAAATTGGGCCGGTTAAGGTAAAGGACGGAACATGCTGGTTTTATCAAGAAAAAAGAACGAAAGTATCGTCATCAACAACGACATCAAGATCGTTGTTGTTGAAATCCGTGGTGACAAGGTTCGGCTGGGTGTGGAAGCACCCCGTGAAGTGCCGGTTCACCGCCGCGAAGTCTATGACGCGATCCAGCGAAGTCTGGAAGCGGGTGAGTTGACCGTCGAGTCAACTGATACGCCCGTTGAATCGGGCGATGCCCCTATTGAATCATAGTTGAACGTCGATCGGCGCTTCCCAAAAGGAGCGTCGTTTGCGTTCCTTTCGGCGAGCGGGGTTGTTCAGTCGATTGCGTGAAAATAATTAGCGAAGTCGCGTTCCTGCGACGCTGATTTTCACCATCTGTTGTTCCTCAGCAAGAATTTCTAGCGGGCGGCCATCACCGCCTTGACGGGTTCGCCGTCACTTCGCTACAACGGTGCCCACAAGGACATTTGGAGCCGAATCATTGGCCCGCAACTGTCGTTGTTACATTGACGGTCCCTTCGTCTAGTGGTCTAGGACACTGCCCTTTCACGGCGGCAACACGGGTTCGAACCCCGTAGGGATCATCTCTGTTTCGGCTCTCACGTCGAAACACAAAAAGCTCGCTATATGCGAGCTTTTTTTATGCGCCGTGGACACGTACGTTAGCCACCGTCACCTGCTTTCGGTTGTATCGCAAATGTGAGAAAATTCAGAAACGTTGCCAACTCGGCACGCAACTCGACTTTTCTACGAAGTGAACCAAACCACCATGGCTACTTCTGCTGCGAAGCGTATCGAACAATTGCGTGGCGAGATTCGCCGCCTCGACCATCTCTATTACGTCGAGGCGACACCCGAGGTTTCAGACCTTGCATACGATCGGCTGCTTGAGGAACTCAAGGAACTTGAGGCCGCGAATCCTCAGTTCGCGTCGCCCGATTCACCAACGCAGCGCGTCGGCGACGCCCCCGTCGATCACTTGGTTCAAGTTCCACACTCCGTGCCGATGTTGTCGATCGATAATACGTACAGCCGCGAGGAACTGAAGTCCTATTTTGATCGAACCGAAAAGCTGCTCGACGGCGAACCCATCGAATGGGTGATGGAATACAAAATCGACGGCGTCGCCGGATCGATCCGGTACGAAGGCGGCGCGATGACATTGGCCCTGACGCGTGGCAACGGCGATGTTGGCGATGACATCACGCACAACATTCGCACGATCCGAGATCTGCCGTTGGCAATGGTCGGGCAAAAGATCCCGCCGGTGATCGAAGTTCGCGGCGAAGTTTACATGACCAACGCCGACTTGGCCGACCTGAATCTGCGGCAAGCCCAATCCGGTGAAGAACCCTACAAAAACACCCGCAACGTAACGGCCGGAACAATCAGGTTGCTGGATCCGGCAATCGCGGCACAGCGAAAGCTGCGATTTTTCTGTCACGGCGTGGGACAAACCGACGGACTGAAAGCAAAAACACACATCGAATTTTTGCGTGAAGTTGGACAATTGGGTATTCCGCCCACTCCCGACGTGCAACTGTTCCCAAATTCTGCGGCCGCACTGGAAGCCGTGGCCGCGCTCGAAGAAGAAATGCCCGAGTTGCCATTCGAAGTCGACGGGATTGTTTTCAAGGTCAACGACTTCAACCAACGCGATCGACTGGGAATGCGAAGCAAGAGCCCACGCTGGTTGATCGCTTACAAATTCGAACGCTACGAAGCGTCGACCATCCTGACCTCGATCACCGTCCAAGTCGGTAAAACGGGAACCATCACCCCGGTCGCCAATTTGACTCCGGTCGATATTGCCGACACCACTGTATCCCGCGCTTCGTTGCACAACGCCGATGAAATCGAACGGCTTGACGTCCGCGAGGGCGATACCGTGATCGTCGAAAAAGCGGGAAAGATCATTCCGAAAGTGGTCCGCGTCGAAAAGCATCTTCGCAAAACCGATCTGCCGAAATGGACATTCCCGACGGAATGCCCACAGTGCGAATCGGAACTGGTGCGTGATGAAGGCGGCGTCTACATCCGCTGTCCCAATCCATCGTGCCCGGCCCAATTGCGCCAACGTTTGGTCTACTTTGGAAGCCGGACCGGCATGGATATTGATGGACTCGGCGAAGAAGTCGTTGATTTGTTGATGAGCCATCGATTGATCGAAGGCTATGCCGACCTCTACCGCCTGAACGTCGATCAAGTAGCAGCGCTGGCATGGCCCAAACAGCGTAAGGGCAAAGACGGCGCGATGATCGATGTTCTCTTCGGTCAACTCAACGCGGAAGCCTTGATTCGCGGTATCGATGCCAGCCGTGATCGTGGATTGGCGCGCGTGCTGTCGTCCATTTCGATTCGTCACGTGGGGCCGCGTGTCGCCAAGCTGATTTCTCGAGTCCACTTCACGATCGGTAAGTTGATGGACGCGTCGATCGATGATCTGGCGTCGATACACGAAATAGGCGATCGAATCGCCAAGAGTGTCGTCGAATTTTGCAGTAGTCCAACCGGCAGGCAACTTTTCGCGGACCTTGAAACGGTGGGCGTCAAGCTGTCCGACCCCGAGCCAGAGAAGATCGAAGGCAGTCCCATCGTGGGCAAGTCGGTCGTGGTGACCGGCACGCTGAAACAGTTCAAGCGGGACGAGATCAAAGGGTTGATCGAAAAACTCGGTGGCCGGGCATCATCGAGCGTCAGCAAAAAGACAGACTTCCTCTTAGCCGGCGAAAAAGCGGGCAGCAAGTTGGAAAAGGCGGAAAAACTAGGCGTGAAGATCATCACCGAAGATGAGTTTCAAGCAATGCTCGACAATGCGTCGAGCGACTCCGAATCAGTCTAACGGAATCGCAACAAGCCGCTCAGCCATCTCGATGCTCGGCCGACGATCGAAACCGGCGCCGCATCGATTCGTGTCGTTGCCATCGCCCCGGTGATTAGCGGTGCGTTGTCAGCTTTTCCCAGCTCGACACGGACCACGTACGAGGTCTCCAGAGGGTTCTGGGACCGAGCCGCTCGCACGTCATCGCGTCGATCGGCGTTCTGAATCTCGTCCCATTCGCTGTGTGCGATTTCGACGACGGTTCCGGAAAATTTCTCGGAAGGCATTGTCTCCAGGACCATCTTCACTTTCGCTCCCACAGCGATTCGTTCGACCTGGCTCTGTTGCAAAACAATCTCCGCATCCCAAGCGTCATCGCCAAGGATCGTCATTAATTCATGCCCCGATTCCAAGTAACAGCGGTCGTTCTTCGCATCCGTCGGAAAACCGGACCAACTGATCAAGCGGTTTTCGACGGCCGATTGAGAATCGAACGCGCGGTGGGGTGCCGCGATCAACCTGCCACTGCTAGTTGCCTTGATCGCCAAACCGCTGCGACGTTGCGAATGAGTTGCAAGCTGCGCCGTCAGGTCTTGCAACAGTGATTCCTGCATCGGCAATTCGTTTGCAATTTCCGGCACATCGAAGGCGGCACGCTTCATCGATTCGACCATCAATGTCTGACTCTTGTGCCGACCCTGAATCCTTTGGAATTGCATTTCAATGTCAGAGTTTTCCAGTCTCGCAATCACCTCACCTTGTTGCACGGCGTCGCCGGGGCGTTTTTCTAGAACGCTTAGAGTGCCCGCGGTCGCGACGTAAATCGGCGTTTCGTTGCGCGGAACAATCTTGGCTGTCGACGAGACGCCCGACGGCAGCGGGACGAACGAAAACGCGACCAACGCAGCGGTAAGTGCGGTGGTGATCATCAATCGGTTCATGCGAATGTTTTTTCGGCGTGCGGGATTTCGAAAGAATTTGAAGGGGCCACGGAGCGTCGCGAACAACATTCCCCCTGCGGCGAACGCACATAGCACTCGGCCGACCGACTCGAGGCCGTAGGGACGAAGCAACGTCGCCACCAACCATAGGATCGCCAGCGTCAGCGACCATCGATACACGAACGCCGCAACCGCATAGACGAGCAGACTAACGCGTTCGAAGCCGGACATCGGTTCATCGGTCAACTCATCAACACCGAACAACGCTCGGTTGGCGTGACCCGACAACAGACGACGTGACTTTTCACCCAAATTGGGAACGTCCACCAAGTCGGACAAAACGAAATATCCGTCGTAGCGAAGCAGCGGGTTTGCGTTGAACAGTACTGTGCTGACGCTGCAGACCAACATCACATTCATGGCGACGTAGTGGACCATTCCCGGCGCCGTCGAGGCCCAAACCAACGTCGCAATCGATGCCAAGAAGACTTCCGTAGCGATGCCCGCCAATCCGACGGCCGCGCGCTGAAAACGACTGGGCAGCATCCATGAATCGGACGTGTCGCAGTAGAGCGCCGGTGTAAACACCAACAGCATCGGCCCGATCTGGTGACACTCGCCGCCGAAGTGTTTGCACATGATGGCATGTCCTAGCTCGTGCAGCACCTTCGTAACGCCAATCACGCACGCCAACACCAGCATGGCTTCCAAACGAATCCAACTCCCCATCGCCGGGAATTGCGCCGCAAACGTATCGAAGTGAATCACGAAAACGGCTGCAGCCAAAGCAAGCGTTAACAGGAACGCGGCTGTGCCGAATCGACCCAAAAACGGTCGCACCAAGGGATACAGTCGCTTGAGCAGCGGTTCGGGATCGACCCCCGGGAATCGAATGAATAGCAAGCCGGATAGATGGCCGATCCATTTTTGACGAATCTCTTTTTGCGCACGTTCGCGAAGCCGATCGCCCTGGAGCGCGACATCCGAAATCGTCAGACTGATTTGGTGAAAGCGAAAGACCAGTTGGTTCAACTCGGCCGTCGTGACTTTCTGTGGACGATAGGCGTCCTCGTAAGCCAAGCGAATCTCTTCCAGCGTTCGCTCGCCATCCAGTTGCTCCAGCACAAAGTACTCATCCGGTCGAAGGCGATGGTACTTCATCGCGATTGGATCCTTGACCACGACCGCCGATTCATGCTTGTGTGTGGTCCGGACGACCTTCAAATCCAACCGCCTGCGTACGTTCAACCGATGGCCCGCGGAAGTGGGTTTCGTTGGCGTGGGCGGAACGGGACGAAGTTGGTTCAAAACAGTCCCTAGAAGTAGAACAAGACGTTGCGATGGACAAAGTCAAAGACGTCGCCGAACCAACTCCTCAAGATCGATCGTCGACCACAAGCAATCTTTGCCGTCACATCGGCGCCGCTGCGCATTTCGCTCGCATTGAATGAATCAAATCGAACGACGTTTTCGGGATCCATGTGGATCACCGCCGCCGCGTCGACGACCTGTTGTCCGGTATCGTCCATTCGCGAAGCGGTAGCGATTTCCTCAAGCGATGCTGAAAAAGTCGATTCGGGCAGGGTTGCAACCGCGAACTCGATCGGCAACTGCGGGTTCGATTTGGAAGCCTCGATCACGGTTCCAGCATCACGATCAGGAACCTTCAGCTTTAAAGTCCAGGGTCCGGTTGGGTCGACGACCGAGACAAGAAGGTTGCCGCGGCCGATCGGGCGGTCAGCCAATCGTCGGGACAATTGCCATCCGACGACCTGGCCGGAAATTGGGCTCGTGATCTGAAGTTCTTTTTGTTGAGCTGCCAATATCGTGCGTTGACCTCGAAGGTTGGCCAGTTCACTTTCCACTTGCATCAACTCGATGGCCATGCGACCGGACTGGCTCGGATCTGATTCGCCGCTCAGTCGGACCGCTTCGATGGACGCCAATCGCGATATCGCCGTTTGGATCTCGCCCCACAACGCTTCGGCGCGGCTTTCTAAGTCTGCGTTCTCGAGCGCAACCAACACGTCGCCTGCTTGTACATATTGGCCATCGTTCACCAAGACATTCTTGACAGTGCCGTCGATGGTTGCGAACACATCGCGTCGGTGACTCGGTTCGGCGGTACCACTGACGACGACATGGTGCGTGACGTTGATCAGAACAGATGCCGTTGCCATCGACGCAAGTGCGATCAATGCAGCGACAACCCACGGCAATCGCCCATTGCCAATCAGCTTTCCAACACCCTTCCACAATCCAAGCCCAAAAACGCTTTGATGTTCCAACGAGTTTCGCAGCGCCAACGTCGCTTCGCTGGCAACGATGTTCATCGGTAACGTGACAGACGCGGGAACGTCGCCGCCGAAGTACTCCAGCATGATGACGCCGATGCACGGGCCATCGCCTGAGAACGGATCGAAATCACCTGCTTCGACGCCATCGGCATCCTCACTCGGTACATGCAGCGGCAAGATGATTGCCGAGGTGACGGCAGTTTCGTCAAGATAGTCGTCCAGTGGCTGTTGAATCTGGGGCGGAATCAAGTCGCCGCCCGGCAATACCAGCGGCCGCGACATCACGACGGCAGCGTTCGTCAACCGTTCGACACAGCGAACTGCATTCCCTCGTTTATCCACGACCGTCACACCGCTAACCGCAGCAACGCGAAGTTTCGATCCCCGTCGTTTCAACACCGTTACGCGATCCGACCCGAGCAGCCGTCGTGATTCGTTCGCGATACGGAAGCATGTCGCATCAAGATCCAGGTCGAGGTGCAGTACACGCAAGGACCGATTGCCGGCAAGTCCGCGAGGCTCCTCTGGTGCAATCAGCTGTTGCGATTCGACCGTGTCGCTTGGTGCAGTGGTTGATCGCTTTCCTGATGCGACTGGAAACTGATCCACCAACGATCGTGCCGCTTCGCCATAGGTTTGCAAGAGCCGCAGGTCTTCGATCTGGGTGATTGCCGACGGTCGACTTCGCAGCGGGTATACCAACAACAGCGCCGCTCGCGATGGCGTCGCTGCCACTTCGATCCTCAGCCCACGTGCCATCGCATCACCGGCCGGAAACTCGATTGACTCGTTGTTCGAATCGGAATCCGTTTCGATCGGGATGTTGCAGGCCACGGGAGAACTGCTAGCCGACGCCAACAAACCCAGCAACTCGTCACGCGAAATCTGGGAGGACAGCGCCGGATCGGCAACCAACATCATCGGCGCCGACCAATGGGCGGCTTCAATGGCGACCAATCCGCATCGAAAGTTTTCGACGATCTCTGCCGCCAGACGTTTGTAAAAGTCAGTCCGGTCTTCCGCAACCTCCGCCATCGCGTGGACACGGTCCCATATCAGCGTCGACCCCGTCGCGGTCCCAGGCGGTCGCGTTGTCGGAGAAGTCTCGGTGGGCTCAGAAGAAGTGCTCAAGGCAGCGTCTGCGGCGGCGAGTGGAAAAGTGAAGCGGTTCGAACCGCCGAAAGTTCCTCACAAGCTACTCCCAGCCGTATCCAACCTTGCCACTAGAGTACCCCCCAGAGACGCCAAACTCAACAAATTGCGTCGAATGCGCAGTTTGTCGCGATTAAATTGGCCTGCCGACGCGGACCAAAACTGCTGCTGACCGGGCCAAATTGTATTGCACATGCTGACTTGACGAACGCCCATCACGACCTTGGGACCAAGCGTCTAGCGGGCCCCGTGCAACAGTTCATCGAATTTCAGTTCCAACTGCGTTTCGTTGACTTCGGCGCCGAGTTCGCGAAACATCTGGCTGGGACGAATATCACGGCTGTTTTGATATTTCTCACTGGAATAGCCTTCGCAAGTGCCCTCCAGGCCAAGGTAATAGATCTGACAAACCTCCATCCCCGCGTAGATCCGGACCGGCTGAACGCAATGCATTTCTAGTGTCCAGGTCCCGCAATATCCAGCGTCGCCCAGGCTGCCGCCCGGATTGATGAACAAACCCAATCGGCCCAACGAACTACGGCCCTGGATCATGGGAACCAAGCCGTGGGTTTCGGTGTACTCGACGGTCCGACCCAAAAACAGCTGGTTTGGCTGCAGCGTCAGCCCCTCTTCCGGGATCTCGATACGCCGATATCGGTTGGGCGATGCCGCGTCGAGAACGACTTCCTCATAGACCAACAACTCGTTGTGGAGCGACAAGTTGTAGCTATTCGGGTTGAGCCGAGCCTCGTCGAACGGTTCAATTCGTAGCGTATCGTTCTGGCGCCGCCGAATCTCATCACCTGAAAGAAGCATGATCGCCTAACTGGGGCTCGGGCTGGTCGGTTGGAAAGTTCCCGCATTGTCCGACATCGCGTTGGTCGAGTCAATCATTTACTCTCCCATCAATACCACAAGTCGACGTATATTGAGGCCGTTGCGACATCAGTTTCGGAATGATTGGAAAATCCTCTCAATCTGACGGCCCCGCCAACCCAATATCTAGACACCACCGCACGGAAAGAACCCAATGCAAATCGATAGCCCGAACCCATACGCCGTTTCCTCCATGGGCACGCCCGCTGCATTCGCGGCCGAGAATGAACGTTTAGGGTTCATCCGGAAGACGTACGCTCACATGACCGGCGCCATCCTGGCCTTGATCGCGATCGAAGCCGTGCTGTTTGCCGTCGTTCCTGCTGCGACGATGAACGCACTGGTCGGCCGCATGCTGGGCGGTTTTGGCTGGATGATTGTTCTCGGACTGTTCATGGGAGTCAGCTGGATTGCACGCAGATGGGCGAACAGCAGTACATCGAAGGGAATGCAGTACGCGGGCCTCAGTCTGTACGTTTTCGCCCAAGCAATCATCCTGCTGCCGATGTTGTATGTCTGCATTCGCGTCATGGGCGAACCCAATCTGCCCATCATGGCGGCTGCGATCACCGCGGTGTGCTTTGTCGGTCTGACCGCGTTCGTGTTCGTCACCGGCGCGGATTTGGCTAGTTGGGGCAAGTTTCTGGCGCTCGGCGGTTTTGTCGCAATGGGAGTCATTGTCGCCGGAATCGCGTTCGGCTTCTCGCTTGGCCTTTGGTTCAGCGGTTTGATGGTCGCGCTGGCATGTGGTTACATCCTCTACGACACGTCAAACATTCTGCATCACTACAACACATCGCAATATGTTGCTGCTTCGCTTGCCCTGTTCGCATCGGTTGTGTTGTTGTTCTGGTACGTGCTTCAATTGTTGATGGCTTTTTCCAGCAACGATTGATCGGCGGCTTGGACGACGCACACTGCGTTCGGTTTTCCTCACTGTCACCGCGAACCAACGTTTGCGGCCAGAAACCATGCGAAACTTGGAACCATGCACAACTTGGATGACATCACGAATCTGCCCGACGACTTCGACAGTCGCGTTTGCTTGTTCCCATTGCCAGAGTTGGTGCTCTTTCCTCACGCGATGCAACCGCTGCACGTTTTCGAGCCACGTTATACCGAGATGTTGGCCGAGTCTTTGGCGAGCGATCGATTGATTGCGATGGCTACCTTGACGGGCGGGATCGCGGCAATGCCCAACCAGAGTCCACCAATCGCGTCGACCGTTTGCATCGGACGAATTGTTTCGCATGCCGATCTTGGCGATGATCGCCACAACATTCTGTTGGTCGGGGCGAAACGTGCAAAGGTCGTTTCAGAACTCGATGCCGGCCGGACTTTTCGCATTGCTGAAGTCGACGTCAATGACGATATCTATCCGCCAATCGGTGCGGAACACAGGTTGGATTTAAAGCGAAGTCTGCTGGACGCGTTTGCCGAAATCATTCCGGCCAGCCAGAGTGTGCAACAAAACTTGCACGAATTGATGGCCGGACAAATGGGCCTTGGCCCAATCACTGACATCATCGCCTACACACTTCCATTTGAAGTCGAAGCGAAATTGCAACTTCTTGCCGAGCCTGACGTTGATGCACGGGCACGATCCCTTGTGCGGTTGCTGCGAAAAGGCGCCGTGAAATTGCATTCGCTATCACACGAAGAACAGTCGTTCAAAAACGATGATCCCAACGACGAAAAGTTTCCGCCAAAGTTCAGCCTGAACTGAACCAAGACTGCTCGGGGTTC
Organism: Rubripirellula tenax; assembly: GCF_007860125.1. Classification (NCBI taxonomy): domain Bacteria; kingdom Pseudomonadati; phylum Planctomycetota; class Planctomycetia; order Pirellulales; family Pirellulaceae; genus Rubripirellula; species Rubripirellula tenax. The sequence continues at coordinate 48,244 of NZ_SJPW01000012.1, forward strand.
AGCCCTGGCTCTCGCAGATGCGTTTTACAAAGTTCAACATCAGCGGGTGGGCTGGCTTCGCCATTTCTCCGTGGTTGAAACCTTCTAGCTCGAACAGGTCAACATCTTTATGGCCGACTTCCTTTAACATCCGCCACAAGTAGGCGTTCTCTTCGTATCGGCCGATCATCTCCATGTCGCGATCGCCGCTGATCAACAGAATGGGCGGCGCATCGCCGCGAACGTGGAACAGGGGTGACATGTCGTCAACAATCGGTTGCTTGTTACCGATCCCACGTTCCGCTCGAACGGTAAAGTGAGTGACGGCCTGGCCGCTCATCGGGATCAGCCCCGCCAAGTCGTCCGCGTTCACGTCGTGGGCTGCCAAGTAGTGGCGATCCAAACCGACCATGCACGTCAAATAGCCTCCCGCCGAATGCCCACTCACAAAAACTCTCGATCGGGAACCACCGAAGCGCTCAATGTTTTTGATCGTCCAAGCGACCGCGGCGGCGGCGTCTTCGACATATTCAGGCGACTTTGCGCCGGGGTGCAGTCGGTAATTTGCCGCGACGATGGCAACGCCCTGGTTCTTAAGTTCGCTAGGAATCGACTTGTTTCCCGATTTCAATCCGCCACCGTGAAACCACACGATCGTTGGAAAGTCCTTTTCGACACTGGGATAGTAAACGTCCAATCGGCATCGTTCATTCATCGCATCCGTCACGCCTTCGCCAACACGATACAGAATGTCCGTGTCGGTTGTAAAGTTTGTTGACTTCGGCGATTTATCTTGAGCAAGATTGCTCGTCGCAAACGCGATTGCGAAAAATCCAATCAGACCGACTCTCTGGACGTTGACCATGCAAGTTTCTCATGCTGTAACTGGGAGCAACAAAATCGAATACCGAGTAAAAGAGTAGCATTCTTAAGACGCAAAGGTGGGACGCGCCACTGGCACACCGCAATCAGGCGTGTACGTCGTGACCGCGATGAATCAGAGTATGACGTTGAGCAAAGATCAAAACCCGTATTCATCGACCGCTGCCTCGGACCGCACACAGGGTAGCGATCGTGACCATTCGACTTGGGCGAGAAACTTTGCTTGCTTGCTTGTGATCGCTACTGGCTATTGCGGAATCTTGATTCTCGCTACGACGATGGGACTAACTCGGCTGTCGCATTTACAAATGTTACTTGCCGCCGTCGCTTTCATTGCCTCGACATGGTCCAACTTTCAAGTTGGTGCTAGGATCGGATGGCGACAAGGCGGGATGCCCGTGATGGTCATTCTCGTTTTTGGATGGGGGTGTTTTTACATCCTAGCGTCGATGCTGCTTTCTATCGTGGCGTTTGCCGTGCTCCACCTACCCAATTTGCCATTCTGAACACACGGCTTTGCGAACACCCCAACGTCGAAGAAATCGTTGGGCACGGATTTCGCTCTCTCAGTACACGTACACAAACTCATTGCTATTCATCAAAACCAAGCAAACGTCGGCTAGCGCGAATGTCGCACGATCTACTTCATCCGCCTGCAAATCGGCAACAAAATCGTCTACCGCGTGAAGCGTTTCGACGAAGGTGAACTTTTCGCCGGTGTTTTCCTCCACGGCTTCGCGAACGACCTCCCGAGGTGGACGTTGGCTGGGAATCGCCTTGGGCGGCATCAAAGACTCAACGTGCTTCCAGTGCGACAGGCAACGGTCGATTTCTGCATCGGTGACCTCGCGGCCAAACAGGCATTTGTAGAGACTGCGAATCATTTCCGGTCGATCGCCGCCGTTTTTCGCGGCCTCGCTTGCCAACGCCAAAGCTCTCGCATTCGTGCTATTGCTGTTGAACATCGCGAATACTTGCGGTGTGACTGTCGAAGTGTCTCGGCGCTCGCAAGAAAAATCAGGCGACGGCGCGTTAAAGACTTCTAGGCTGGGGTCAACCAGACCACGAAGTTTCAAGACGTACAGCGAGCGGCGGTTGCGCTGGTCCGGTTTGGGGTTTGGAGTCCACGCGGCCGCAAAGGTCCCCATGACCTGACGCGGCTGCAGCGCAACTTCTGAGTTGATGATGGGACGGCAAGGGATGCCGCCAATCTTAAGATTCAGCTCTCCGCTAACGCTCAACATTGAATCGCGGAGTTCTTCCGCACTCAAACGCCTTGGCAGGAACGCTGCATATGACGCCGTCGCAAGAGCAAGAGTATCACGGTCAGTGGTCTCACTTGCTTCCGCGCCGCGATCGTATTGGCAGGATCGGCAGTAAGCATCTGAATTCATGATCACCCGATGCAAGCTCTTGATCGACCAACCGCTCCTCACCAGTTCTACAGCCAGCCAATCGAGAAGCTCGGGATGGGTCGGCCGCTTACCGGTCGAACCAAAGTTATTGGGGTTACCCGCAATCGCAGTCCCAAAATGCCATTGCCAAACTCGGTTGACAATCACGCGTGTGGTGAGCGGATTCTTCGGGTTCGCAATCCAATCAGCGAGTGCCGTCCTGCGTCCGTCGATGGTCTGTGGAATGTTCGCGCGGACCTGATCGGCAATGACGCTCAGCACACCCGGCTGCACAGCATCGCCCTCGGCAAACGGATCGCCGCCGGTGTGGATCGCGGAATGCTCGAGATCGCCATCGGTCGGATCCTTCGCAGGCCGAAGCGGTTGATTGACCGACCTAAGTGATCGGGTGTGGCCGTTATAGACAGAATGTGCGAACGGTTTGTACCGGTCAAATTCCCACACCAACCGTTCCAAACCCTTGCCCGCGACACGCTCACGCCCGTATTGCTGGGTGGTGAACCCGACGTTGACGGGCGGCAGGTCTGTCTGTTCGACGCCCGCATCCATCAAGGCGCTGCGGACAGACTTAAAAATGTTTTGCACTCGCCCTTTTTTCTTGGCTTCGGCAACGGCGTCGTCCCATCGTTTGGAATCACGCTGGTTGGTACTGAACCATTCCTGAGCGTTCGCCAACAATACAGATTGCATCTGCCGCTTGGTCTCTCGGTACTCGGCTTGCCGAAGTTCCAAATACTTCTTTTCGTCGAAACCGCTCACGTTTTCTTCGCGGGAAAATTTAACCGGACGCTCCGCCAACTGCGTTGTCGCAAACACCGCTTGGACGCTGTAGTAGTCACGGGTCGGAATCGGATCGAATTTGTGATCGTGGCAGCGACAACATTGCAACGATTGACCAAGAAATGTTTCACCGACGCTGTTGGTCACGTCGTCAAGGAAACGCATTCTGGCAACCTTCGCCACTTCCATGGCCGTTAATTCCCATGGCCCCATGCGAAGAAAACCGGTGGCGATGACACTGTCCGAATCGTCCGGTCCGATTTCGTCACCCGCGATCTGTTCGCGGACGAATCGGTCGTACGGTTTGTCAGTATTGAATGATCGCGTCACATAGTCGCGAAACCGCCAAGCGTTGCCGCGTTCATAGTCGTTAGCAAATCCGGATGAATCGGCATAGCGAGTGACATCGAGCCAATGCTGGGCCATCCGTTCGCCGTAGTGAGGCGATTCAAGCAACCGATCGACGAGCATCGCGAACGCCGTCTCGTCGTCGGCGGAATCGTTCAGAAACGCTGCCACTTCGTCAGGCTTCGGCGGCAATCCGGTCAAGTCGAACGTCGCTCGGCGAATCAATGTACGTCGATCAGCTCGCGCCGCAACGCCTATCCCCTCCGGCATCGCATCGGCAATGAAGCGATCAATTTGCTGGCTCTTCCGTCGCACGTGATCGCGTTCGTTTTCGTCGACTCGCATGGACTCCTCGCCTAAACTCGACGAGCTAACAGGAAGTGGCTGGTACGCCCACAACCCAGCCGGGTCATAGCGTCGGTCGGTCCAACTTCCGTCCAATCCGCCGGATGTTTTCACCGTCACGCCATCTTCGACAGACCATGCATCAGCATACTTGGCCTCGATGAACCTGATCCGTTCTTCGGAAGGCCACGTCGCTCCGGTCTCAATCCAACGACGAAGCCATTGGAGTTGTTCTGCGTCCAGCGCTTCGCTCTCCTTGGGCGGCATCGCCGAAAATTCATCCTCGCTCCGCGCCGCCGCCAGGTAGATCGAACTCGCGTCGGATTCGCCCGGCACGATTCCTCGCTCGCCGCTATCACCACCACGGGCGAGTGCCTCAAACGTTCGGAAGTCAATACCGCCTTCCACGCCGTCGGGCTCCTGACCGTGGCAGCCGATGCACTTTTCGCGGAACAGGGGCGCGATGCGGCGTGCGAATAGAACTTCGCTTTCGTAGGTCAGCGATGGCTCGTCCGCTTGAACCCGAAAAGTGACCAGTGACAGCACCACGCCCAGGCATATCCGAAGAATGCTTGCGGTGAGACCTCGTTGCGACTTCATGGCGGTTACTGGCATAGGTTTTTGAACTGTATAGGCCCCAACCCGAAAAGTTTAACATAGACGCGATACCCGCCGGCCTATGTGCCGGTCAACTGTTTACGGGCGTACACAGCTCAATCAACGTCCCATCGGGCGATCGTACATAGGCTACCGTTTGACCCCACGGTTTCGTGACCGGTTCACCAATGGTGGTCGCACCCGCAGCCTCCGCACGCGCGACTGATCCGGAAACATCATCGGTTACAAAAGCGACTTCGATTCCAGCGGGCTGTGGAAGATCCGCGAGCGGTGTATAGCCGTTCGGAAAATTTGACTGCCCAAGCGAGTGTGCAGCAAATGCCAGCGTCGTCTCGCCCGTGTCCAGTTCGGCGTAGTCACCACCGTCATGAATGAATCGCGTCGCGAAGCCAAACGCGTCGGAGTAAAACTTAATCGCGGTGCTGACCTCAGCGACGTAGACGATGGTGTACCCAAACTTCATAGAAACGCTTTTCGTTGTCAACGAGTAAAACTGAAACTCACAGATTGTCGCCTAACGTAGCCCCGCGGTCAAACTCTTTCCAATCTCTCTTGCAACGCTTGCAGGGTTTGAAAGCCTTCGCCCAGAAAGGCTCGCATCGCGTCAACGGTGTGTTCAACCTGTTTGTGTTTGCGAAAGTAAACGAACAGCCCGTTCGTCGCTTCGAAAGATATGCCGGGTCGCGAGGCAAAGTGGTCAAGCAGCGGCCGGTCAAGTAACTCACGGACCGACGCTTCATTGTCCGCTTTCAGAACGAACGCGTTGGAAAACTCGGGATGATCATGGAAATCGATGTCTTGCATTCCGATCATGCTGCCAAGTCGATCCAATGTTCCCTCGGGGCGCAAGTGGAACGTCGGCAACTTCAAATCGGTCGCTAACACTGCCGCGATGGTCTCTCGGTGGACGCGCCGGTTCTTCCCGTGTCCTGTCGTGTATTGGTAGTCAAACAAGTTGATGCAGACATCGGAGGTTTCAGCGACCAGCAAATTTGTGATCTGTTGCTTTCGGCCAATCGCGAATTGGGGAAGCGGCGAAAGTCGGGTGGCAAGCGACAAGCCGGTCGGAAACTCCTGAAAAACCAAGTTCAATTCTTGGGCCACTTCACCCAATGTGGTACGGCGTTGCTCTTCCTTCTTCTTCTGGTGACGGTGAAAAAGTACCCCGATCATCACCATAGGCACGATCCAGCCAGCGTGGAGTACGATGAAAAACAAACCGGCATTGCGTCTTATCCAGTTTCGGTCGTCACGCCTCACTTTCGCCGCTTTCCTGGGGCCTGGTTCAAGCGGACCGACGTCTGCCTTCGTCTCCGTGACTCGGTCGTTTTGCGAGTTTTTATCCTGAGCATGCGCAACGTTGCTTGTCGAAGCGATCCAGACGCAGATTCCAGCCACCAGCAACCGGACCAGCACAGCGGGAGCGCGGCAAGACGAATGGGCAATCGACTTTGGGACCATGAAAACAAGGTACTTTCTGCGAGGAACGTAAAACGCGCTGGTTGCGAGAACTGACCAGATTGATAGCCGTCAAATGCCGTCTTGCATCCGATCCGGTAACATCCGAATTCGATCAAATTCCGCCAACCATTGCGACTCCAGTTTTACCTAGTCGATCGACACTTTGACGCTCTGCCTGCATTCAGCTTCGCCGCCAAATGGTGGATCGTCTTGTAGTTGCGAGCCGTTGTCGCCACACCAAGTTTGCGTTCAACTGCCGATGCAAGCTTAGAACGCCCGAAACCGTCGGGTGCGTGCAAGTAGAAAACACTATCGACCAACTGATAGCGTTCTGTCGATGTGGCGAGGCTTGCAAGCCCGTCGTTGTCGGGTGACGTCGGGACAGAATCAAGAAAGAAGAAGTGGAGCGTCTTCGGGTCGACGACAGCATCTGGAAACGGGTTATTCGCGATCGCGGAATGGAATTCGGCGGCAGTCAAAAGCAAGACGGTCGGACGAAAGCCAAATTCCGATTCAGTAGCGTCGCCAACCAAACGGGTAAGCTTGGCTTTCGACTTGGCAGCAGAATCGAACAGCACGTTTCCGCTTTGGATATACGTTTGCACCGATCGGCAACCGATCGATTCCAACGCCAACCTCAACGGAGCCATCGGCATCTTGTTCCGACCGCCGACGTTGATTCCTCGAAACAGAGCGATCCAGGTATTCATCAGGCTTCAGCTAAATCTTTTTCTTGTGACAAGAGAACAGCATCGTTCGGCAGCAAATCCCAGCGGACGCAAACGTCTGGTCTCTTACGATACTTTGACGGCGGTTGCGCGTTCCAGCGTAGCGGAAGCTCCGAAACCGAGAAGCCAACGCAGATAACCGAATCGTTCGATTCGCGTTACCGCGAAACCGTTTCGCTCATACATTCTGCGGGCGTTCGGGTTCGTCTCCACCACATCTAGCCGTACCGACTCGAAACCACTTATCCCTGCGAACTGCATCAGTTCATGAAGTAGTTGCGTCCCGACGCCTTGGCCACGCATCGAGGGATCCACAACGATACCATCCATCAACAACTGTCCGTTGGTGAGCGATCGCTCATACAAGCTGAATACGAGCGCGGCCCAGTTTCCGCGAATCACTCCAGCGTGCTTGATCAAAGAGCTGTAGGTCATCCCGTCGGTCAACGATCCCTCATGCGTCTTGTACCCAGCCAACCCAATGAGTCCATCGTCTTTGATCGCAGCGAATGCGTAGTCAAGATTCAGCGATTCCGACAACAACGCATGGCGATGTTCGGCACAAGGAATCGCAACGGCGAACTTCGGACCAAACGCGTCTTCGTACAGTGCCGCAGCAGGCAATCGCATCGCCTCGGGAATTCCGTGAACGATCGTGAAATCAATGGGAACGTGAGTCATGGAGCCTACCGGTGGGCAACCCTGCAAAGCAATAACTGGCAGCGAAACTCGTGATCCGAAACGTAGCCAATGTTATCGAATGAGCATGCCTATCCATTCGTTCTTGATGTAAATAAGATCAAAAAAACTGTTTGCAATCCGTCCTCGGCGCGAAACGTATTTGCGCAATTGTCACTTGCTTCAACGAGTGTCGCCGAGATAGAACGGTAAGTCATTGCGTTGAATTCATGATTGTCTTGATTTCAAGCATAGAGCATGGCTTAGTACTTTCCGTTGGTGCCGAACGTTTCCTGCTTCGATGGTCGCGGTCGCACCCTTACGCTGTGGTCTGGCTCGCCGGTGACTCGATGGAACTCGTCCGGCGTCCGTTTGCTTGGCAGATAGTCACCGGTTTGTTCCGTCCACGCGGCAAGTTCCGCAGTCATCCGCTCTTGGATCGATGTGTAGGCGGGATCGTCCATCAAATTCTTAAGCTCGCCCGGATCTCGCTGGAGGTCGAACAGTTCCCATTCGGGGCGAGGGGCTCGGAAGCATGTTTGTTGCTGTGGCGTCAACTCGCCCGCGTTCTCCAGCTTCAACATGTTTTGCCATGACAGTCCGCGTCCCGCATCGGCGGACGGCGTCGGCGGAAGGTCGGGGTAATCGTTTCGAATCAGTTTGTATTGATGGTCGACGATGCAGCGAGCGTGATCTTCGTAATCGTGCCAGTGATCTTCGGCAAATGCGAATTGACGATGGGATCGGGTCGGATCGAATAGCACCGACGCAAAGCTCTTTGCTTCCCTATCGCCAAACGCATCCCAACCGGGTTCACCCGCGAGCTCCAAAAAAGTCTTTGCGATGTCCACGGAACTGACAAGCGCATCCGTCGTATTCCCCGCCACAATTCTGGCTGGCCAACGGACGATCCATGGCGTTCGAATGCCGCCGTCGTACAGACTTGTTTTATCACGAGGAAAAGGCCGACCGTTGTCGCTGATGAACAACACCACTGTGTTCTCGGCAACGCCCTGATGGTTCAGCTTCGCCATCACCTTCCCAACGTAGGAGTCCAGGCGTCCGATTTCGTCGTAGTACAAACGCAAGTCTTCGCGAACATCAGCCGTGTCGGGCAAGTGCGCTGGAACGATCACGTCTTCGGCACGGTGCGGTGGATCGAGTGCGCCGTCAGTGTATTCACGGTGCGGATCGAGCGCCGCCAACCACATGCAAAACGGTTTCGACATGTCACGCTCCTCCAGTGCCCTTTCCCAATCCTCGCAACCACTGGGTTGATCCGCAATCATTTTTGGCGGTTCACCGTCGATGCCCGACGGCAAGACGAAACCCGCCGTCGACGCTTCGTAGACTTTGTCGAAGTGGTCACGGATGAAATCGCCCATGTGCCACTTTCCAGCCGCGGCGGTGTAGTACCCTCGCGATCGCAGCGCGTTGGTGAATGTCTTGCTTCCCGCCGGGATCGGCCAATGAAGCTGTTCTGCGCCCGTGTTGTGCGGGTATTGGCCGGTGATGATGCTTGCTCGCGACGGACTACACGAATTCGTCGTCAAGTACGCGTGTCGGAACCGCAATCCCTCGCCGGCAAGCCGATCGAGATTCGGCGTGCGGATGGCGGGATGCCCGTAGGCGCCGCAATCGTCCCAGTTCATATCGTCAGCGATCATCAACACAAAACTGGGGGATGCCGACGCGGATTCACCGCTGTCGGTACGACCTTGGCACCACCCCAGTTGCGAGAAAACGATCGATCCCGCGACAGCGACAAGACCGCCCAGCAATCGCAGATAATTCGCAGCCATCGTTGTCCGCACACTTTGATCAATCATGTTGTTCACTGTTTCTTACCCGCTTTTTGCTTGTTCGGCTTTGGTTTCTTTTTTGACTTCGAATGAACCACGCCAGGTCGCGGCATCACTTCGTCGGGCGCGCGAAACACATAGGGCTCCCAAGTCGCCAGCGTACTTTCCCATTCAGCTAAAGTTCTGGTGGGATACCACGCGGGCCAGCCATGTTTGTTGAAGTCATAATTGCCAGCGTTATCCGTCACCCAATCGTTCACCGTCGAATCGGGATTGGATTCGGGGAAGACATCGACGGCGCGAAATTCATCGGTCACACCTTGGTCGTGAATCACGTTCTCTCGCCAATCGTTCAATTCTTTCAGGAGCTCGGCCTGAACGTCAGCGTATTTTGGGTCGCCCGCCAGATTTCGAACCTCGAACGGATCGCTGCGCAGATCAAACAGCTCAACTTCGGGCTTGGTTGCCCCCATGAAAACGGCTTGTTCGGGTGTCAGATCGCCCTTCATGTTCATGACGTTCAGTGCCGCCAGCATCGGATACGAACCTTCTTTGTACCGATTGAATTGGCACCAAGGACGCTCTGGCATCAAATTCTGGATCAACTTGAAATCGCGAGACCGAATCGCACGCATTGAATCGTGCGTTTCGTCCATCTTGTCGCGAGCTGCAAAAACATACTTGCGATTCTTTACTTCGTCGCTGAACAGACTCTTTCCGTGTAGCGGAACCGGCGCCTTGATGCCAGCGGCTTCCAGAATCGTTGCACAGATGTCGATCGACATGACCAAATCGCTGCTGACTTGTCCGGGCTGAACTTTGCCGGGCCAACGCATGATCATCGGGATGCGAATGCCGCCATCGTACAAGAACTGCTTCCCGCGAATGTGGCACCGTCCATGGTCACCAAGGAAGAACACGATCGTGTTTTCGGAAAGGCCCTCGTCATCAAGTCGCTTCAGCAATGCACCGATTTTACGATCGACGACTTGCATCTGCTCGAGCCCGTTCGCCCAATCGCGGCGACAGAACGGTGTATCGGGGTAGTACGGCGGCAGTTCGACGTCGCTAATATCGATCGATCGTTCGGGATCGCGATTCCAAGCCCGGTGCGTCTCGCCAAACGTCATTCTTGCAAAGAATGGCTGGTCGGGTTTTCGCTCAGACCAATCCTCACCCATGAACAATTCCGACTTGCTGTCGGGCGTGAAGTTGCAATCGGTCTTGTAACTCATCAGAGCCGTGAAATAGCCCGCGTCTTGAAACAGATGCGGAATCGGCTTGATCCCATGCGGCAGCGGTTTCTTGTTGTATTCGCGGTGTTGGTTCGCACCGATGTAGTTTTGATGGAACCCCGTCATCATCGCCGATCGAGAAGTCGAACAAACCGGCGACGTAGTAAATGCGGATTCGTAACGGATGCCTTGCGATGCGAGCTTGTCGACATGCGGCGTCTGGATTCCTTTTGTTCCATAGCAGGACAAATCCGGCGACCAGTCTTCGATCATGACCCAAAGGATGTTTGGCCGACGGGATTCGTGGTCGCTTGACTCGTCCGCATTCACGGGCGAGTTTGCGACCATCGCGAATAGGACCATACCGATGGCATGAAACATCGCCGCATTTCTGATTTTCATTGAGGACTTCACTTCGCTCTCGAGTCACGTGTCAACGGCCGGCGTGCAGGTGCATAAAACCAACCTCGAATTAGTCCGTCCGCATTTCTGGGCCAGCGGTTCCTAGCTGCGTCAAGCGATGGCAAGCGTGTTGTAAGCCTCTGTTTCGCGGCCTCGTACGGGGCCGTGCCCGCTAGGTCAGCAAACTCATTCGGACCAGCCCCATGATCCTACAATCTTTCCGACCCATCCGCCTATCGAATGTACCGACAATGTTCCGAGCGAACAGGATGGTTGCCAATTCCTTGAGTGATCACGACGACAAAATCTGGAGGTGCCGACGGACATTTCAAAAATCGCTTTAATCGCCGGTCTTCAAAATCTTCGATACGAACCGAATCGCAAACATCGATCAGCATCGGAAAAATGTGCAGCAAGCTGATGAACAAAATCGATCTGCCGAAGAGACAATGGTATTCCATGCGGATTCGCGATGCGACCAGTCGTTCGCGTGGCGCAAGTATAAACTACGCTGTCCGAAGGCCCCTGTAAGCCGCGCCGGCCATTCTCAAAAACTGAACTGCAATGAAACAACGATTGATAGCGGCACTGACCATCTCTTTGTTTTTGGGATCCATTTTGTCCGCCGCGCCGACCAACCGCCCCAATGTCATTTTGATCTTTGCCGATGATCTTGGCCCCGGCTTACTCGGATGCTACGGCCAGCAACGAATCACGACACCTCATATCGACCAACTTGCTCGCGAGGGCATGAAGTTTACGAACTATTACGGCGGAGTTTACTGCGCACCGGCTCGCTGGTCCTTGTTGACCGGAATGCACGACGGCCGCATCGGCGGTTGGGCTCAAACCCGCGCAGGCCTTCCAATCCAGCGTGATGCCGGCCGAATCTCCGAAGACGATTTTCAGCGGCGCATGATCGCCGTCAAGGCAAGCGCTCATCCGATCGCCGACGACGAAGTCTTCTTGGGTCAAGTTGCCCAGGACGCCGGTTACCAGACGGCACAGTTCGGAAAGCTCGATCGCGGATTCTTGACTTGGCACGAACAGGTGAAACGCTTCGGATGGGACTTCTACGAGGGCTACTTCGACCACCAACGTTGCCATGGCTTTTACCCGCCGTACTTGTGGCGCAATGGAGATCGTTTTGAACTAGACGGGAACAGCGATCCCGATTGCGGAAAAATGAGCGAACAGGGTGATGAGCCCGTCGGATCGGGCGGAAAAACATATTCTCAGAATGTCTTCATCCAAAGCATCTTGCAGTATCTGCGTGATCATCGGAAAGAACGATTCTTCCTCTATCACCCGACCCAACTGCCGCACGGCCCCGTCGCCATCCCCGAACTGCATCCCGACTTCGCAAACGACGACAGCCTGACGCTTGCCGAAAAAAAGTATGCGTCAATGGTCAAGATGTTAGACGATCACGTGGGTCTGATCATGCAAGAACTGAAGACACTCGGAATGGACGACAACACGATCGTTCTTTTCGCTTCGGACAACGGACACGAACTCTACTACGGCCCGAAGTCCGCGTACAAACAACAGCGACTGGCAAACGGCGAGAAGGCGAACCTAACGGACCAAAAATGGCGTACGTCGGAGTGCGGTGACGTTTTCGATGGCGCCGGCGGACGCGCCGGCCTGAAACGAAGCGGCTACCAAGGCGGTATGCAGTGTCCGTTGATTGCGCGTTGGCCCGGACGAATCGCTGCGGAATCAGAATCCGATTTGCTGACTGCCCACTACGATTTCATGGCAACGCTGGCGAGCTTGGTCAACGCGGATCTTCCCTCCGGCAAAGACGGCATCTCGTATCTGCCGACGTTGTTGGGCCAGCCACAAATTCAAACTCACGACTACGTCATCGTCAACAATCACTTCAACGCGATGGGCAGCTGTGCGATCATCGACCGAGATGGATGGAAGCTGGTTGAATCGAACAAGAATGCCGGCGAGTACCAACTCTACAACATCCTGGTCGACAACCAGGAGCGTGACAACGTCGAAGGCGAGCACCCTGGACGTGTCAGCAAACTGAAAGACATCTTGTTGCAACAGATTGATTCCGAGCGACCCGATCTTTCTGTGACGGCGAACCAATGATCAGCGACTCTCACGTGGATCAAACGATGCAACGAGTACTCTCAGCCGCAATGTCCGTCGAACGTGTCACTCAAGCGGCCGAGGGAAAACTGCATTTGACAGCACCAGTGTCGGGGAATTCAAAAGCCGAAAAGTCGGACCTGTCGGGTGACGGCGAGCTAGATTTCTGAGCGGTACCCGCTCGGGATGGTTCTGAGTGCCGGATGATCGCGATTTGATCAATTGCGCCGCCCAGATCCTTATCTTTGTAACGAATTTGCGGATGAAGTATGCACTCGTCATCACCGGCGTCCTGGCCGGGCTAGCGATCACGGCACCCGAGCTGGTGGTTCTTGGATATTTCCTGATGATCGTTCCGGGGCTGGTTCTCACATTCGCGCCCACGGTGTTTGTCTACTTGGCCGCCACGGCGGTTATTCGGCGACTGTTACCCATCTCCTCGCCCCTCAAGGGAACAGCGATGGCATTCGGTGTCGCGTTGCTGCTGGGTTGGGCTGTTATGCAACCGTTTCGCATGAAGGCAATTGCGGAGTACCTCGCGGCGGAATTGCCCGACGTGATAGCCGATCGCTCCATTGAACTTGATGGGCATGTTCGTATTGAAAGGCCGGATCAACGAAACGAGCCGGAATGCGACTACTTGAGTCTCGCGGTGCTCGACTCGACACAAGTTCAAAGCTTGACCACGGTCACCGCCGGGCGTGGCAAACCGTCGGATCGCGGGCTTTCCGCCGCCTATGCTTTACTTTCCGCAAAGGCCGATTCAGGGGCAGGCCTGTTTCCTAGTGAGCCGGGAAAAATCGTTCGCAAGTATCCACCTTTGGTCAGGGCGAATCGAGGGATGAGGCTGATCACGGCAGTCAAAGCGGTGGAAGCGAATTGGGCAGTGCGTTTGGCCGCGCAGGAGCGACTTTGCGAAGTTCATCCGATCGAAGCACAGGCAGCCGATTGGGCCATCCACATTCAAAGCCAAACGAACTACCCAATTGCCACGCTCCGCCGGGTCACGGTTCTCGATTCACAAGGTACTGTGCGGTATCGTGAGAGCTATCGAAAACAGGCGGTGCCCGCGAGGATGTTTCACTTCGACTTTCACGCTACCATGTCGGGCGCCTCCTACTTCCACGTTGGACGGCAGATCCTGGAGTCCGGCGACCGGGCGTTGGATCCGGAATCATCGTTGCTGCAAGCGATCAAGTTCCGCGTTCCGGAGTGCGATACTGAGTCGCTGGAACGATTGCGGGCCGAAGCCATAGAAGCGCTCAACGATCCATCGGCGACCGCTGTCCGGATTGACCTAGCGCGGCGATACCTCGACTTGTTCTTCTTCGACTCGAAAAAGCAAGATCATGCGTTGATCGCACGAATCGTTGCTGACGATCGCGTTCGAGACATCGACCAACAAATCAAGAACGTCTTCTCAAAAGACAAGACGCCCGCCGCGATGCGGGAAGCCTACTTGTATCGAATTGGCATGAACCACACTTCGGCGGATCTACGTCACTGGCTAGCCGAGCGTCTGGCGAGCCTTCCGCCGGGGACGTTTGCCGATCCAAATCCGGCTTATCTCGCGATTTGGAACTCGCCCGAGATCTATCAACAAGCGGCACCGCTGATCGCGACTTTGGCTGATCTGGGTCCCGACCGAGCGATGCCCCAACTCAACGGAATTCTCGACACCGCACTCGAGTTTCCAAACTATCGTGACCGCCGCGCGATGATCGCTGGTATCCGCGAGGCGCTCGTGCGTTTGGGCCCACATGCATCAGACGCAACGCCACGGATACGAGAACTGTTCCTTCGTCGCCCGTCGCCAATCATGAATAGCGCCGGCGAAGCCGATCAATGGCGATTTGCATTAGCCAGGATGGGCGTCGCGATCGAAGACCTACCCGTCTTCCCCAATCAATCACCTCAATCTGTCGAACGGAACTTACGGCAAGTTGCCAACAAGATTCAAAAGTACGAACAAGAACACGCATCGGACGAAGAGACATGATCGGAAACTTGTTTATACATCTGGTGAGTTACAGTATACCCATCGGCTTGATGTGCCTGATGTGGAAAATCAATGCTCGTCGGTGGACCCGTTTGGCTCGCGCGTATAGCGTCGTCGATGGAACCGATTGTGTCGCCGAGCGGACGTTGCAAACGGTGATTCTGGTTGCCGGCGACATCGGCTGGAACTCGTACAAGGGAATCGCGACGGTTGGTGTGACGAGAGAAGGTATTTCGCTGCAACTGATGGCTCCTTTTTCACTCTTTCACCCGCCGCTACTGTTCCCTTACCGCGACAGCCACGTGGAACCGAGACGTTGGTTTCTGATCGGGAAGTCTTTCGAGTACACGTTAAGCGGAGTGAGTGACGTCAGGATGATTGTCGACGGCGATTTGCAGAATTGGATTGAATCGCAAGTCGCCAGCCTAGCCACCGCGCCAGCGGGCACTCAAATCTATGATGGCGGGCGCGCGAGCATACAGACGACCGCATGATCCCTCAATAACGAATACGCTACTGCCAAGACGAAAACAGACCGAGCCAATCTGCCGTGGACAGCTAGTGCTGGAATCGTGAGTCAGTCTTGATTGGACAGCGTTGATGGGGGTAGGCTTCGCCAATTCGCCAGATTCACAACCTCGCAGGAGCGTCATGATGCCAGGGAAGGCAGCCAAAATCCAGGTCACCGAGCGGCAGTTCGAGATCCTTGAAGAGATCGTCGCAAGTCGCACCGCTGCCGTTCGGCTGGTGCAACGTGCCAAGGTTGTCTTGCTCGCCTTTGCGAAGCACAACAACGAGGAAGTCGGTGAAATCGTCGGGCTCAATCCGCAACAGGCCAGTGTTTGGCGAAAGCGTTGGAGGGACGGCTGGCAGCGACTGATTTCGATCGAATGCAACGAACCGCGTTCAGTCTTGAAGAACGAAATTGAAACTCTGTTAGCGGACAAACAGCGAAAAGGTCGAGCATCGAAGTTCACCCCTGAACAGCAAGTTGCCATCGTGGCGATCGCTTGCGAGAATCCGGACGAAGAATCGGACCGTCCGATTGCACAGTTCACCGTTCGAGAGATCGTCGATGAAGCGGTCAAACGCGAAATTGTGCCAAGCATTTCACGCACTGCGGTGTGGTCTTTTTTAAAATCGCACCGATGTTCAGCCGCATCGAAGTAAGTACTGGCTGTTCCCAAAGATTGATGATCCCGATGCTTGGAACGCTCAGGTCCTCGAAGTCTGCGACACTTATCGTCGTGCCATCGAGCTTTATCGCACGCAGGGGATTCACACGGTCTCGATCGATGAGCAGACCGGCATCCAAGCGTTGGAGCGAATTGCCGCCGATCTGCTTCCGCGAAGCGGCATGCTTGCTCGTCGTGAATACGAATACATGCGCCATGGAACGCTCGGGTTGTTTGGAAACCTGCACGTCGCCACTGGTGAGATTCTCTCGCCATTGATTCGCGAGACTCGAACCGAAGAAGACTTTCTCGAAAACATTGACGGGCTGGTCTGTACCGATGCCACTGCTCATTGGCGTTTCGTAACCGATAACTTGAACACCCACGCCAGCGAATCATTAGTGCTGTATGTTGCCGCCCACTGTGGAATCGAAACGGACCTTGGCGTGAAAGGTCGTCACGGCATCTTAAAGTCGCTGCAATCACGGCGAGAATTCCTCACCGAGAAGAGTCATCGGATACGTTTCGTCTACACGCCGAAGCATTGTAGTTGGCTCAATCAAATCGAAATTTGGTTCGGAACGCTGAGAAAGAAACTAACACGCTACGGTTCATTCTGTTCGCTCGACAACCTGCAAGAACGTATCATCCGGTTCATCAACTACTATAATGAAACAATGGCAAAACCTTACCGCTGGACCTGCGACGGAACACTTCTGTGCAAGTAGGCAGCGTGCCTCTTTCATTCAGCGTCAACTCTCGATTCCAGCACTAGATCCACCAGCATTCCCGTCGCCATCGAAACCAATGAAACACATCGCAGCAGGGGAAAGCCGAGGCCCTCTTCTTGCGAAGGATTTTGCGGATACTCTTTTTGGTTCTCCGGCGTATCAGCAGC
>NZ_SJPW01000013.1 GCF_007860125.1 Rubripirellula tenax
ATCGTTACGTTTCACTCACTCTTCAATAAATGAAGACACGACGAACCATCGATTGCACGGGAGATCGCGGGCTGCCGGTTTGGCAATGGTCAATCTTTCGCGCGATCCCCGTGAATCGTGCCGTTACCCGACTAATGAAATCCGCAATCGAACGAACTTGATGCCGCATCTCCAACCATGACGCCCAAAGCTATCAACTCCTGTCGCGACGGCATTGCCCGCATACTTTCGTCTCTGGAGACGCAAGCTGGGTATCCGTATGACACAGCACGCGAATTACTCTCGGTTGGAGAACTCAAGGTCTGCTGCGAATTTGCTTGCGAGCACATCGCGGATGATAATCTGTTCGTGCCAAGCGACGTATCGAAGCTACTTGTAGAAATCTGCATTCGTCTCGGTGTTGACCCGAACTACTATTTCTATCTTACTGACCACCTTACGACGTTCCCTGACCACACTCCAAAGGGCGGGTAACCATCCCGTGCACCGAAGGACGGCTTGCGCGGTTTCACAAATGGAAAATCAATCGTCCGTCCTCGGTGACGGGTGCCGTTCTGCCATATGGATTCTGAGGACAATGCTCGCTCGTGCTTGCAGACTTTGCTTGACACTTTTGCTGACGGCCTTCACTGGTTGCAGTGGCGACGTCGCGTCCAACGTTCCCTCTAAGGACTTTGCGATTCGCGAGCTGCCTGACGACGCATCCGACATTCACTTTGCCCTCAATCCAGGCATTCGAAACCCAAACTCGTACTTTGAATTTACAACGTCGGAAACGGCGTTCCTTGCATGGGCTGCCCATCAACCAAACGTCGAGCGAGTGGACAAGCCACAATTCATCATCTACCGCTACTCAGACTATCCAGGTGAAACTGATGACCGTGGTTCAATCGTCGTGGACGACGGCTACCTGTTTGAATGGTATAATCCAAATGATGGCGACCATGGTGAACACATCGCGTATGACAGATCAACGGGACGTGCCTACTACTGGTCTCACATCTTCTGACACCCGAAAATTGCAGAACCATGGGATGCAACGGAGCGGCGGTGGCATGGTTTCTGGCGAGATCAATGTTCACTCCCGCCGCCCGCTGATCCCGGTCGTTCCCCGACTGACGTGAGCGTAGCCCCTCGTAGATGACCGTAGCCGAATACACAGCGGAATGTGCTCGATGCCAACGCCGACTGGGGTGGCGCATGGCAGCTGCAATCTCTGCGATGTTCGTTGCGATTGGGGCTGCAAACCTGGTCCGACTTTTCGATCCTGCCCTAGCGGACATCGTTGCACCGATCGTGATGTTCGTCGTCGGATTCCCGGTCATGCTCCTTGGCTTCCACCACGCGGATCGAACCTATCTCAGATTCCCGGATTTGATTTGCCCCCACTGTCAAGGCAACCTCTCCCGCGCAAAACACGTTATCATTGCCACTGGAAACTGTCCGTCGTGTGGTCGTCGCGTGCTATCAGACGATGCGATCGGCAATTGAACGGCCATTTACATCAACTGCAAGAAAGCGGGGAACCATCGGTTGCAACGGAGTGGCGGTGGTGACCGTCTTGGCAATGGTTGAATCATTCGCCGCCACCCGCTGAACCGTAACGTTCGCCGACAAAAGGATAGAACATCCATCGACGATTCTAGCAACGTCCGCCCCGAAGATCTTCTCGACACAGTTTGTGATCGCGAGTCCTTCATCGCCTTTGTTGAAGCGTTGGCAAGTGAGCGAGAGCGAGCACAACAGATTGAGCGGGAACACCCAAATCGCTACATCGTGGATGGGGCATTGGGCTGGATGAATGGCGACATTCAATCCTACTTGTACGCATCGCTCGACTACTTCGCCGAAGGACCGCTGAAAGATCCCCCTGCGACTGAGCCGAGCTGGAAAATGCTTGCCGAATTTCTCTGGTGCGGCAAAATCATCGAGTGAACTGTGGATCAACCTCAACGGGAAACGAAGACTGTCGTCGAATTCTTGATGGAGGTCGTTGCGCCAATCGTTGGTTCCATTACGTTTGCTCTTTTTCTGAAATCGTGGTCGCCGCTCCCCACGTGGGCGTGCTTGCTCATTGCACTTCCAGTCGGCACAATACTTGGGTGGGGACTGATGCTTGCCGTCTTCTGGTCAATTGCATCAATCCTTGGGTCACGACAGCGTGACTGCGGCGAACCAAGCGATGAACCGAAGTCGCGGAGTCGTCGTTTTTGACAATGGAAAATCAATCGCCGCGACTCGGTTATCGCGGCCGTTCCGCCATGAAACCAATGCCCGTCATTGGCAATGCTGGAAGTCCAACGCCTGAGTTGACGCTTGCCTGATGGCGCTGACATTGGTCGTTCGTTGGGCAACACGAGACTTGGACTGACGTGATGCTCGCTCGCTGGGCAAACTGATGATTGGATCACTCCGCCACTGCAAACCGAATTGGCGGCTGATGCCGGACGACGTCAACCGATGCCAGCATTGGCGGCGACCGACAACCAACGCCTGACAAATGGCAAAGTACCAAGTGCCGACTGAAAATCGCAGGACGGATTGACCCACGCCATGCGGAGCTTGGTAACATGAGTCCAACGGCGTCCGTTATTCAACGCGTCGCCAATCGTAAGAGGCGGAACAATACGATGCACCACAGTTTACTCGTTGTTGCGTCATGCCAACCGCAACTCAATACCAAGATCACTCCCACTGCCAACTCAAACGAGATCGTCCGTAAACGGGGTGATCGTCAACGTTCCGCCATGAAACCAATGCCCGTCATTGGCAATGCTGGAAGTCCAACGCCTGAGTTGACGCTTGCCTGATGGCGCTGACATTGGTCGTTCGTTGGGCAACACGAGACTTCGACTAACGTGATGCTCGCTCGCTGGGCAAACTGATGATTGGATCACTCCGCCACTGCAAACCGAATTGGCGGCTGATGCCGGACGACGTCAACCGATGCCAGCATTGGCGGCGACCGACAACCAACGCCTGACAAATGGCAACGTACCAAGTGCCGACTGAAAATCGCAGGACGGATTGACCCACGCCATGCGGAGCTTGGTAACATGAGTCCAACGGCGTCCGTTATTCAACGCGTCGCCAATCGTAAGAGGCGGAACAATACGATGCACCACAGTTTACTCGTTGTTGCGTCATGCCAACCGCAACTCGATACCAAGATCACTCCCACTGCCAACTCAAACGAGATGGTCCGTAAACGCGGTGATCGTCAACGTTCTCCGACTGAACACAAATGCAACTCAATCTGCAAACTGACCGCAAGAAGATTCGACTCTACATCGAGCAACGGATTCGAGACTACCCCGACTATGTCAACGAAGGCCCCGGCGACGACGAGGCACCTATCTCGCTGATTACGGCTGCGTACTATGCGGCGCAATCGGGCTACTTCATTCTGGTTTTCGATACGCGCCCAAACGCGGACCCTGACGGTGAATGGACGATCCATCACGCGGAAACTACGATGCTGAATTTCCCGAAATGGGCAACCGTCTACGATGCGGTAGTTGACGGAAAAACGGCGACGATCCGAACCGAAGACGGTGCGTCGATTGTCGCGAAAAACAATGATATTGATCTTGACTTGATTATCGGGCAAACAATTACACGCGTGGTAGAAGAATTGCGCGCGGAGGGCGCTTTCGATTCGTTGCCACTCGCACCTAGGGCATTCATCGTGGTAGAGGAATTTGATGGAAACTACTTCTGGCCCGATTACAAGAAGCGTAAAACGCTGGGTCGTATCAAGCGATGAAAGCGGAGAACCATGGGTTGCAACGAAGCCGGGCTTGCGCGATTCTACGAAGTGGTGAGTCCATCGTCCCGGCTCGCTGAACCCCGCCGTTATGCCACATGAAGCCTGAAAATACATTTCCATTCGGCATCGACTACGGTTGGATCGCGACTGACGCCAGTGGGCATCTTGCTGTATTTACAAATGCGGGTGAGGGGCCGATTCCCCGCTCCGCAATCATGGGTGACTATGCCTCAACATCTAACGTGGAACGACTCGTCAGAGAGCTTCCAGAGCACTGCGACGCGAAAATGCTCGTTGAAATGCCGATAACCGATTCGTTCGTGGGATTTGGCAAACGAGGGTTATATGCTTATGATTGGGGCGCAGCTTGGGATCGGGAACAGGAGTCTGGGTACGGACTTGTGTGCGTACCTTCAAGTCCGCTGTCAGTAGAAGACCTTAGGTCACCACTTGCGGCATGCGCCTTGGCGACTCTGATGCCAGATACAAAGTTTGGAGGCGACATTTTGGTCAACCCTGTGCGGCACCTTGATTGTGTTGAGCCGTGAGTTAGGCTTTCGCGAGAAGTGGCATAACCAAGCCATGCACCGGAGTGGCGGTGGCCAGCGGACTTGAAATGGAAACTTTAATCCCGCCACCCGGTGATGGCGGTCGTTATCGCACTGAACTAGAACACGCGGTTGTTTTGAACGAACGTTAGCTTCGGTCGCGCGGATTTGAGTTTTTGCTTCTAACCGTAACTTAACTGCTCGACTCAGCTTGATTGATTGACTGGAATGCAATTCCTCCGACACAATTGATTCACTTTGGTCACGTTGATCGTCGCGAAAACAACACTTGGTCCTCGGGGCAATCCGTCACCGACATGGCCGAAGGCTGCACGAACAAATGATCTGGCCGCACAAACAACCGTCACTGCAACCCAATCCGTCGCCAACACAACACATACATTTGCGCCGCGATCGTGTTGATTGCACGCGGCAAGACGGCACGCCATGGGTTCGGCGATTCGCTTGATGCGCGGTCAGCAGCGCGGTAAGATGCGCTCATCGGTGACCGCACGTTGGAGGTCACGTTTTCGCCGCTGCAAATTTGGCGATAACCACGCCATGCACACGGAGCACGGCTTGCGAGGTTTTACAAATGGATGCCAAACTCTCCGTGCCCGGTGATGGCAACCGTTCTGCCACTGAACCATCGTGTCGATTACTTGGCATCTCCCTCATGTTCATCAATCCAATGTGGGATCACGAATCCCAGCGAATCGGCAAACAGAGGTGCACGCCGAACGGATACACGCTTCATGGCATTTCAGATTTGATTGGCTTCATCGCGATCATCTGTCTGTTTGGCATTCCATTCTATCTCGTGTACGCAGGCATTCGCGGTCACTTCACATGGGGCATGCTCTGGCTGCTTGCAGTACCATTCGTAATCGCAATCGTTGGCAACATCATGCACAGCTACTCGTGGCATTTGGCTAAGAAACGACAATTCAAATACGACTACGAAAAATGCGTTTCTACGTGGGTCGACGAATCGGGCAATCAACAGTCCTACAAATACGGTGTCGATGCGGGCAAATCCGATCACTCTGACGTGAAATGAATGTCGGTCAAACGTCACGCGTAATCGTGGCAGAACAATCCAATGCACCCGAGCGGCGAAGTCGGGCGTTTTCAAATGGACAATCTCTCGTCGCCGCCGGGTGATTGGTGACGTTATCGGACTGACTCCTCAGCTGCTCCGCGTGTTTGCTTGCACAAACGAGTGCTGCAACGCTTGGTTTTTGGTGCGTCTTTCGGCTCTTGCGTTAGTTGCTCGCCGATTCAAACGCCTTAATCCTCCGTTGGCGATTGCCACACCCCACGCCGCTCGCAACCCTCGATGTTGCTCGCTGTTGTCGTTTGCTGATCCAACGACGACGTTTTCCATTCTTCGTTTAACGTCTGCAAGCACCGTCGGATGACAATGCACGTTTACTTGCCGACCCGGTTAACGCCCGATTGCTTGCCGCGTGAACCAGCGCCCGCTAAACTGTGGCGGCGTGGCAACCGCTGCCCGATGCTCGAGCAATGCCCGTTCGTAAATGCCGATAACCAACACATGCACCGGAGTGGCGGTGGTCACGTTTCTTTGGAATCACGTCAATCGCCGCCACCCGGTGATGTGAACCGTTCTCTGACCATTGCGATGGCTTCCAGGACGGACCGGGGCTAAACGATGCGCTTGCATTGGCGGCTTCAACACACGAACTTTGTTGAAGCAGAAGGAACTAAACGACGCGCTCGACAGCACGGATTCTCCGATGAAACTTGATTGATGATGCTTTTAATGAACCGCTTCCAGTACGACGGGAGCTAAACGATGCGCTCGGCAAAACAGATTCTCCGATGAAACTTGCTTGATGATGCCTTTTGTAAACCGCTTCCAGTGCAACGGTAGCTAAACGATGCGCTAGCAGATGGACTCGTAAAATCCCAATGTTATCGACTCTAGGTATTTAACCCCGGAAATAGAAGCAGAAATCGGTTATACTCCAAACTTGGGTACACTGGGTTCGTCAGAGAACCATGCGTTCAACCAAAGCCGCCGAGCTTGTCCAACTTACTAAACTGCGTTACCCGGCGGCTTGGTTAACGCTCACGTTATCGGACTGACTCCGCAGATGTTCCGCGTGTTTGCTTGCACAAACGATTGCTGCAACGCTTGGTTTTAGGTGCGTCTTTTGGCTCTTGCGTTAGTTGCTCGCCGATTCAAACGCCTTAATCCTTCGTTGGCGATTTGCAGAGCCCACGCCGCTCGCATTCCTTGATAGTGTTCACTGTTGTCGTTTGCTGAACCAGCGTGAACGTTTTCGATCCTTCGTTTACCGTCTGCTGGGCCCGTTGGATGCAATGCCCGTTTACTTGCCGACCCGATCAACGCCCAATTGCTTGCCGCCCGAACCAATGCCCGTTAAGCTGTGGCGACGTGGTCGTGACTGCCCGGCACTCGATCAACGCCCGTCCATAATACCGATAACCATGCCATCGCTTTACGCTTGCTTGTCAAGCGGCAGTGACGATTGGCGGCAAGCGAGCCGATGTTCAAGGACTCGGTTCAAGAAGCCCGGTGGATGGCTTTGGGATTTGCTTCAGGGGCGCAGCAACGATCGCCGGCACGCCGCGTCCGTTTGACCTCGATGAGGTGCCAGTAATTGCACCGGAGAGAGTGAATCGTTGGGTTTCACTGGATCATTCGAGGCTTTAGATTGGCTTTGGCGTTGTTGGGGCGGTGGTCACGCGTTCTTGAAGTCACGTCAATCGCCTCCACCCGGGTGAACGCCGTGGGGTGATGGCGGGCTGACCGTTTCTAATGGCGACCTAGCTTGACTCTCAGTCGGTCGAGACCTATCTACTGCTATTCGGGTGTAATTCATTGGTGCGTCGCAAGCTGACCGCTCCTTCGCAGCGGCTTCCATTCGCATTTTTTGCGTCCAAACACGTAGCTCAGGAGCCACGGCTGTTTCCAATTGTGTCGCTTGCTCAAGAACACCCTGATGCTTCAGACGGCGTCGCTGGACGGCCTAAATTTCGCACCATCTCGCGCTACATCTACGTGACGGTGGCACTGTAGCCACCGTTGTTACCTTTCTTCCAACTCTTTGGAGACGTTTATGTCGCATGTGGTGCAAATTAAGACTCAGGTTCGGGACGCTGCGGCGGTTCGGGCTGGTTGCTCTCGACTGGGGCTCGATGCGCCGGTTGAGGGCGAAGTGAAGTTGTTCAGTGAGACCGTGAACGGGCTCGCTGTTCGATTGAAAGACTGGCGGTACCCGGTTGTGTTTGATCTCACGACGGGTGAGTCCAAATTCGACAACTACCAGGGCCGATGGGGCCGGCAGGGTCGCTTGGACGAGTTCCTACAGGCCTATGCGGTTGAGAAAACAAAGATCGAAGCTCGCCGCAAAGGCTATTCGGTGGCCGAACATCGTCTTGCCGATGGTTCCATCAAAGTATCGTTGACCGTCGGAGGTGCGTCTTGAAGACCATCGACGTGGTCGTCTCGCCCGTGGGTGCTACTCGCGTCGAGACGAATGGATTCACCGGCGATCAATGCCGGCAAGCCAGTGCGTTCCTGGAACAGGCCCTCGGGCTGGCTCAGAACGAACGACTTAAGGCGGACTTCTACAAAACCGAAGTCCGCGATCAACAACAAGCCCGGCAGTCGTCTTAGCACGCTGACCGGGCTTTTCTTTTGGGTTCACCACACTTTGTCCGAGGAGGACACACACAATGAAACTAATACAACGAATGAACGAACTGATCCGAGCCTGTTTTGCCGGTATCTGGATCCAGTCGCACGAACACCTCGACGCCATCGCCGAACTGTCATCGATGTGCCGTGACGAAGATTGGCGGTTGGCGGTTTGGGACGTCGACCAAGGACTGCGGCACCCCAACGGATCGGCGATCGATGTTGAGGTCGCCGATCCGTTGGCGGCGGTCCGTGCGGTGTCGTCGATGGCAGCGGACGATACGCCGTCGTTGCTGGTGCTGCCCAACTTCCACCGCTTCATCGGTTCGGCCGAGATCGTGCAAGCGATCAGTCGAGCAGTGAACGAAGGCAAACAGCATCGCACGTTTGTCGTGATCCTGAGTCCGGTGATTCAGGTACCGGTGGAACTTGAAAAGCTGTTCATCGTGATCGAGCACCCGATGCCCGACCGCGAACAGCTCTCTCGAATCGCTGCCGGGATCGCAACGGAAACGAACGAGATGCCGACGGGCCGCGAACTGGATGACGTCCTCGATGCAGCAGCGGGACTGTCCCGTTATGAAGCCGAAGGTGCGTTTAGTTTGTCGCTGGTTCGTGATGGTCGTCTGACGCCTGATTCGATCTGGGAACTGAAGACCCAAGCGGTGAAAAAGTCGGGACTGCTGAGCCTGCACCGTGGTGGTCAAAACTTCGGTGCCATCGGCGGCCTTGATACACTCAAAGCGTTCACGCGGCGAGCACTCGTTCATCGCGGCCGATCTGGTATTCAGCCTCGCCCCCGCGGAGTGATGTTGCTGTCACCGCCCGGTTGTGGCAAGAGCGAGTTTTGCAAATGCGTGGGCGTTGAAGTCGGCCGTCCGGTATTGATTCTGGACGTCGGCAGCTTGATGGGTTCGCTCGTCGGTCAGTCCGAAGAGCGGACTCGTCAGGCACTCGCTATCGTTGACGCCATGGCACCCTGTGTGCTTATGATCGATGAAGTCGAGAAGGCGTTTGCGGGTGCCAGCGGCGGCGGCAACGACAGCGGCGTGTCGTCACGGATGTTCGGCACGTTCTTGTCGTGGCTCAATGATCACGACTCGGACGTGTTCGTGGTTTGCACGGCCAACGACGTGGCGAAGTTACCGCCTGAGTTCAGTCGAGCCGAACGATTCGACGGTGTGTTCTTTGTCGATCTGCCGGGCCGGACGCAGAAGGACGAGATCTGGCGTCTGTATGTCGATCGGTTTGGATTGGATGCAAGTGATCCCAAGCCGAGTGACGACCAGTGGACCGGTGCCGAGATCAAGTCGTGTTGCCGATTGGCCTCACTGCTGGATGTCTCGTTGGTTCAGGCTGCTGAGAACGTCGTGCCAGTCGCGGTGACTTCATCCGAGTCGGTCGAACGCTTGCGGCGTTGGGCAGATGGTCGATGTCTGTCAGCTGAACAGCCCGGCGTCTATCGGTCGGCTACCAAAGCGACACGCCGACGCGGTGTGTCGACGAAGCCGTCGATCAACTGACAGCTCTTAAGCGTTGCGAAAGCCACTTGCTTAGGCCTGTGCCTGAGCTTTGGCACGACATGCAATTGCTTCATCGTTATCACCCGCAAGCCCGGTCGCTGTCAAAGCTACCGGGCTCACTTCGTAATAGGAGCAACCTCTTTGACACCTTTACTTTTCGTTTGCTTGACGCTTTCGTTTTCGCTGGCTGTTTCCTCACTGATGGTGTGGCAGTTGCGGCGGCAGCGACGTGGACTGCAAACGCTGATTCAAAAACTTGTACGGAAGGAGTTTCATCGTGACGGCGAAGACGCCCACGCTACTGATCGCGATCGGTAGCCTGATCGTGATCGGTTGTGGCCCAAGCGGCCGAGACCTGAGCGACCAACAGTGGCTCGAAATGCAGAGCGACATGCAGCAAGAACGAGCCGAGGTTGGTCAACAGCGGGACCAACTCGAAACGGATCGTCGCGAGTGGGACCAGCGTGAACGGAGCGATTCCATCTTGGCGGCCGTGATCGCATCAGGCGGTCTGTTGCTGGCGTGCGGACTGCCACTGTTGGTGGTCGCGATTCTGCTCTGGCCGCGTCCATCCGAGTCAAGTAGCGAAGCCGTCTGCGACGTGTTGCTCGAAGAAGTCGTGCTGCATGCGTCGAACTCAGACGCTCCAAGGCTGGAAAGCACCGGCGAGCCACCCGAGATCGCTTGACGTGAATGGCGACGGGTTACATGTGACTCCGGGCAACCGCGAGTCTTTGACAGAACGTTTTGACATTTCCAACGCCCCGCCGGATGTATGCCGGCGGGGCGTTGTTCTTTTACTACACTCACATCGGAAGATTGAACCATGACTCTCGATACATTGACGATGCCAACGCTCTCCGAAGGAACGACGGCGACGACGGAAAACACTTCGGTAGGCCAGCGACTGCAAGATGAAACCACGGCCGTACGACTGAAGATCCATTGGCCTGGCGTTCGCAAGACGCTTAGCCAAGACCAAACCCGACAAGCAGCCGGCACGTTCGATGCTGACATCAAGTCGGTATCAGCCTCGAAGAAGTTACTGGACACGGGACACCCTGCTTTTCGGGCCGCGTCCACGGTTCGCAAACAGGCAGCGGACTACTGGAAGAACCACACGCTGCCGTATGTCGAACCCGGCATGAGGCTGATTCGGCGTCGCGACGTGGCCGCTTTCGATGTGCACATGACAACGGTGCGTGCCGAGTTGGCCGAAGCGGTCGAGCAACTCGAACGCCACTACGACGAGATGATCGACCAGGCACGCGAGCGTCTGGGCGACCTGTTCGATGCGGGCGATTACTCGTCGAACCTTCGCGAACAGTTCGGCATCGAGTGGGACTATCCCAGTTGTGATCCGCCGGAGTACTTGCTGCGGGTCAGTCCGCAGTTGTATTACAGCGAGTGTGCCCGGGTGCAAACTCGGTTCGACGAAGCGGTTCAGTTGGCCGAGCAAGCGTTCGCCGACGAGCTCGGACAATTGGTCAGCCATTTGGCCGAACGATTGAACGGCCAGAACGATGGATCGCCGAAGGTGTTTCGTGATTCGGCGGTGACCAACTTGCTCGAGTTCTTTGAGCGATTTCAGCGACTGAACATCCGCAGCGATGAGGGATTGGATCGATTGGTAGCGGATGCTCGCGGCATCGTTGCCGGCATACAGCCTCAAGACCTGCGAGAACGACCGGGGATCCGCGAGCACATCGCTGGCGAGTTGACGCGGGTAGAAGCCTCGCTGGACGGTTGGATGACGGATCGTCCGCGTCGCAGCATCCTGCGTCGGTCACGGTGACAGCTCTGGACGTCGTCATCAATGCAAGCGGCGACGTGCGGATGATCTATCAGGAGGAGATCGATCCCCATTCGCTAGGCCAACCCACCATTCGCCGCGGTTCCCATGTGGAACCAACGGCGAATGGCAGCTGGACGGCCGATCTGTCGCCCGTCAGCGGACCCGTTCTGGGGCCGTTCAAGACACGATCGTTGGCACTAGCTGCCGAGATCGACTGGCTCCATCAACACTGGCTCTTGCCCAACTGATGAGCTTCCCATACCAATGTGCCGGTGACGTTCACCGGCACGCCCTTACGCCTGAATCCCAAAAGAAAATTCCATGAATATCCCCAAGATCACGGTCGGTCTGCAGCAAAAGATCGGCCAACCGAATTTCGGTAGCATCGGTGCCAGCTGCGTCGTCGAGGTCCAGCTCGACCCGTTCGAATCCGAAGACGGCGAAGCGATCGAGCAGCGGGTGCGTCAAGCATTCGCCCGCTGCCGCCGCAGCATCGACGACGAGCTCCGAATGCTATCGCCGGCGACGGCCAAAGGTCCCGGCTGTGAGGCCGGAAACAAGTCACCGTCACCAGTCAGCCGCCCTCGAGGCCACCGTCCGGCAACCGACAAGCAGATCCGAGCGATACAAACGATCGCTGGAAAGCAGGGCATCATGTTGGCCAGTGAATTACAGGCCCGCTTCCACGTCACGTCACCGGATCAACTGTCGATCAGCCAGGCCAGTGCCCTGATTGATGCCATGAAAGAAACCGAAGCGGCCGTCTAACCGACCCGCCACTCAATCGATCGCAGTGCCCTCACCGGCACTGCGACCTTTTTTAGCCCCCAGCTCTTCAAGTAGGCTTCGAAGTTCTGCCGAATTGAGGTGCTCGCGAACGCAGTCAGCAAACATCGAGGCTGAGGTGGTGGATTTCGTGGTGCTTTTATATTCGGCACCAAAAACCCCCGCAATTCCCGCGTCGGGGAAGTCCTGCCGGGGGAGCTCGTCGTCAAGGTACTAACCTGATGACACCCTAGTTAACGCCCGTATGTCAGAGATGACACGCGGGCGTTTTTTCGTTTCTGGCCGCGTTTTTTGCGGGCATCGCGGATGTCTCTGGCCGCACGGCGATCTCTCCAGTTTGCACCCGTCTCGTGTCAGAGACGTTTGTGAACCGCCGGTTCTCATGCGAGACCCAGCTTTTCGCCGCGGATTCTCTCTGTCTCTCTGATTAACAGAGACAAATGGTTAACAGCCCGTTTTGCTTCGTCATCTCGGACGTGAACCGGGTAGGTATATCTCGGTGAAGCACTTTTTCTTCCGGGGTCTTGGGCTGGGCGATTGATCGCAGGCGGGGACACGGGCACACGTTCTCTTACGGAGGCGGGCCTTTGTCTGCGACGAATTCCATTGTTGAACTGACGGCGGCCGAGCGACGCGCTCGGGTGGCCGCGATTCTGGCCGGCGGGTTGGTCCGGCTCAAACGCCGCGGCGCATTGGCAGTCGGCGAAGCGACCGACGCAAGCGGAGGCGAGACTTCTCTTTCGATCTCGGATGATCCGCTCGCATCGCGGCTTGAGTCTCTTGGCGACATCAGGCTGACTGATCTCGATGGTCAACAAGTCCGAGATCCCCGAGAAGTGAGATGAAATGATGAGTGCTGCGAAAAATTTGGATGAGCGTGTGCTGGAAGAGCAACGAATGAATCGCGTGTCGGAAATTTTGGCCGGCGGTTTGGTTCGGCTGAACCATCGCGGGACGTTGGCGATCCGCGATGGCGATGATGCAAACGCGGGCGAAACTTCTTTGCCAATATCGACCGACTCGCCGGCATCTCGGCTTGAGGCGTCGGCGGAATCAGGGCTGACTGTCCACGACGGTTAACAAGTCCGAGATTCCCGAGAAGGAGGGTTCCAAACGATGTCCTTGAACATCAACAAAGAAGTCCGTGCGATGGAAAAACGATCCGTTCGCGAACTTCGCAAACAGTACGCCGACGTGTTCGGCGAAGGCACGAATGCATCGAACAAGCCTTGGCTGATCAAGCGGATCGCTTGGCGGATGCAGTCGAACATCGAGGGCGACATTTCGCAGCGCGCTCGAGATCGAGCAGGCGAGATTGCCAACGATGCCGACGTTCGGATGACGCCGCCGCCGGAAGGTTCGTCGGCTGGCGCGGCAACCGCGACGTTGAGGCCGGCTCGAAGCGGCGAGCGAACCAAGACGGTGAAGGTCTGCATGCCGGTCGACGATCGTTTGCCACCGCCGGGCACAACGCTGACTCGAAAATACAAGGGTCAGATGTATCAAGTGACGGTCTTGCCGGTCGGGTTTGACTTCGATGGCGAGGTCTACAAATCGCTGACGGCGGTCGCGAAAGCGATCACGGGCCAGCACTGCAATGGATTCACCTTCTTCAAACTCGGGAAGCCACAACAATGAAGCGAAACGAAAACAAGACGATCCGTTGTGCGATCTACACTCGGAAGTCGACCGAAGAAGGGCTTGAGCAAGAATTCAATTCGCTCGACGCCCAACGCGAATCCGGTGAAGCCTACATCGCCAGCCAGATGCACGAAGGTTGGACGTGCGTGCCGACGCGGTACGACGACGGCGGGTACACCGGCGGCAACATGGACCGGCCGGCGTTGAAGCAACTGATGGCGGACATCGAGGCCGGCAAGATCGACTGCGTTGTTGTCTACAAGGTGGACCGGCTCAGTCGATCCTTGCTGGACTTTTCTCGGATGATGGAAAAGTTCGATAACGCCGGCGTGTCGTTCGTGTCGGTGACGCAGCAGTTCAACACGACTTGCAGCATGGGACGGTTGACGCTGAACATCCTGCTTTCGTTCGCACAATTTGAACGCGAGATCATTTCCGAACGGACTCGGGACAAGATCGCGGCTTCACGTCGGAAGGGAAAATGGTCCGGCGGCATGCCGCTGCTTGGCTACGGCGTCGATGCCGACACTTCAAAGTTGGTCGTCGATCCGGACGAGGCGAAACGTGTTCGGGCAATCTTTGACCTCAGTAATTTTCTCGCAAAGCCGAGGGTGGTTGAGGACGACGAGCCTGCCCCGGAGCCGCCTCCCGTCGTCGTTGATCCGGGCGTCCTTCCTGATCGTTTGCTTCGCGTGCCCGGCTTCGTCAACGAGGTCATGGACCATTGCCTCGACACAGCACCGTACCCGAACCCGGTGATGGCGTTCTGCGGAGCGTTGTCGCTGCTGGCCATGCTCGCCGGCCGCCGCGTGCGTGACCCCGGCGACAACCGCACGAACCTCTATCTGCTGCCCGAACCCGTACCTCCAGTGTGGCCCGACGACTATCCGCCCGGCACGCCCGACCCCGGCCCGCGACCGCCCTGGTGGCCCGACGATGCGATCTGGCCGCCGCAACCGGAAACACCGGGCGTCATTGAGGTTCCGCCGTCACCACACATTTGGCCGCGACTGCCGCCCGACCATCCCTACCACGTCCCACCCGGCTACTCCGCGCCCGACAACCTGCCACCCGGTCACCCCGGCGAGTCTTATCCAGGCATGCCCGACTACCCCGTCGTTCACCCCGGCGACTGGGGCGATGACTGGCCGAGCTATCCCGGCTTGTACGACGATTGAAATTCGTAGTCACGCCAACGCTTCAACAAACAAGCCAGCATTAAGCTGGCTTGTTTCGTTTGACATCGCCTATATTCGATGGGCAATTGCACTCGCACCGACATGGTTCTTCACGCGGGTTCCAAAATCCCTGAGATATTCTCTTGAGACTCGGGAGAAATGAACCTTCGCGGCAATGATATCCAGCGTGAAATCGTTCAGCTTGTGGGAAACAAACTCATCCTTCTTGATGCAAACTTTAAGGATTCGCTCTAGGTGCCGAATCGGCAGGTTTCCATGCACGATCAGTACTTTAGGACGGATCGCGTTGAGCAAGTAATCAAACACAACTGTGTCCGCGCGTTGACTTGGTGTCAGATCTCTCTGATCCTTGGAGTAGTGATGAGACATGTTCATCTCCATGCACCTGAGTGGTTGCAGTAATTCACAGAGCTCTTCAATACGATTCCGCGTTGGTGTTCTCTTTCCTTTGTTGAGCCGACGATGCTCGGCAAGCCACCCAACCTTATCACAACCAAGCTTCTTCGCGTCCCAATAGGGCCAGAATGGGGTAAGCGTGCCTGGATTGATCCCAGCCTGCACAACTTCGCAACCTATCGGTGAACCATCGCACATGAACGGGCGACAGGTTGCATCTTCACCTGTAAGTCTTCGGACTTGCCGGTCAATTTCGCGGATTGACGTCATTGGATCTGCTGTCCCTTTCGTTCTCGCTGCAACATGATTCAAAAGACACCGTTCGCCTTTTCAAGTGAGATGAAAGTATAGTCTGCGCCCCACACCGCGGTTTCCCCACACGACGCGGTTAATAAGTACTTCTTGGATTTCTTGACGTTTGGTGAAATAGAGTCACGGTCTCGCGCATCTCCATTTTTGTGAAAGCGAGATTTTACGTGAACCATCGTGACGCGAAAGCGTCTATCTACCTGAACTACAAGTCACATTCACAGACGAGCGAGTAACGAGCTTTCTGATGTTATCAAGAACCGAATCCAGTCGACTCGAACAGATACACGAAGGCAATGCGTTCGGCGGGCAACCGTTGAATACAGATAATGCCCCGGCGTATCCGCGTCTGATGTGACACTCGCTTTCAAAAGCGAACGACTTCTTCATGAAGGCTCGGTGTCACCAAGACATCGAGCCTTTTTTCGTGCCTGCATCGAACGGGCAACTCCAACAACGAACTCAATTTGGGCTGGTAGCTGAGACGGTCTAGCGGCGGTCTGAAGAACCGCAGACGAGGATTCGAGCGCCTCCCGGCCCACTGACAAGGAAGATATGCGCCGACAGCAACGGCTGCGGCGATCGAAGCAAAACAACATCGGATACAGGCGCAGATGGAAGCACGCCTGCTTTGGGAGCAGGAGGGTCTCGGTTCGACTCCGAGGTGTCCGACTTTTTGAAACGACAACATGGTAGTCGAGGGCTGGTCGCCCAAATCCGCCTGATACGCGGGTCGCGCTGAGTTCGATCCTCGGGGCTACCACTTGAAGTAGGTCACAGGTTTCAGGTCACAGGGATCAGGTAAACGAATCATGCAGACACTTTTGAAACGCATAGCCGCGATTGAACATCGGGGCTGTGGTGTAACTGGCAGCATGTCGGGCTTCGGGCACCGACGCAGGACGCGTTGGTCGTCGTGTAGGTGAGAGTTCGATCCTCTCCGGCCCCATCGCTACACATCGGCGTGTAGCTCAGGGGTAAGAGCGGCGTCCTTATAAGGCGACGGTCGCGGGTTCAATTCCCGCCACGCCGACTGAAACGAAACAACGACGACAGATGGGATTGTGGCAGACAAGGTAATGCATCGGACTCTTAATCCGAGCGATGTGAGTTCGATTCTCACCGATCCCACTTGAGAACTTTTGAAACAAGCACTGATGGTCTAACGGCAAGACTCCTCCGTCGCGAGCGGGGTGATGCGGGTTCGATTCCGGCTCGGTGCTCTTGAGACGCTTCGGCGTTATTGATCTTTGACAATTTGGTAGTGATGCATTTTTGCGCCCATGGTGTAGTGGTAACCCATCTGCTTGCCATGCAGGAAATGCGAGTTCGATTCTCGCTGGGCGCTTTGCAAAATCCGGTGTGGCCCAATGGTAAGGCGGCTCCCTGTTAAGGAGACGAGTGATGGTACGAGTCCATCCGCCGGAGCTCTTGTTTTTTCAGTAAACACGTGTCCTTGGCCGATCGGCTAAGGCGTCGGACTTCCAATCCGAGCAGGCGGGTTCGATTCCCGCAGGACACTCTTCCGAGATGCTCACGATGTCACTCGGGTGTCGGCTAACGGTAAGCCAGCTGCCTTTGAAGCAGTGGTATGTAGGTTCGATTCCTTCCGCCCGTGCTGTTGATGAAAGACCAAACGCCGGAGTAGCAGTTGTTGGTCGCTGCACCTCGCTCTGAACGAGGAGTTCATTGGTTCGATTCCAGTCTCCGGTGCTGTGGCCGTCCTGTATTGGTTTCAGGAACTTCGCTGTGAACGAAGTCCATGTCGGTTCAATTCCGATCGGTCACCCTCGCGTGAACATTTTCGGTGGCAATTTCCTCTGGGAAGGAAGCTTGATTGTCTATCAAGTCGTTGCGGGTTCGACTCCCGTTGCCATCGCTTTCAAGCCGCATTCGACTACTGGCTAGGTCGGCTGCTTCTCAGGCAGCAGGAAGGAGATCGAAACTCCTATGCGGTACTCGCTTCGATCGAAGCAACAAAACGGCGTGGTAGATTCTGTTGGCAGAATCGTCTGGTTTTCATCCAGGAGTCCGCGGGTTCGATTCCTGCTCACGTCACTGCGTTCAATAACGCAGTACGGAAGTCACCCGGCCGGATGAGGACACTGTTTTGAAAACAGCTGCGGTAAAAAACCGTTGTGGGTTCGAGTCCCACGGCTTCCGCTTGTTTGATGAAATCTTGGGAGCGTTTCCACACGGGAGACTGTAAATCTTCTGCCTTTAATTGTGTGGTAGTCGGCGAGAGGTGCGATTCCTTGCGTTCCCACTTGTTTTGAAAACTTTCACACGTCTCTGGTGTAACGGTAGCACTGCTGATTCCAAACCAGTTAGTCAGGGTTCAAATCCTTGGGGACGTGCTCTTCGGATCGACAACATGGTCCTGTGGTCCAACGGCGACGACACCTGTTTTACACGCAGGACACGATGGTTCGATTCCATCCGGGACTACTGCTGGCGTCACGGTGACGCTGGCCCGCACCTAACGAAGGAGAACGACGATGTCCAGAAATGTGAAGTACGTGCAATGTGCGATGAGACGCAACATCGTCGGCGGATCCGTGCGAACGACATCGTACATCCCTCAAGAGTTTGCGAAAGTCGGCCGCGTGCTGAGGCTAAAAGACGACAACGTCGGCTGGGTCGATGGCTGGGTGGTCGAGTGCGTCGGTGACGCGATCGTCGAAGGCGACCAAATTCCTGACTCGCACAAGGCGATTAAGAACCATCGCAAGTCGACCGGCGACAGTACTCCGCGACTGCATGCATAACACGTTGGCAGCCAAGGGAAGGACGCGGTCGGTCGCGTCCTTCCCAACGGCACCAGCGATCAACGCCTAGATACGCCAACCGGCCGAGCGGCTCGCCTTTAATCCGAGTGTTTGCAGGTTCGACTCCTGCTCTGGGCACTAGCAGAAGTTTGAAGAGTGAAGTTTGAAACATCCGACGCGAACCATTTTCACCATTAACCCTTCACTCCTCTAACTTCATTCATGGGGCGCTCGTCCAACGGGAAGACGTCTGTTTTGCACGCAGAAAATCGGGGTTCGATTCCCCGGTGCTCCACTTTTCACAATCGCTGAGGTAGGCCAACGGCGAGCCGCTTGTCTTAGGAACAAGTGCTTGCGGGTTCGACTCCCGCCCTCAGTACTGATTCAACATGCTGTGGTACGCAAACCGGCAAAGCGGCGAATTTCAAACGTTCGTGTTTGAGGGTTCGACTCCCTCCCGCAGTATTTGACGAGTCTTGAGTCGCGAGGACAAGCTCAGGACTCATCGCTCAAGACTCACATCTCCAACGATGCGGGTGAGCCAGGCTCAGCCGGGCCTCATAAGCCTGGACCGTCGGGTGCGACCCCCGAACCCGCTACTGAAATAGCTGTTAGCAAATGGCGTTTAGCTGTTAGCCCAGACTGAAGAAGCTAATCGCTAAACGCCAATAGCTAATCGCTTCTTCAACGATCGCGTGGTCCAGCGGCGAAGACGGCTGCGTGACAAGCAGGAGGCCGATGGTTCGATTCCATCCGTGATGTGCTTTTCAATGATGGTCTGTAAGTGTTGCGGCAGCACGCGTCTGTGGTATGGACGAAGACCGGGTTCAATTCCCGGACGGACCTCTCGCAATTCTCGTTTACGGAAGGCAGCCGGATACGGTTTGCCGGGCCGCACCGCTAACGCGTGCCACCTTCGGGTGATGTGGGTTCGACTCCCTCGCCTTCCGCTTGTTAACGAAACGGCTCGATGGTGAAACGGACATCATCTCTGGCTTCTAACCAGAAGTTCCGGGTTCGATTCCTGGTCGGGCTACTGATGCGAACAAAGCCAGCCGACGTGGCTCGATGTAGAAAGGCAACGCTCTTGTAAAGCGACCCATGCTGGTGCGAACCCAGTCGTCGGCTCTTGTGACTAGGTAGTCAACCAAATGACTCGCGGGTGTGCTGGACAGCATGGCAGTCTTCGAAACTGTCGGACCAGGTTCGATTCCTGGGCGGGTTACTCAAAATGTTCTCGGAGTGTGCCGGACTAGCACGCGACTTTGCGAAGGTCGTAGACCAGGTTCGATTCCTGGCGAGAGCACTTGTTGTTGAAGATCGAAACCTCAAACACGGAGCAGACCGATGCGATACGAACACGACGACGAGCGATATGACGAAGCCCACTGCTTTCGAGCCGATGAGTAAACGCCGCCGCGGCTACCCGTCCGAAACGAAAGTCAAACACGGAGTCCGAATCATCCAAGGCAAGCTGCTCGAGGAAAAGCTCGGTCGCAACGACCTATGCCCATGCGGCAGCGGTCAGCGGTTCAAACGTTGTTGCCTGCGATCGGGCCGTCTGTGATGGCGTCAATCGCGACGACTACTTTTAGAGACGATGACTGAACGACACACGCTCGCGGCAATCCCGCGAGCAACAAAACGCTGGAGCCAGATGGCTAGGCGGCCGGCTGCAACCCGGTTCAAGTGGGTTCGACTCCCACCAGCGTTTCTGACAGATCGACTGCAGACTCGGATTACATCTTGAAAATGTGAAACATCTGAGTTGTCCCTTCGTCGATCCGTCTTCAACCAAATCACGGCGACTGCCGGTTCGGACTACATGGTGAGAGCGCGTCGCGATGCGACGAGGTCGCGGGTTCAAGTCCCGCCAGCGGACAAATGTTCGCGAGTAGCTCAGTAAACAACGTCTGACCAAATCTTCGTCGCCAACCGTTCACGATTGACTGCCTGATTGGACTACATCACCTCGACTGTCGTGGGTTCGAGTCCCACCGAAGCGAACCTCGCGTTCGCTTCGTAGCTCAGTTGGTAGAGCATCGAATTTGTCTGATCGACCCACTTCGTCAATCGCGTTTTCCCTCGCGGACTCGCCAACGCAGTTCGGTGGACACGTACGCCGTCACGGCGCGCCTGTATCCGACTGTTGGCGAAGCGTGTATTCGGCGCGCGCCTTAAGCAGATTCAGCTCGTCGACCTGTTCCAGCAGAGCATCGAGTTCGGCAACTTCATCTTGGGAGAGTTCACCCTCAGAGTTGCGTCGAAGCAGTTCGTCGAGTCTTGATTGGGACCGTGGGGCAAGCATTGAACTTGCAAGCGCTTCCAAGCCGGACGTGCTGACGGTTGGCAATATCTTCGACTCGTTTGACATCACTCGCTCCGAATAAGACGCATATCCAACGTAGAAACAGGATAGCAGTTTGTGCTAACTCGGCTCTACCGCGAAAATCGGGTGTCCCAAACCGTGCAAAAAGCGGTGTTTTCGTCCATCTTCGCTAACCGTTTTGCCCGCCGTCCTGCAGGCAAATTTTGAGGCTTGGTCCAAATACTCCGGCATCAACCTCCAGGTAAAGTGATTGCTCTGTGGACTTACCACCGACCGGGCTCAGTTTACCGAAATCCGTGAACGCTATTTGCAACCAGAAACATGCTGATTGTCCGACATCAAGAAATTTCGTCGATTTTTGGTAATCGCGGGATCAACGGTAGTTACTAGGCAAACGGTTTGTTTCCCGCTCGCACAGCGACTTTCAAATATGTCTGCTCCGAATCCTCGACGCGCTCTCACATTGATTGAGTTGCTGGTTGTGATTGCGATTATCGGCGTTTTGGTTGGCATCCTTCTGCCAGCAGTGCAAGCGGCACGGGAAGCCGCTCGGCGGATGAGCTGCAGCAATAATTTTAAGCAGATTGGAGTTGCGATCCACAATTATCACGCAGCCTACAATAAACTTCCAATGCAGATTGGCGGTACTTTTCATCCACGAGACAACGCGACCTATGCCGGAGCCAATCGGAATCGTGCTACCAATCAGTTCAATCTTGGTTTCCTGGTTGGACTGACTCCCTATCTCGAGCAGCAATCGCTTTGGGAGCAGATCAGCAACCCCTATGCGTTTGATGTCGATGGCGAAACCGTGATTTCACCGGCGTGGCCTGCGATGGGGCCGGAGCCTTCCGAACCAACCTATGGGCCATGGAGCAGAGAGATTCCAACGCTTCGGTGCCCAAGTGATCCGGGGACCGGTTTGCCTTCGCTTGGACGCACGAACTACGCCGCTTGCTATGGCGACAGTACTGATTGGGTCGAAACGGGATACTGGCGGTGGGATGGTGGCTCCAGTGGTTGGATCTCAGACGTGTTACAGGCAACGAGAGCCAACGGGTCCTGTCGTGGTGTTTTTGTCCCGCGAAAATTCACGGCCTTTAAAGATGTCCAAGATGGCCTTTCCAACACGATTGCCTGCGGAGAAATCGCTACCGATCTGGGGGATCGCGATGTGCGAACGACACCGCACTTGTTCACAGGCTGGGGACCGGTCGGCGTCCATAGCAACCCACGGGTCTGCCAGCCCGATCGCGATCCCAATCGCCCTCGGTTTTGGAGTGTGGGTTTTACGAACATTGGAGCTCCCGAGAATCGGCGAGGTTATAGTTGGGCCAATGGCGGTCCGCTTTATTCAGGATTCAACACGACTTTGCCGCCTAACAACGAGATTTGCTTGGGGGCAGATCATTCTTCAGGCGGTCACGCACCGGCGAGTAGTCGGCACGCGGGTGGCGTTCATGTTCTGATGACCGATGGCGCTGTCAAGTTTGTTAGCGAATCGATCGAAGCCGGCGATGACACTGCACCCGTAGTTACTTCCGCTAATGCGGGACGGCCAAGCCCGTATGGACTTTGGGGATCGCTTGGAACACGCGCATCGCACGAAGTGATCAAGGAGGAGTTTTAGCCGCAACCCGCTGCGTCAAACTCACGTGCGTAGCGAAACTCGTCAAGAGTTTCGACCGCCAGGGGAATCGCCGAAAGCCTTGACAACTTTCTTTACGGGTCAGCTATCTGACGTTCCATGGAAAACAAGGATCAACAATACGATCGTTTTATGTCGCTCTTTGTGGGCACTGAGCGAGCGATTAGAGGGTACGTACGTTCGTTGCTTCCGTCGAGTCAGGACGTCGATGATCTGATGCAGAATATTGGTCTGGCGTGCTGGCACAAGTTCAATGAATTTGACCTGGAGGGATCGAGCCAAGATTTTGTCCGGTGGTGTTGTGTAATCTCTCGGTTCGAAGTGTTGCGGTTTCGACGCTCACGGGCCAGAGATCGATTGGTTTTGAGTGAAGAGGTGATCACATTGCTTGCTGTCGAGGCAGAAGATCGGTTGCAGCGGAGTGAGACGGAACGACAAGCACTGAAGCATTGTCTACAAAAGTTAAACGAGCCTGAACGACGCCTGCTGCTGAGCATTCACACGCGAGGCGATTCGATCTCGCGAATCGCTGCGGAATCGAACGTAAAAGCCCGTCAACTCTACAGCAAATTGAACGCACTCAGAGACTTAGTTGCCGATTGCGTACGCGCGTCGATGGCTCAAGGGGAAGCATAAAATGAATCGCTCGATTGAATCGCTGGCTCGTGCCTATCAAGACCAGACTCTCAGTGAGGACGACGTAAGAGAGTTGGATCAACTTCTCAAGACGAACGCTGGGGCTCGTGAAATCTTCCTGCGCGAAACTAATCTGATTGCCACGCTCGAAGATATTGCATGTGATGAAGTAGCCGAGTTGCCAACGGTTACCATGCTTTCACTGCCGAGGCAGCTACATGATGAAACGTCTCAGGCGAGCCCTCTACGATGGACGATGGCCGCCGGTTGGTTCGTGGCGACTGCGGCCGTAGTACTGTTGATGGCGAGCCTTTACTCGATTTCGAATCCAGTAGACAAAGCGATCGCGACGATCGTCGGTCTCAGCGGACCTTCGCAATGGACAGGTGATGGCGGGCAAGTCCGAAGCGATCTCACGATCGG
This sequence comes from Rubripirellula tenax, assembly GCF_007860125.1. Taxonomy (NCBI): domain Bacteria; kingdom Pseudomonadati; phylum Planctomycetota; class Planctomycetia; order Pirellulales; family Pirellulaceae; genus Rubripirellula; species Rubripirellula tenax. The sequence continues at coordinate 23,462 of NZ_SJPW01000013.1, forward strand.
AATGCAGTTGCCGGGCGGAACGATTGATGGCCTGTCACCAGAGTCTTGGTTTGCCCTGGAGTTCACCGACGGCTCGACAGTCAGAACGTCTGGGAATTCAATGCTTGCCTACTCAGAGGTTAGACAGAAGGTGCTTCATCTGAAGTCGGGCAACCTGTCGGCAGATGTCGCGCCGCAACCGGATGGCCGTCCGATGCTGATCCATACTCGATCTGCCGTTCTCGAAGTCATTGGAACAAGCTTTGACGTCGATGCCGATCTCGCTTCGACGGCGCTGAATGTCACCGAGGGAATGGTGCGCGTCAAGCGACTCAGTGACGGCCGTCAGGTCGAGGTGCCCGCGCAGCACCAGGTTGTCGCCGCAGCGGACCACGATTTGAGCGTCAATCAAATATCGCGCGTTGCCTACCAATGGCGCAGTCGACTCGAAGAGGGAGCGAGTCGTACGTTTGGTCGCTGGCTTCCTGCCATGGGTGATGCGGGGCCGCTGCTGCATTGCATTCCCTACATGACCAAGGATGGGCGAACGATCTACACGTCCTCGTTTCAAGTCACGGCAGCCGAAGGCGCACCCATCATGACCAGCGATCGGTCGATCGTCTCAGTGAGGGGCCGTCTTGATCGCGCCACTGACCTTTACGTTGGCATGTCACTGAAAACGGAAGACGGCACCTTTGCCGGCAGATTCCAGGTTGTATTGCCGAGTGAACAATTCCAAGGGCAAGAAGTGTTTGAGATCAGTTTGCCCCTCGAGGATTTCACGCTCGACCCGTCACTGGCCTCGATGAAACGGGAGTTTGCCAAGTCAGCGAGTGATTTGGTTGTCGATACCGTTTGGTGTCATACGCTCTATGTACCGGTCGGGTTAGCGGTCGCCACCATTGAACTGGCGGAGCGGGCTGAATGATCGGAAAAACCTACTCTCGTAGCGAAACTCGTCAAGACTTTCGGCAATCAAACTTGCGTCCGACCGCGCCGAAACTCTTGACGAGTTTCGCTACGCTGTGTGTGTTGCTCGCTTCAAATATCTCGCTCGCCGAATCGCGTCTTCCAAACGTTGTTGTGCTGCTCTCGGACGACCTTGGGTGGAAAGATATCAGTTGCTTTGGCGGGCCCGTCCGGACGCCAACGTTGGATCGACTGGCCAGCGAAGGAATGCGATTTACCGACTTTTACTCGGGAGCAGCTGTCTGTTCGCCTTCACGAGCCGTCTTGCTCACGGGGCGAACAAATCTTCGCTGTGGTATCTATAGCTGGATCAACGACAACGACCAACGGATCCATCTTCCCAAAAGCGAGGTGACGATAGCGGAGTTGCTGAAGGCTGAAGGTTATGCGACGGCTCATTTCGGTAAGTGGCATTTAGGGATGCCGACGGCGAAGTATCCGGATAAGCCGACTCCATCGGATCACGGCTTTGATTATTGGTTTGCGACGGCCAACAATGCGGGACCAAGCCATCGGAACCCAAAGAACTTCATTCGCGACGGTAAGAAGGTGGGAGAGCTCGAGGGCTACTCTTGTGATCTGGTTGTCACCGAAGCCGCGGGTTGGCTCGACCGCCGTTCTAACAAGGAAGTGCCGTTCTTTCTGAATGTGTGGTTTCATGAACCTCACGCGCCGCTCGCCGCACCAGACGACCTCGTCCAGCAATACGGAGAAGAATCCGACCCGGCGGCAGTTTACTCGGCGACGGTTGCGAATACCGATCGGGCGATCAAACGGTTGCTCGAAAAGCTTCACGACGTCGAGGAGCCCGATAATACCATTATTATTTATGCCTCCGATAATGGCAGCTACCGAAGTGACCGTGTCGGAGATCTTCGAGGGATCAAGGGTTCCAACTACGAAGGCGGAATTCGAGTTCCTGGGGTTTTTCATTGGCCGGGTCACATCGCGGCCGGGGCCGTGACGAGTGAACCGGCAGGACTGGTTGATCTCGTCCCAACTGTCTGTGGATTGATTGGTATCCAGCCGCCACAGGTACATCTCGACGGAACCGATCTGTCTGATCTGTTGACCGGAAAATCCGAAAAAGTTGCGAGAGATCAGCCGTTGTTCTGGGGTGAGCCACTTGGCGGTCCGCCGTTTGCAATTCGTGACGGACGCTACTCGATGGTTGCCTATCGCGAGGGTGAAGTTCCCAAAGATCAGCAGGCGATTGCTTCCATCAAAGCGAGGATTGAAGCGACGCTGCGGACCAAGGGGATTTTCGAGACGGAAACACGGGGAAGCTCATTCGAAGCAAAGCTTTTCGAAGGGTTTTCTGATCGGGAAGTAGAAACGCTCCGTGGACAGTTCATCCAATTGAATCAATTTCATGAGTCCTGGATTCCGGCAATCAAGCAATCCAAACTAACAAGGTTCGAGCTCTACGACTTGGTGGAGGATCCTTCGCAGAAGCGGGAGTTGTCAGTTCGCTTGCCCCAAGTTCACTACCGCCTCAAATCGAAAATTCAGCAATTGGCTTCCGATGCTTTGCAGGAAGCGTTCGATTGGTCGTCGAGCGAAGCGGCACCGGGGGAAGGGGAGCAGTCCAAGGCTCACATTCATCGCCTCGAATCCTTATTTCGCTCACCTTTTGACGCATTTCTGTATGTCAATCGGATTCCGGCCAAGACCGAGTCGGGTGAAACTCATGGCGACTTGGCCGGCCGCATTTTGGGTCGGCTGGCAAACCAAGAAGGAAGGATTCTGATCAAGCTTCCGCCGAGAATGAATCGCCTGGCATACGAGGGATTCAAGATCGCATTGGAAAGCGACACAGCTCTTCATTCCGGACGCTGCTTTTCCTGTCATCACCTACCCGATCTTGGTGATCTGGTGGCGAACCCGCCAATTCCTTCCCTGCGCAATCGTTCGATATCGCCCGATCAGTTGCGAGAAGTGATGAGCAGTGATGCTCATCGTGAGATTCGGCTCGACGACGAAGACTTGCAACGTTTGCACGCCCTGTTGCAGACACTGACCGATGTTCCGGATGAGAACTTCCGGGATTTGATACTCAAGGCCACTGTACTGGATACCTCCGGAGATTCTGAATGATTCGCTTGAACCCTTTGCTATTGCTAATGTTGATCACCGGCTGGGGCGGTGCCTGTTCACTCAGCTCACTCGCCGCCGATGTCACGGGGCATTCGATTCGTGGCCGTGTCGTCGATGTATCGAACGATGGTGTTGAAGGCGTGATGGTATCTGCGATCGACGACGAACAGCGAAAATGGACGTCCGTCTTCACTCAAAAAGACGGCTCGTTTGCAATTTCCGGATTGAGGAAGGTCGAACATAACATCCGCGCTCGGCTGATGGGGCTTTCCGACGAGTGGTTCAGCGGTATCGTCGCCGGCACGGAAGATATGGTGATTCAAACGCGGCCGGCAGTCGGAAAAGAATTGGAATTACAGCGTCCGGCCAGCAGCGCCATGAGCATGCTTGCCTTTGACGACCCGCGTGACAAATTGAATTTCAAAATGATGTGTGCCTACTGTCACCAAGTTGGAACAGTCGGCTTTCGCACTCCGGAAGAGCCTGTCGATTGGGAAACGATGCTGCGGCGAATGGATGGGTTTGGGGGGCTGTACCCACATACCCAGTCAACCATCATCGGGCGGCTGATGGCGACCTACAAAGACAACGCCGTTGAGAAGTGGCCAACCTTTGTTCCGCCGCCTGCTCCAACGGGACTTGCGGCTGCCGCAACGATCACGATGTGGGAGATGGATGAACCGCTGCAGGGTTCTTTTCATGATTTGGAAGTTGGTCGCGATGGGCGAGTTTATGCGGTCAACATCAGCAGGCACCGGATGATCGCCTTGGATCCAGATACTGGAGAGCAAACGCCGTACGAGTTTCCACCACGAACCTACGCGCCGCATTCGATCGAAACCGCAAACGATGGCAGCCTCTGGACCACCATGTGCGCGAGCGGCCAGATGGTTCGCTTCGACATCGAGACACATGACTTTGAGGTCTATAGCAGTGCCGAGGCTCCCAAAAAACGTGGCGACTATCCTCATACGCTACGAATCAATCCCAAGGACCCCGAAGGCTTGATTTGGTACACCGATGCGGGTTCCAATTCTTGCTTTTCAATCCATCCCACGACACACGTGGTCAAGGAATACAAGCTGCTTGATGCCGGCCAGGCAATCGGCGCGGGCCGCGGTGAGTCGCGGGGGATTACACCCTACGGTTTGGATTTCTCGCCCGTCGACGGCATGATTTGGTATTCCAAATTGAATGGAAATCGAATCGGCAGAATCGACCCCAAGGCGGAGGATGGTGCGATCAAGGAATGGAATCCTCCATTTCGCGGTCCTCGACGTTTGCACGTTGCGCCCGATGGGATGGTTTGGGTTCCCGGATTTGGTTCGGGTGTATTTGGCAAGTTTGATCCGAATACCGAAGTATGGACTGTGTATGAATTACCCGACGCAGAGAACCAAATACCTTATGCGCTGAACGTTGACAAAGAAGGCATCGTTTGGATTTGCGGTACCGGAAATGACACGATTAATCGTTTTGATCCGAAAACAGAAACGCTAGTCGAGTTCCGATTGCCGACGCGAGTTTCCTACACACGCGAAATCGAGTTCGACGACGAGGGGAATATCTGGACCAGCACCTCGGGGCCTGCGACGCATATGGAACGTGGTGTCGGTGCAGTGATCCGAATCTCGCTGCCGAAATCATTGCCTGAAGACGGCGGGATCCAACTTGCCGGCAAAACGTACGAGCGCAACCACGACGTCGGCAATCTGGCAACGGCTCCAGAGACGAAAAGGCAACCCGACAATTCGGCACTGCTCATGAAAATTGCCGGAATGGAACTGCCCAAACCTTACGTACCGAAGCAACATCAGCAGTACGTCGATACGATGTTGGCGAGCATGTCGGAACACCGACGTGGTCGAGCCAATCGGTTGTGGAATGAGTTTCGACAAGCGAATCCGGACAAAATGAACGATGGAAGAATATTCATACGAATTATCGACTACGTGGCCAACGAGACGATTGCTCCAATGTCCGATCGGCGTTTCATCACGAAGTGGCAATTTCACAACTTCGGATCGGCCCCAGATCAAGTGAGCGGTCGATCGCCCGAAAATGGCAAACTCGTCTTTGAGCAAGCAGCCTGTAGTCGCTGTCACACGATCGCCGGACAGGGTTCCAAATACGGCCCAGACCTAACCGACGTCACTAAGCGATTCCAAGGAAGCAAGCTGCTAAAACAAATTGTCGCTCCCTCCAGCGAGATCCACAAAGAGTTCCAGACACAGATGATCTTGGTGGACGACGGGCGACTGTTGACGGGAGTGGTGATTGAAGAAAACGAGGATCAGCTTCGTTTGCTGCCTAACCTGCTCAAACCCGATAAAATGGAAGCGATTGCCAAATCATCGATCGAGCAGCGCCGGGTAGCCGACGTCTCGAGCATGCCTGAAGGGCTGCTGGACACATTCACGATCGAAGAGATATTTGACCTGCTCGCATTCCTGCAATCTCGGCATGAGACAGGCGAATGACACTGGTGGCTAACCAATGAGAGTATCGATACCACATTGTGCATCCGTCAATGTCGGAGCTGCGATCGCGCTCGTGCTTTTTATGCCGGGATTCAACTCTGCGAATGATCTGAGCCGCGGGTTGAACTCCTTCATCCAAGAATCGTGTCTCAGTTGCCATGACTCGAATACCGAAACCCGTCTCGACTTCACTTCGCTTGGCTACGACCTGGAAAACGATCAGGTTTTTCGAAAATGGGTTCACATTTTTGATCGCGTTGAGCGCGGAGAAATGCCGCCGGTAACGGAGGCTGCGCCGAGTGAAGAATCTCGTTCAGCCGCGCTGTCGCTACTCGAAACCGAACTCACACGTGTCAATCGTAGATCGCAACAGACACTCGGACGAGTTCCCTCACGTCGACTCAGTCGTCAGGAATACGAACATACGCTTCATGATTTACTTGGCATTGGTGGCAACTTGGCGAAGCATCTGCCGCCGGAGAACGAATCGGGAGCGTTTGATGTGATCGCGGCGACTCAGGAGATGTCGAGTGTTCACGTACGAAGTCTACTGATGGCAGCGGACCTTGCATTGGACGAGGCGATTCAGTTGGGACGGAAGCCACCGATGGCGGAACGGGAAATCGATTATTTCAATTCTCCCTATATTCAAATGTGGGTCGATCGGCCAGTTCGCCAAGGCGGTGGGACGATTTTCAAAACGGATCACGACGTCGTCACTTTTCGAGGTGAGAACTTCGTCTTTCGTTCTGACACGAACGGATTTCGGCCGCCGGTGGCGGGCCAGTATCGCGTTGCGATAACGGCTGCAGCACATCAACCACGGTCTTCCATCACGGTAAGTCTCAAACGCCAGAATGACCAACAGGGCGAGAGCGAGTTGCTTGAGGCATGGGATCTTGCGGGATCGGACTATCGAGAAGTGGAAACAATCACCTACTTGCGTCCAGACGATTCCATTTACGTCAGCGCTGACGAATTGGAGCCTGCACTCGACGGCGGCGTTATCTACAACTCACAACCGGCGAATACCTACGGTGGCGAGGGGGTCAAGATCCGACGCGTCACCGTCGAAGGTCCGTTGGAAAAAAGTTGGCCGCCGGAGCGCACACGAAAGTTGTTTTCCGGAGTTGAGTGGCAGGCCCGTAGCGAAAGTCGTCAAGACTTTCCAAACAACCGCAAAAACGACAAGGGAACGACCGAAAGTCTTGACGACTTTCGCTACTACGATCCAGTGCTCACGCGACCGCCGATCGAGCATGTCCGAGCGGTTGTCGCGGAGTTGGCTCCGAGGGCATTTCGCCGGAAGGTAAGCGACCAGGAGATCGATGCACTGGTATCGCTTGCCAAGCCCAGCCTTGACGAGGGCCGTGATTTCGTTGATTCGGTTCGGATCCCTCTTCGAGCCATCTTGGTTTCGCCCCAGTTGCTTTTCCTTGATAATCAAACAAAACGTAGCGAAAGTCGTCAAGACTTTCGGCCAACCTCCTCACACACCGAGCCCGCCGAAACTCTTGACGAGTTTCGCTACGAGAACGCGAAGAAAATCACGGACGATGCCCTTGCTAGCCGTCTTTCCTATTTCCTATGGCGAAGTCTTCCTGATGAAGAATTAGCCAAGCTCGCTACCGAAGGTCAGTTGTCGGATTCAATAACGCTGACTGCCCAAGTCGATCGAATGCTGGATGATCCAAAAGGTGACCGATTTGTGGACGAGTTCCTTGATCAATGGTTAGAGCTTGACCGTATCGACGTGACGACTCCCGATGCCTATTTGTATCCCGAGTACGACGACGTTTTACGGCGAGCCATGTTGGCGGAAACGCGTGAGTTTTTCGCACATCTGATCGATGAAAATCGAAGCGTCGAAAACTTGATCGACTCAGACTTCACGTTTCTCAATCGCCGCCTCGCGGAACACTATGGCATCATTGGTGTGGAAAGCGAGACGATGCGAAAGGTCAAGCTTGATCCGACGAGCGTTCGCGGCGGTATTCTGACGCACGCTTCGATTGCCAAAGTGACCGCAAACGGAACCGTCACGACACCGGTTAAACGCGGCAATTTTGTTTTGACCAATCTTCTAGGTCTTCCTCCCAATCCTCCTCCGCCAAGCGTCGGTTCGATTGAACCAGACACGCGTGGCGCAACGACCATTCGCGAGACACTTGAGAAACATCAAAAGCTCGAAGCTTGTGCCGTCTGTCATCAACGGATTGATCCGCCCGGGTTTGCACTGGAGTGCCTTGATCCAGTGGGGGGATTTCGAGATCGCTACCGCAATAGCAAAGGCGTCAAGCGAGAGATCAGCGCCGGGCTTCGATTCCTACACAAGGACTACGAACTAGGACTTCCGGTGGATACGTCAGGTGTTACAGCGGATGGCTTTGAGTTCGACGACCTTCGTGAGTACAAGCATCAGTTGCAAAAATCGACCGAACAGGTTGCCCGTAACGTTCTGTCGAAGCTCATTGCATTTTCGACTGGTGCAGAAATAGAGTTTGCCGACCGCGAAGAGATCGAACGAATCCTGCAGGAGACACGCGAGGATGGATATCCACTCCGAAGTCTCATTCATCAATTGGTCGCAAGCCACATTTTTAGGAACCGATAATGCACACTCCCCTCTCTCGCCGCGCTGCACTCAAGGCATCTGGAATCGCGATCGCACTTCCGCTGCTCGACTCAATGAATCGCGCGGTCGGTCGTGAAGTTGTATTACCGCCCAAACGAATGGTCACCATTTGCAACACGCTGGGATTGCATCCACCGTCATTGTTTCCAAAAACGCCGGGCAGCGATTACGACAGCACCGAGTACCTCGATTTGCTAAAAGATCATCGCAACGACTTCACGCTTTTCGCCGGCCTATCGCATCCCGACCAAAACGGAAAGCAACCGCATGACACGGAAATGACCTGGTTGACGGCGGCTCGCAATCCTGGTTTGGGTGGCTTTAAGAATTCCATTTCGGTTGACCAGTATGCTGCCGCGAATCTTGGTTATGCGACCCGATTCCCGTCGATTTCTCTGAGTAGCAATACGCAGAAAAGCCAGTCTTACACAAGCAACGGTGTGATGATTCCGGCTCAGGACAGGCCATCGACTGTGTTCGCGAAGTTGTTCCTTGACGGCAGCCCCGAGGAGGTGCGCCGCAGTCGCCAGAGTTTGGCAGACGGACGCAGCATTCTCGATAGTGTCGCCGAGCAGACCCGAGCACTCAATCGACAAACAAGTGCGAGCGATCGGCGACAGTTGGACGAATACTTTGATTCCATCCGCGCGGCGGAAGCTGACTTACTGGAAGCCGATGCATGGCTCGATCGGCCGAAACCTGAGGTCGATGAAAATCCACCGCAGGATATCTCGGATGCGGCGGACCTGATCGGCCGAGCGCGAACGTTGATGAATCTCGTTCCACTGTGTCTGCAAACCGACTCGTCGCGGATTATCACCGTCGTCATCCAGGATCACTTGGTGGTTCCCAAGATCGATGGTGTCACGGCGGAGCATCACAACTTGTCGCACCACGGGCAAGACCTGGAGAAAATCAAACAGCTCAAAATTATCGAAACCGAAATCCTCAAGTGCTTTGCCGATTTCTTATCACGGATGACGCGAGCTTCTGAAGCGGATGGTCGATTACTGGATCAAACTTCGGTGCTGTTTGGGAGCAATCTTGGCAACGCCAACGCACACAACCCCAGCAATCTGCCCATTATCCTTGCTGGCGGTGGATACCGTCATGGACGATACGTGGCCTATGACAAATTGAACAACACGCCTTTGTGCAATCTGTTTGTCAACGTTCTAAACAACATTGGAATCGAGACAGACACATTTGGCACCAGTACGGGAACACTAGAAATCCCGTAGCGAAAGTCGTCAAGACTTTCGGCCGACCCAACCCGCAATCAACCGAAACTCTTGACGAGTTTCGCAACGTCACCTGATACCAAACATGAAAAACGAATCCGCCCTGAACGCATGCCTTCTACTGCTTCTCTTCCAGGTATTCGCCTTCGGTGATTCCTTCGCGGACAACTGGCCTCAGTGGCGAGGCCCCGATGCCACGGGTGTTTCTCGGATCGCCAATCCGCCGGTTGAGTGGAGTGAAGACAAGAACATTAAGTGGAAGGTTGCGATCGAGGGTCGAGGAACTTCAACGCCGATCATTTGGAACGAGAAGGTCTTTATCTTGACGGCAATCAACACCGGGGTGAAAGACCCATCCATTCCCGACCCAGAGGACCAGCCCAAGACAAACTTCTTCGACATCAAGCTTCCCAACGCCCAGCACGCTTTTATCGTGGTGTGCCTCGACCGGAATACCGGGAAAGAATTGTGGCGTCAAGTTGCCGCGACAAAGATCCCCCACGAGGGAGCGCACAACGACAACGATTTTGCGTCGTCGTCACCGACAACCGATGGCCAGCGTTTGTATTGCTGGTTCGGATCGGCCGGGATGTTTTGCTATGACCTTGATGGCAGGAAGCTTTGGGAGAGAGATCTGGGCGAAGCCAAGGTTGGTTCCAGTCTTGGTGAAGGCTGCTCACCCGTATTGCATGACGGTAAGCTGGTGATCGTTCGCGATCATGCTGGCCAAAGCACCATCGAGGTGCTTGATGCGACAACTGGCAACACACTTTGGAAGCGAGAGCGAGATGAAGGCAACGCTTGGGCGACACCGCGCGTGATCCAGCATAGCGGCAAAACGCAAGTCATTACCGCGGCATCCGGCGCGGTTCGCAGCTACGACCTCGAGTCAGGCGAGATCATTTGGCAATGCAGCGGTCTGACTGGAAATGTGATTCCATGCCCTGTGGTGGACGGCGACTACGTGATCTGCATGAGCGGCTATGAAGGCTATGCCGCGATGGCGATTCCGCTGACTGAGACCGGCGATACTTCCGCCAGCGAAAAGATTCTCTGGAAACAGGATCGTGGTACGCCCTACATCCCATCACCGTTACTTTACGATGGGTTGCTCTACTACAACCAATCCAACCAGTCGATCTTAACTTGCCTTGATTCAAAAACAGGTGAAGTTGTCTTCGGCCCCGAACGGCTCGGCCAACTCTCAAACATTTACGCGTCTCCAGTCGGCGCCGCCGGTCGCGTGTACATCGTCGGCCGCAATGGAACGACCATGGTGCTTGATCGCTCCCCACAGTGCAAGGTGCTCGCGACCAACGAACTCGATGAGCGTTTCGACGCCTCACCCGCCTTGGCCGGCAAGCAGCTGTTTCTCCGCGGCGCAACCTATTTGTATTGCATAGAGAAAAACTGAATGAGTGTTGCTAAAGACAGTTCGCTTGTCCGGATGCTAACCCGTGGGGGCAAAAACCTCGAATGAACATTTCGGCCGTTGAAAATCGTGTTCGCATGGGTAGATGGGGAGCGACTCTCGGTCGAGTTTGAGTACATCGCAACGCCTCAGCTCTCGCGCGAGCGGGCTTATTTGTTCGGCAACGTCGCGAACATGCTAGCCGTCATTGCAACACATTGCCGCTCAATCACTTGCGGAGATGTTAGCGTAGAAGCGGCTACCACCCGAGCGGTTTGAGGGAGGTTCGGTTTGCTCAGGCAGCGTGCCGGTACGACAGCAGGTGGCCGCCGAGTTGCAAATCACAGACGACGTTGTCTTTGCTGAACTTGATCGGCACCGTGACCGCGTCGTCGCGAATCGGCGGTAGATGATCGCGGGATGAATGGCCGCGGCGTTGGTTGTACCAGCTTTGCGTGGTGCGAAGAATTCCGTTGAACACCCATTCGCCGCAGCTCTTGCAAGATCTTCTTGTAGCCAAAACCGGTTTCTTTGCGGATCCCAAGGATGGTCTCGCGAACGTCTTCAACAACCTTCGGCCGCCCCCACCCTTCTTCGCAGACTTCTTCGCGGGCGCCGGTGTGTCATCTTCCATCTTCCGAACCCAGCGTCAGAACGTCGAATACGAGACGATGGTCATCACATCCTTGATCTTCCCGCCCAGCTTCTTGCCGTGTTTGACCAGCGTGTTTCTTTCACGATTGTCCAGCGTGACGCGACCAGGTAACTTCGAGCGTAGGATCTCGTCCTCCGCCTTCAGGTAGCGAATCTGCTGGGCCAGTTCCTGCCGCGTCAGCGAAGCTAGCAGTGTCAAAAGCGGGTGGACAATGTTCGCCATCGTGCGACCAAAAGCCTCGCAAATCCGAGGACAATCGGAGTGGCAGAGTATTTGTACCCCGCCGAAGCGACGAGCCTACCGGCGGATCCGATTCCCGCAATCCAATCTAGCCCTCCGCCACGTAACTTCGCCGGCTTCGGCACCGCCAAGACCCGACAACCGTCACGTCTTTTCACGCAGCGAGTGTCGGCGATCCATGTCTCACTTCGTGCTAATCCGTTAACGCCACGAACAAACAGCGAACGGGTTAACACATGCTGTTAACCGAGCCAGCATCTAAACGCCCAAGCGTTGGGACCGAATAGACCAACCGAAGAATCAGTTTCGCCCGCAAGTCACGCTGTGACAAAGGTTTGCTCAATTCCACGAAACAGAGAATCGGCAGAAACTGAGTTGTGTACAGGGAGGTTTGTGGCGTGGTGTCGGCATGGCCGCAACCCTCGGGCTCGGTCAAACACTTGGTGCCACATTTGTTCGGGCGTGTAGTACTGATGACTCAGGCTTTGAACGTACAAACTCGACACCGAAAGCTCCTTGACCAACGCGCGAACGCAGTGCGTCTTGCCGTTTCCGGGCGGTCCAATCAGCAAAGCACCGCGACGCCAAGAAATCCCTAGGCGATTGTACCGATCCTCGGATTGCAAGAATGCGTTGAAGTCGTCGCGGATGGTCGCCTTCAAATCATCCGCCAGAACGAGGTCCTCAAATGAAGCTGACTGCGTGGCATTGTAGAGAGCCTCGCTGCGGTTCCATCGCCCACCTGAGAACACCAGGATCGCGTTGCCGGGAGCATGCGTCTTACGACTGACATCCAGGATGAACTCCTCGGCAATCTCAATGGACTCGGCAATGACCCAGTCGCGGTTGTCGCCGCCACAGCTATTCTCCCATTCCAAGTGAACGATCGAGAGGCGATGGTTTTTCCAGTTGACGGACCAAGTCGCTTGATCCTACGACGTGTAGAGTTGATCAAATTCCTCACCGCCCCAGTAGCGATACGATCCCGGACGAGGCGTCTTGTCGGGACTGAGTTCACAGAGATTCATTCTCGAAAACTGTTCCACCGATTGATCGTTGGCGGAGCAAGTCAAACGGTTTCCATTCTCGATGCCAAAACACTGCAAACGATTCAAACGCTGCACGGGCATGACGAAGCGGTGTGCTCCGTGCATTTCCGCGCTGACCGCTTGCAAGCGGTTTCCTGTGATCGCGGCGGTAGCGTGAAAGTTTGGAGTCTTGAGACCGAACAAGGCATGGCGGAACTACCGAGTGAGACCGAGCAAATCGCTGACGCTTGCTTTAGCCCCTCAGGCGATTGGCTTGCATGCGCCGAGGGAGTGTTCTGGGGACGTGAAAATCCAGGCGTGCTTGAGGTTTGGAATACGCATACCGGTCAGAGGAGTAAATTGGCGGCGCACACTGCCGGCGTTTTTGGTGTGGCGTTTCTTCCCGGTAAAAAGCAACTAGTCTCAGTCGGTGCGGATGGAGCAGCGATCGTTTGGGATTTGGAAAAAAAGGCACCTGTGAAAACGTTCGACGCGGAAACGCCGTTGCGATCGGTGAGCGTGTCAAACGATGGACAATGGATGGTAACGGGTGGGGAACAAGGACAGGTGATACTTTGGAACTTACACAGTGGCAGTAGGGAACAGGTATTTACATTAAGAAATCGCTGGACCGAATCAGTAGCGATTTCAGCGAATGGTTTGCTTGTGACCGGAGCTGATGGCTTGCATTGCAAGGTATGGAAGCGAACCAGCGGTGAAGTGCTCTTGCATGTGGAGCATCCAGACCTACGAGCGGTCGTTTTCAATCATGCCGGCACAGAACTGGCCATCGGAACTGCACGAAATGTCCAGATTTACGACACCTATGGTTGGGAAAAGCTTACTGACATGATCGCTCATCGTGGACCGATCGTAGGACTGGCCTTTGGCCCCGATGATGGAACTCTGGCCAGTCGAGCAGAAGATGGAACCGTCAAGCTTTGGGATTTGGCCACCATGCAGTCGATGCTAACCCTCAACGCCAACTCCCGCAGCCATCATCGTAACGCTCCGGTGTTCAGTCCGTCCGGTGATCTCATATTTGCCGATCATCCTCAGGATAGTGGCGCCGTGAGACTGTGGAGCACGCGCGGCCCGATCGTGCCGCCAAAAGTGGTCGACGGTGATGGAATGGTTCGCCGCATCAGCGAATCATTTTCGATCTACCAGCAATGGAGCGAAGCTTACTTAAGGTATGAAAGAGTACTCACTGTCGATCCTAAACATCCGGGAGCACGAATCGACGCTGCCTACGTTGCCTATATGCTTGGCGACGCAGAAAAATACAACCACCAGGCAACAGCAGCTTTTGCGCTTGCGCGTGAGTTGCCTGAAACGGAAGTACGACAACGTGGCCGTTTGGTACGTGTCGCTTGTCTCATGCCTGGTGCCGTCGATGATCTCGATGAAGCCATTAAAATCTCTACGGACGCATGGCAACAATACAAGACGATTTACGACGGACTTGCCTTGCTGTTTGCCCTAATGCGTGCGGAACGAAATGAAGAGCTGCTGGAACGCTCAGGAGAAGTGGAAAAGGTTGCACATCCGAAATTTGGTCCAGATATCAGTATCGTTTCCCATTTCAAATCCATAGCGATGTTTCGCTTGGGGAACATGGACGAAGCGAACGAAATGCTTGCGAAGGGAAATGAGGCTTTCACTCGAGGAATGCCCCGCATTGGAACTGGAAATAAAATCCCCACAGGTTACTTCGATTGGTTCGTTGCCGCGATCGCAGCCAAAAAGGAAGCGAATCAAGTTGCTTCAGAACTCCCTCATTGACAGTCTGCAGTCTCTATCGAGACGTTCTGCTTGGAAACTTGGAAGACGTTTTCATTGGCAGACACTCGCGAAATCACTTTGAATCGTCGCCGCTGTTTTCGAGACGTCATAGCACAGAGCGCATCGTAGAAAAACATTAATCTCACAATTCCGGAGTTTCCGAACTATTTGGTACTATTTGGTGCAAGTGACGCGATTCAATGTTGACCTTAGCCGCCCGTGTCAAACATGTATCAAAGACGATCTCCAAGCTAGTGGCTCATACCGATCACGTGGACGATTGCATGAAACAACGCGCCAGCGGTGCTGCGCCGTTCGAAGCACACATGAGCAACGAGGGTGCGAGCGAGTTATCCGAGGAAAGTTCCGCTTCCAATTCTCGCTCCGAGGCTTGCTGCTTTTAATGCCGCTGACTGCGATCGGCATCATTGGCTTTCAAGTGGCAACAGGCCCAAGTCTCGATCGACGGCTACTCCGAGCGTTGAAGGCAGACCGAACCCTGGCAACTAAGTTTTACCTCCTCTTGGGAGCCGATCCCGATGAAGGACATGGAGTTTCAAGCTACGATGGCAATGCATTGCATTGGGCAGCGTTCCGAGGAGACGACCTCGATGTCAAGAATTTGCTTGAGGCTGGAGCCACCGTGAACTGTTATGAGAAAGACGGATTTACACCAATCGTCTATGCGGCCAACAAGGGGCATTGGGAAATCGTCAAGATGCTCGTCGACACGGGTGCGGACCACCGCCAGACGGGAGCCGATGGCCAACGAGTTGTCGACTATGCGATGGAAGCTGGGCGACAAGATATCGTCAAACTGCTGACCAGCGAATCGTTTCCATCGAACTATTGGACCGTCGAAACGCGGGTTACCGCGCTGGATACGGGCGACGATGGCCTGCCGTGCAATCGTCTCTGGCAAGTTTATCGAACAGACCTTGGAAGTCCCGACAATCGCTGGGCCTATTCTGCTGGAGTGAGACGCTTTACCTCGATGAAAGAAACCGACGCAGAAGGAAATGATCAAACGATACGCGGTGTTACGTCGATCCGGATTGCGGACGACCAGAACTGGATCGAAGTCACCTTTGTCGACGGGACAGTGACACGCATGCCATTGTAAGTCGCTAAGCGATGTATGATAATTCGTTTTCGTCGTGCGTAGTGCCTATGTACAGTTGGGCACGCGCTGTAACCGGGAGGCAATTTGTCTTTCGCCAAGAACCGAAAGCCCTCCGGTTAACACCCCGCTGTTAACCGACCGTTCCGAATTTCGCGAGCGTCCCATCCGCAAAAGCGATTGACCGAGCCCAACCGATTTGCTGCAATCCCTTTGAAAACAATGCGTTAGCGGGTTTCCCAAACCGAGACTCTTTCCGGAGAGCGTTGGGTTCGGGGAGGATATTCCATCCCCTGACCGGGAAGCCGTATCCAGAGAACCGACTGTCCATCTTTCGCGAACCAAGAACCGGCGTCGGTGGATCTTTGGTGTGACGACCGTTGCTGCTGCGACGCTGGTATTGCTGATTCATTTCAGCATGACATCCGTTAGCTTGGCCGATGTCGCTCAAGCGGTCAGCCGAAAGCCGTGGATTCACATGACGCTGCGTGGAACGGCCAAAGGGACTGCGGAACGTGAAGAGGAAGTTTGGTACTCGCCGATTCGCAACGTGTCGGCAACTCGGCACAACGAATGGACGAAATTCAGTGACCATACTCTCAGGGTCTTCTATTCCTACGAAGCTACCGAACGCGTGTTGTACCGGGTTCCGGAATTCGACAAAGGGCAACAGAGCCGACTAGCTGATTTCGTCGAAGCCTTTTCCTTGCTGCTAGCGAATGGTTCGGCACCGGACGACCCGCTAGCGAAACTGGAATTCCTGGGAGAGCGTCGTGATGGCTTAACGGTCGAGAATCAAAAAACGCAAAAGGTCACAGAGACTGGTCGCGAATGGCTGGACTACACACTGACGCTAATAATTCAGGGCATGGAGCAGCCGATCAAGGTCTTGTTTCGAGTCGATCCGATTTCAAAGCTGCCGCACCTTGGTCGCGCCACCGGACAGCAAAACGGCCAATC
The DNA here is from genome assembly GCF_007860125.1 of Rubripirellula tenax. Lineage (NCBI taxonomy): Bacteria > Pseudomonadati > Planctomycetota > Planctomycetia > Pirellulales > Pirellulaceae > Rubripirellula > Rubripirellula tenax. Next base: position 40,062 of record NZ_SJPW01000013.1, read on the forward strand.
GTTTTCGATGGAGGCTACATTCGATTATCCGGAAACAGGGCCTGAGGACATCTACGCGATGGGCGTTCCTCGAGATGCGAAATTGGTTGATCGAGTTCCGAAGGATGATTTGGCCAGATTGATTGCGGGCGTCGCAGCAGGACGTGTGCGGTTCGACGACTTTCGCGCCGTGGTTGTACATACTCATGGAAAGGGGCCTTCGTGGAGAAACCACCAGGTCGAGGTCGTTCACCGCAAAGGAAATCGCATCCGTCGTGACTTTGGGTTCTTTGAGGTAGACCCAGTCGAACCGCCGCAAGATGCTGACATGAGAAAATGGTGGACCGGGCGCGCGAAAGAAGCCCAGTACCAACCAGCCAGTATTGCGATTGCCGGAGTCGAACGGATGTTCGATGTGCGGACGATCAATCAGCCCGATGGAAGCCAGCGTCGGGAAGCGGTTGCTGGACGACCCCTGGGAACAGGGATTGATGCTGAGCAATGGATACCTTCCTTCTATACGCTCACGCCAGACTACGCAGGTCGTCCTCCGCTGGGCGTCCCGAGCCAGAACAAGGAGGCGATCATCGAGCCCGATCGAGGTGATGGCCCAGAAGGGACCGTGTTGCTGCGAGTTGCTACCAGTGGTCGCTCGGACTCTGCGTCGAATCCAGCGGACAACAAAAAGCGTGCGTTGCCTGGAGGATGGCGATTCTGGATTGACCCGGATCGTGAACACTTGGTGATGCGGTGGGACATGCACGGAATGTCTCATATAGTCGAGTCTGTCGCCCAATCGCCCAAAGGTCGCTGGTATCCAACTCGCGTGCGTCGTACATCTTCACGTCCCAAAGCCGGGGATGACATCACAGAATTCTACGTTGAGTTCGATGTGGAGATTCCTGACGCATTGTTTGATCTGGAAAAGCCATTGCCGGTGGAAGAGCTGTTTCCGAAGTCAAAATAGGCGGCAGGCTCGAACGGCTTAAGGAAATTTCAAAATAGGGCGCACCATCAATCGCTCGACAGGCTCCGAATAGTTTGACATACGGCAAATTTTAAGAGGGAAATTCAGATGACATCAAACACACCCATTCTGGCACTTCGGTTTGCCTTCTTGCTGGCCGTTGCCGTGTTTCTGGTTGTCAGCAAAAATGCGGTGTTTGCTCAGCAGCGATATCAGGCGATGTCGCTGAGCTTGCTGACCGAACTGCCAGAGCGGGACGGGGTTGCATCGCAAACTGCTTCGCAGCAGAAACCAAGTAGAGGCGAGTTGAAGCTCGCGGACGAAGCAAGGATCTCGCCGCCGTTTGCCTTCAATCGTGACGACAAATACGCGGCTCCCGATTTCGAGGCATTCTTTCCAGATGATCCAGAGGGAGGAAAACAGCTCGATGCGTTATTCAGCGGCTTGTTGGGTGGACATCACAAGCCGGAAGACGTTTTGGCCGCGATTCGCCAGGGACTCCGGCACACTCAGGTTTATCACAGCCAGGTGTTGGCTCAGGTCGGTGGATTCGTATGGGGCGTCAAACAGCAAAACCCGCAAGCGATCGAGTTGTTGTACCACGCTTCGGACGTTCGCGGGCCAGTGTCAAACGAAGGGATGTATTACGGGCTGACGGTACTGAAAAAACATCCGCTGAATGTCGTCCGAACGCTCGTCAATAATTACGAGCAATATGGTGGCCAGATGCAACGCCGGATCGGCTGTGGGCTGGAGACGTATGGTGGTTCATCGCAGTTTTCTGAAAAACTGGATCAGTTGCTTGAGCAATCGAATAAGCTCGGTGACAACGCTGTGATCGCCGCGTTGGAATTGCACGAAAAAGCCGTAGGTAAGCGATCACCCAGAATCGGCTCGCTTGCCAATCGCGGAAGGTTTGTCGTCGCGTTTACGCACCAAGACGTGCAGGGCGATCAGGAATTGCGTGAGCATCTGGAACGCTGTGTTGAGGCGAAGATGATCCTGTCCTTCGTAACGCGAATCGACCACGGAAAACACGTGGGTGTTTGCCTGCTGCAAGGCATCGGTGCGCGAGATCGAATGATCGAAAAGCTGGACGCCGATCCACGGACAGAGCTCACATTCAACGAGACCTTTTCTCCCATGGTGTTGAAAGTTCGGCAGCTCCGCGATTTAGCAGAGTTTCTGCCCAATGGCCTGCCCAGCGGAGCCAAGCCGCCTTATGCGCCACCGCCAGCGAGTGAGTCCTTCGCGTACAACGCAACCGACGGCTATCGGCCACCAGACTACGAGAACTTCTTCCCCAACGATGAAGCGGCAGGCCGACGACTCGAAGAGCTGTACAAAAACCGAGAGACCACCGAACTGACAGCACGACAACAACTTGAGATCTTCCGCGACGGACTCAAGACAGCCAACAATGGTGCCAGGATGTGTGGATGGGTGGCGTCAATTGCTGGCTGGCCGGAGGACCCGTTAGCGAAAGAGATTTTCTATCACGCCGCCGACCCGAAATCTCCTGACATGCTCAGGCGTTTCGCTGTCGACGCTGGCTTGAGCGGCAATTGGAATATGCCGCCAAACGTTCTGCGATTGTTCGCGGAACTTATCGTAACTGCTCCCCAGGACCCACGATACGCGAACAACCGAAGCAGTGAAATCGCTGGAGTACTGAAGACAGACCATCAGAAACTGGCCGTCGCAGCGCATCTCGACAAAGCTCTTGAACAGCACGAGAACTACCTGCCCGACAAACTCGCCCGGCTTACAGCAGCCTACGAGCAATTGACGCAGCGCAAGCCATCGAGCTACGAAGCGTATGCCGACAAAGGCGACTTCTTCGTCGCGTTCTCGCACAACTCCAACGACTTGCCGGCTGCGGTTTCTGAGTTTTGTGATGAGTTCTTTACGGGCAAGCCGTACTTTGTGCGATCCGTTGTCGGCACAGTCGGGAAGATGCGGTCGACTGCGTTCGCGATCGTGAGCGGGCATCGTGGTATGACGCAGTGCGTGGAAGACTTGTTAAAGAACAAGCAGCTTTCAATCGTGTTTGCTGGACCGTTAACATTGCTCGACGCCTCACCTGAGTGGAAGGCGACTATCCAGGGTGAGACTGCCACAACCTGGACTCCCGAGGAATATGCCGATGCGTTTGGACATCTCTATCGAACGCTGGGCAGCGAATATGCGCACTTTGACGTCAAGCAGATCGACTGGATAGCCGTTGGTAAGGAACTGCTACCTCGCAGCAAAATGTTGAAATCAGGCGAGGAGTTTTGTCTGCGTTGCCAGGAATTGGTTGCCAGGCTTGAGGACAGTCACGCCTACCTAATGCCGGGCAAACTGCAACCGACGTCTGCTCCAGTGCCGCTCTTTGATCCCGGCTTCGCCTGTCTGTTGGACGCCGATGGACGCCCCATTGTGTATCACGTCGATCGTCAATCTTCAGCAGATCAAGTGGGGCTGAAAGTCGGCAGCGTGGTAACGCATGTGGGCGAAATTGAGGCTGGCGAGCTGTTGGAACAAATCACAAAACAGACCAAACGCTACTCAGGTTACTCCAGCGATCGATACTTGAAATACCACGCCGCCCAGTGGATTGGCCGGCAGCGGGAGAAGGGTGCGCCGGTAAGACTGCGTGTTATAACCCCCGGCGGTGACGAAGCTGAACTGCGCATGGTTGCAGACCAAGGTGTCCGGTACCTGCCACGCTTGCCCGTTCCGATCGATGACATCCAAGATTCCGCCAGCGTGGCTTGGAAGCGACTCGATGAGGAAACCGGATATATCTACGTTCGTCGGATTCGCAATGACCTGATCGCTCAACTCGACGGGGCAGTCAAGGAGTTGAGCGATTGCGAAGGGTTGGTCATCGATGTGCGAGGAAACAGTGGTGGCGGATTTGATGCAGCACGATCGTTCCGCAACTTCGATCTGACGGATACGGCTGAACCTGATCGCCGCCGGTTTTCGGGGCCGATCGCTGTTTTGATCGACTCGCGATGCATCAGCGCCGGCGAAGGCTGGGCAAGTTGGTTTCGAGCGAACGGCCGCGCCAAGTTCTTCGGCACCACCACGGCAGGCGCCTCGTCTCGAAAGAAAACCATTGACGTTCTCGGCGGCGCGTACCGCGTGATCTACAGCGTCAAACCCTATCGCGGTTTCCTTGACCGTCCCATCGAACGGCTAGGCATCGAACCCGATGTCGTTGTGCATCACACGGCGGAGTCGATCTCACAAAGTAAAGATCAAGTTCTCATGGCGGCCCGTCGGTATCTTGCAAAAGAAAAAGAATAGTTCCCTTCGCGATTTGTGACCTACACGAAAGAATGGTGTAAACACGGCATGAGAATCGCTCAACGACTCACACCGACGCTGCTCTATTGGCTACTCGTTTGCGTGGCCTTTGGACTTGGTTTGGCCGTTCCCGCAATTCTCCAGTGGACGGGAATGCAGCAAAGTCGGACGCCGCCGCTCGTTCCTGCAACTGCCATCGCTTTCGTCATCGCAGGTCTGGCGGTTTGCCTCTCGCTCACCTACCTACCGATCCAACAAAGCGAACTCGATGCCGAACCAAGTCGACCGATTCGTTTTGACTTGCGCACGTCGCTATTAATGACGATGGTAGCGGCCATCATCATCGCCGCCCTCGTCAAATTCACGACCGTGGTGAGCGGTGTGCTGTTCGTTTCCGCGTTGATCTACACAATTCGAGTCGCCGTGCGAGATTCTCGCTTTCGCTTGCCAATCGGCGTTCTGTTTGGCTGCATGTATCTTCCATATGCATGGCTCGTTGGGCACATGGAGCTTGGTCGGTTGTGGATCGCATTGCTGTGGATGCCCAGCGCGATGCCAACGCTACTCCCCGCAGGATTTATCTCGCACTTGTTGGGGCAGCGAATGCCGGAGGCCTTCTGGCTAGCAATTTTGCTGACAACCACCGAGCTGCTCGTCGGGACATGGATCATCCGGCTGGGTCCCAAATGCACGATCACGTTTCTCGTCTTTGTCTTGCTCACTGCACTGTTCAGTTCGTTCGCGTTTCGCTGCGCGGTGCTGGCGTAGAAACGGAAAGGCAAAATAGCCTCGAGTTGGCAAGGAGTTTTGGCGAAACTCCGGTGGGCGAGCCGAGCTGTGCAGATGTCTTACCTGACAGTTTCAGAAGTTTTCTGACAGAATGCTGCTGGGGATGTGTTAGTCCCTGTAGGAGACCATTTTGTGAGCGAATTCCCTGAAACACGTGACAGCCTGCTGGTGCAGGTTCGAGACCCCGGAAATCGGGATGCGTGGGAGCGGTTCGCCTCAATTTATCGGCCCGTCATCGTGCGAATCGCTGTGTCGCGCGGATTGCAACACGCGGACGCGCAGGATTTGTCACAGCAGGTGTTGATGGCGGTCGCGGGAGCTGTCGGCGATTGGGAAAAACGTGACGAATCGACGAAGTTTCGTCATTGGCTCAGCCGCGTCACGAAGAATGCGATTCTGAATGCCCTGTTGCGGACGCCCAGAGATCAAGCCGCAGGTGGGTCGTCTGTTGAGAATCTCTTGCAGGAAATCGTTGATCCCGATGGAGCCACGACGGCGCTGATTGAAACCGAATACCGCCGCGAACTCTACCAGCGAGCCGCGAACACCGTACGCGTTGAATTTCGCCCCGAATCATGGCAAGCATTTGAAATGTCGGTTTCGGGCAACGTGTCGATCGAAGAAGTCGCCAAAGCGTTTGGCAAAAGCATCGGCGCAATCTATACCGCTCGCAGCCGAATCATGTTTCGACTCAGCGAAGTGATTTCAGAACTTGAGGAACAGAATCAATGACCAACACACAATCACTGTGCATCACGCCCGACTATTTCCTCGCGTTCCTACGCGGGCGGCTCAGTGATCGTGAAGACAGCGAATTGCAATGTCACTTGGATACGTGCGAGTCGTGTCGACTGCGATTGGAGACCACAGCCGCCGACGCGCCTGCTTGGAAAGAAGCTGAGCGATTCTTGGGAGCAACTTCCGAGCGACATTCCGATGACGATTTGTCGGTTGATAGCGTGAGTCGGACGTCACTACAGATCGAACAAGTACTCCAGTCGCTCGGCCCCACCGACGACCCACAATCGCTCGGTCGCATTGGCGGCTATGAAGTCACGGGGGTGATTGGCGCGGGCGGGATGGGCGTGGTGCTGAAAGCTCATGAGCGGGCGCTCGATCGCATTGTGGCCATCAAAGTGATGGCTCCCCATCTCGCCAGCAGCGGGTCGGCTCGCAAGCGGTTTGCTCGGGAAGCCAAAGCGGCCGCAGCGGTCATCCACCCCAATGTGATCGCCATTCACGGCGTATCGAACGAAGGTTCCCTTCCGTATCTGGTGATGCCATTCGTGGGCGGCGATTCGTTGCAAAAGCGACTGGATCATGATGGTCCACTAACGACGACCGAAGTGTTGCGAGTCGGCAGTCAGATCGCCGCTGGTCTGGCAGCAGCCCACGGCCAAGGTCTCGTTCACCGTGACATCAAACCCGCCAACATCTTGTTGGACAACGGGGTCGAACGTGTCTCAATCACTGATTTTGGACTCGCCCGCGCCGTCGACGACGCAGCGATGACTCGCACCGGTGTCATTGCTGGCACCCCGCAGTTCATGTCCCCCGAACAATCGCGAGGCGAATCCATCGACCACCGCAGCGATCTATTCAGCCTTGGCAGCGTGCTGTACGCATTGTGTACCGGACGCGCTCCCTTCCGAGCGGAAACAAGTTACGGAGTCCTGCGCCGCATCACCGATGACGAGCCAAAACCGATTCGTGAAATCAACGCTGACATTCCCGAGTGGTTGTGCGCGATCATTAGCAAACTGATGTCAAAGCTGGCCGAAGACCGCCACGCATCAGCGGACGAAGTCGCCGAACTACTCGAAGACTGCCTCGCCCACGTTCAGCAACCAACGACCGTTCCTTTGCCGAAAGCGATGGAGATGAATTCGATGCAAAATCGCATGAACTTAGTTCCGAGCCAAAACAAGCCTGCGTTTCTTTCAGTGGGCCTGGCGTTGGCAATTATCC
>NZ_SJPW01000014.1:0-10560 GCF_007860125.1 Rubripirellula tenax
TTATCCTGCGTGGCAGCACCAATCCAGTAACCAGATGCAAAGGCGAGCATCGACGAAAGCGTTGATGCTATCAAAATTGTGGGCCACTGTTTGTTGGGCATATGCGTTCTTTCAGTCGGATAACGGTAGGGTTTTGCGGGCCGGGACGCTTGACTTGCAAGCAAAAAACTCCACCCGCAAGCCCGGCTCCGTAACAACCCATGGTTATCGGTTAATGAAAACAGTATTTGGAGGGAAGTTCCATTTGAAGCCTTCCATAGCGTGGCAGTTTAGGTTTGCAGCAAATGTGAAGAGTAGCAAAGACGTCGGCTTTAAAGCAACGCCAGACCGAAAGACGGCGTTTGTGGACGTCAGTCGGATAACGGTGCGGTTCAGCGGGACCGCGCGAAGGATCTGCCACTTCAATGCGTTTGGCTCGCGGTCTCCGTTGCAACCGATGGTTCCCCGTTTTCTGCGGCTTAGCATCGACGTACATTCGATGTCTCAAGGAAATGGATTTCCCATCGGTTGCGCCAGACACAAGTATACAACGAGGACGGCCACGAATTCGAGTCCCGCAAGAAGCAGGGTGAGTTTTGATTCGCCGAATGTGAGAGGAATCGCAACTGCGGCCATCGAACCACCAATCAACGGAATAGGTGCTGCAGAGCAGATTAAATGGACGATGCCAACATGCGTGACGTAGCGATCTATCGCCCACAACAACAAGAGGCAAACCGCAACAGGAAGCAAGGTGAGAGCAATCATGAGCCAGTATTGCGGCGTCGTCCGCTGATCGTGAGGAATCTGGTTCGAAACTTCGTACGGGTTCGTCACTGTCGATACTCAGCGTGGCATCGTCGCAAGCCTGTAACCATCACATTCGGGGAACGTTTTGCGTAACCGGGAACGCGCGTACGGGTCTCTAACGGCCAAATCGCTTAACTCGCGGTCTCCGGTTCACGCGCTGGTTATCGTGGCGCTTCGGAATCCACCGATAATGGGCCCCGAAGCGTCCAGAATACCGCAAGCGAGTCGCGGATGCAATCAATTCGCTCACGATCTCGATCTGGCCCAAAACGTCGGTGCTTGGATCGGTAATTGGTTTGCCCTGCCGTCATCATGTGAAGTTTTCTGTCCTGAATCGAGCCCTGAAATCAGCGCGCCGGATCGAGCACAACTCGAGCGCACCAATCACACCCGTGGATCAAGCGCACCAATCACGAGCACTGAACGATCACCCCCGACGCGATAACGGTACGCATCAGCGGGCCGGGACAGTTGATGTTCCATTCGTTAAGACTCGCAAGCCCGGCTCCGTTGCATGCGATGGTTCGATGCCTCTATGCGTCGCGTTCGATTTCCAACAAGAAATCATACCGTGCAAGCATGTACGATGACAGGGAATCGCAGGACCATGGCGATTCGGTATGCCAATGAGCCCAGACACCACACGACCATTCATCTGCGTCAGTGAATGGATCAAGGAGAGCAGTTCCTGTGTCATTGGTATCGCGATTTAGCGCCAATGCACGTGCGACACGTGTCCCAAAATCGAACCGAAACTCGGAGAGACGCTCACCATCGGGGTCACGCTTAAATGGACCGGAAGTCATTTCAGATTGAAGCGCAAGCGAGTGGAGATGTGGATCACTGTCGCGAAGCCATTTCAAGTCATTCAATGCATCAATTTGTGGGTGAATCCAGCCGTCCGCTTGCCAACCATTTGTGGTCAAGAAGAATGCTCTAACAGACGCCGGGAATACGACGTCAAGCCTTGATTCAGTCAACGATAGTTCTTCTTCGTTAGCCGCGGGGAAGCCAAGCCAATTCGCTTCTCCGGTCTCCCAGCCTTCGATCTTGCCAACAATCTTCGCGAGCCGAGAGTATTCGGAAAGAAATTTGCACCAACGTTCCGCCGAGTCGAGTAGCGAGACTGGAGCAAGGACAAGCCGTGACCTTAGGTCGTCGATTGTACTGGTCTTGAGGTCTTCAACGCGATTGCGCAGCCAATTAAGCCAGGTTTCATCGCTCCACGGGCTCTCCGGCGTGCCGCCCAGTGGGGACGCATTTGGATCGTTAATGATCCGTGAAATATCAGCGAGTATGTGGGGCTCGACGAAGTCAGAGTAACGGTCGGCGAATCGCTGTGACAGCGATTGGCCATCACCCATTTCGATCAAGTCGCGAACCGAAGTCAAATGTTTCCCTTTGTCATCGAACGCTCGACATCACCGGGTGGCGGCGAATGTCGTGATTTCAAAAAAAGGTGTCCACCGCCACTCCGGTGCATGTCATGGTTATCGGTTTTTATGGACGGGCGTTGATCAGGCGTTGGGCAACGGAATCCGCGTCGCCACAGTTTAGCGGGCGTTGATTCGTGCAGCAAGCAATCGGGTGTTGTCCGTAAACGAAGGATCTAAAACGTTGCGGTGCGAAAAACAACCGCCAACGGCAAACAAAGGTTCGGCTTACGAGCGGTGTACGTTGTGGATATCATCAACGAAGGATCAAGACGGTTTTATCGCAAGCCCGCTTACGCAAATGCCTAACATCAAACTTGCAATCAACCGTCGCAGTAATCGAACACGTCAAACACCTGACGGGTCAGTCCGATAACGGTACGCGTCACCGGGTACGCGCGAAAGATTGTCCATTTCAAAACCGGCCAGCTCGCGTACTCCGGTGCACGCGCTGGTTCGCCGCTTCCTGCATTTGTGAGCGGTTGATCGCCGTTTTGCGGATGCACCATTCACGAAGGGATCGATGGTCCGTTCAGATTGGAAAGCCGAGTAGTAGTGGAACAAGTATTAGTGTAACGGTCAGCAATCGCGCAATCAATCGCTTTCGTTTCGTAGATGCAGAAAAGCAAAGTGCGATGCCGAACGGTAGCGATAGTAACATCACGCGTCCCATCACGCCGCCGAACCGCCACCATAACGTCATAGATTGCGAGTGGCGTGGTGTCAGCCATGGGTCGTGCCACCGAGCGTTCAAATTGGTTGCGATGTAGATGGAAAGCGCAAACGAAGCGGCAGCAACGAATCCCCAAAACATTGCGTTACCTCTGGGCAGAGGGTGTGCGACTGATGCGACACTATCGGATTCGGCAGTCGGTTGTGGGGCATCGTAGGGATTCGCATTAGCCATTGCAGAAAGCACCTTGGCGAGCGTCGTGGCCATTCAGTCGGCGAACGTTTGTGTTCACCAAGCTGCGGCGAACGATTCTCAATTGCCAAACCGCCCGGCTCCGCGGCTTTGGTGCAACACCTGGTTATTTGGTGTTCTCTTCGTCGGTGAAAACGCTGCGACTGGCCTTGGTGCCCCAAGTTCGGTTGTTGTGATCGCCAGACAATCCTGGCGCGATTGTTAGCCAGCGCCACTCGCCATCGTGAACCATGCGTGCGATCATCACAATTTGGCCGACGTGATATGTCAAATGAGTTACGGAGCGAGTGAGTGCTAACGCGATTGTATGCGATTCACCCCTGATGAGTATGGTCTGACCGACGTTCTCAGCGTCAATTGATTCGATCGCGTTGACAAGCGCTGACCATCCGCGATCGAAGTGCTCCATCAGCGATTGCCGGTCTCCATCCCAATCAAGAAACTCGGCGTCACGATTTCGGTCAGGCTTTTCTCCGTCGGTGGTCAGGAAGTCTGTCCATCGGCTTTGAAGGTTACCTCCAAGGTGTCGCAGGATTATCGCGACCGAATTAGAGTCCTCCGTTGGACGCGAGTGGAGTTCGGCATCAGTCAATTGTGCGATGGTGGCGTCGATCATACGTCGGTAGGACGCAACCGTCGCACGCATCGCATCGAGCCATGTTGTCGAGTCGCACATTTTCATCGTGAGCCAAATAACGGTACGGATCACCGAGTACGGCGATTTGATTTTCCATTTGTACCAACCTGATGCCGTACTTCGGTGAATCCGATGGTTATGCGCACCCTATGGACGGCATGTGGTTGGTTTGTGTAAGTGAAATTCTAGTCGCGATGGGATGTGAAATGCAAGCTCGGCGCACCGACCGATCGTATTTGCACCGGCGTTGATGCTGCCGAAGTCGGAAACCTGCCGCCAGCTGGTTACGACCGCTCCAATGGCGACCGTAAGACCACGTAACTGAAGTGGGGTTCGATCGGGTGTCAGTCGCTGGCGGCAAGTATCAATCTCAGCCGAAGTCAAACCGCTGCCGATCGCAGATTGAAACTATTCCAACATCAACATCAGACCGAGCAATGCTTAGTGTCGATTAGTGGTTTGGAATTCGGGAACACTAATCGGCGCTGATCGAACACTAATCTCACGATCCTGAAACGAAGGTCCGTTGCATTGCCATCAGTGATAAGCGAGCCACAGATCAACACGGATGAGCACAGATCGAATGGACCGAAGGCAGTTCACGCAACAAAACAATCCGCGTTCAAACTTAGTCGCATAACGGTAGGGTTTTGCGGGCGGCGGCGAAAGACTTGCAAGCAAACGAAAAAGCGTGCCACCGCCGCTCCGTAACAACCCATGGTTATCGCCGATTGTTGCGGGCATTGACCGCGAGAGCGGAAAACATCGACGGAACGTCGCCAGCACGGTCTGCGCGAGCAGAAAACAACGCCGGGACGGCGGCGAGCATTAGCTAAGTGTTAGTAGTAGGGAGAACTTCAGGATTAAGAACGGTCACTGAATGTCAGCAGTGGTGATCAGTTTGAGATTCGGAGGTCCAGCGTTGGGAGCAAGCCATCCGGAACAATCAAGCGGCGTTCCGCCCCGTCGGTGGCACGCGATGCGAGCAACCGTTGGAATCGACCAGTGAAGTAGATTGTATCAGGTCCAAGTCGAGTAATGGCGTGAGTGACGCTATGTGTCACCGTGTGAAAAGTGAAGATCAAGACACCAGTGATCGTCGGGGCAAACGCGATCCGCTGTTGCGTGCAACAACTGAGCACCGAGTGCGATAACGTCACCAATCACCCGGCGGCGACAAGAGATTGTCCATTCTCAAAACGCCCGACTTCGCCGCTCGGGTGCATTGGATGGTTCTGCCTCCCCCTACGCACCTGAGTCGAGGTTGGAGTCCAGCAATTCGATCATTGCGTATACGAATTGGCGTTTGGTCTCGCTTAAGTGTAAACGATTACCGATGGTCTTGTCCGCCCATCCGCGAGCACTGCCACCGTCTTGCCCGAACTCCTGCGACATCGCCGTCCAATCGCAGACCATTTCAATCAGGTCGACATCCGTCATGTCGTTCGGGTCACCATGGAAATCTGGGTGATGGCGGTTCGTCGTCATGTGGTGATCGATTGCCGATCGTACACGCTCTTCCATTCCGTCAGGGTATACGAACGGTTCGCCAGTGCGGCGGCAGCGATGCAATTCAGTGAGCCAGATGTACGGTATCCGTTCCTCGGGACTGTATTTTGACGCGTCATGAACGCGTGCACGCTCATTTAGTTCGTCGGCGTATTCGGTCACTGATGCCATCACAGTCAAGCATCGACGGACACGCTCGATGTGCTCCTCGGTGCGCCGCTCGTAGAAGGCGACCATTTCGGGTGTTGGTTCAGGTGTTGTCATTCCGTGATGCGCCTGATGGCAGAACGTTACCGATCACCGGGCGGCGGCGAACGATTCTCCATTGCAAAAAAGCTAACCACCGCCGCTCCGGTGCATCGGCTGGTTATCCGCTGCCTGCGTGTCGTCATTGGCCCAGGCAACAAGTAGTGCCTTGATTGGGATTGTCACCCCGACCACGACGATGAATAGTAGCGTCGCGAGAATCATAGCGATACCCGGTGCGGTGTACGTCCGCCCGTATCCGACGTCGAAATTGTTCACGACATAAGAGCAGAACGGTAGAATCGAAAGGGACGCAACGTTGTANCGCAACCGAAACACGGGAACAATGAGCGATAAGAAGAAAAGCGTAAAAGCAAGCAGCAGCGTTAGAAATGGCCATAGAGCTGTCGTGGCAAGGTGCATTCCAATCACGAACAGCAGCCCGATGAACGGCACGATGCCGTAGCCGATCGCTTCCTCCCGAAGCGATAGCGGTCGAGCATTTGATTGCCCATCCGCTGAGGGCGCAAGCGATTCATGTTGGGTCATGGCTTCGCGATATCAGGTGTCGATTCCGACAGGTTCGTTTGGGTCAGTCGGATAACGGTTGACATCACCGGGTGGCGGCGAACGATTTGCAAGCAGACAAAAACGGCAACCACCGCCACTCCGGTGCATGTCTTGGTTATCCGTCTATCTGAAGATCAACGCTGATTAGCAACCGAGGGAGGAAATCGCAAACGGAGGATCAATGCGTTTGACTCGCAAATTCGCTAACGCGAATGCCGAACGACAAATTTCCAATCAGGCGTTGCAGCAATCGCTAGTGCGAGCGAACGCGTGAAACACCTGAGACGTCAGTCCGATAACGCCAGCGATCACCGGGCCGCGACGAACGATTCTCCATTTGAAAACGCTCGGCTTCGCGGCTCCGGTGCATCGCATTGTTATGCCACGATTTTGGGTTACATCGAAGCGCGGGTGTGTGCATCTTGATGCCAGTACAAACCGGAGCCGTTGTAGAGGTGCATCATTACGCAACCGTAATCGCCAACAGTAAATGTGTATGGCACGCCAGCAGGCATATATATCCAATCCCCAGTCGTCATTTCAACGCGGGAATCATGGACAAGCGAACCGCTCAATACGATACGAAGCAAACAGTCGTTGCGGTGAACGTGCTTAGGAACAACGGCCTTGGGTTCGCCGACAGTAATAAACGGCATCACGGGGCGATCTTTGCTGCCCAGAATTATGGGCAGTTGCCATTGTTGAAATCCATCAGGCATGTGCTCGCGTTTCAGCAAGTCTCGCAGTTTCTGCATGCCTTCGTCGCGTGATGTGACGACATCTTTGCCCTTGAACTCGAAGCCTGCCTCTTCGAGAGCTTCGCGGACGCGGATTACGCCCTTGAATTCGCCATCAACGAGGTCGTGAAACGAGTCATCGGGTTTCCATCCTTTGTTCGACATTCAATTCTCCAATTCGTAAAGGTAACAGTAACGGAAAGTGCGAGCCTGTAGTGGCATAACGGCCGCCGTCACCGGGTACGGCGGGTTGATTTTCCATTTGTGAACGCGCCATGCCGTACTCCGGTGCACGGCATGGTTACACGACGAGTCCTGTTGATTCGGTGACCGATCGGGCAGTTCGATCGACGTGCCTCACGATTGTAGCCTACCGAAGGTAGACCGAGCAAGTTTGACCGCGCACGCCAATTTGGACGTTGGCTGTGGATGATTGCACGAAGGATCGACGCGAGATCAAGGAAACGCCACGGGCACTCGCTGCGGATTTGCGACCGCGCACCAATCTCGAGCATGAACTGCCCCGCGTACCGACGACCGCGCATCTCGCCATCAGTCGTCATTCCACCAATCTCGAGCCTAGCCGACCGCGCACCAATCGACCGCGCATCTTTTGCCCGCGCCATCGAAGCAAAGTCCGATCAACCACAACGAATCCGCGTTGCACTTTATCGATTCGTGTAACGGTTACGATCAGCCGGCGGCGACGGAAGATCAACCACTTCAAATCGCCCGACTTCGCCGCTCGGTTGCATCGTTTGGTTCCCCGCCGTGTGGTAATGGTGTTCAGGTCAACGTGCCATCATCAGCAAACACTGGATTTTGGCGGTAGAGCCCAAGGAAAGCAAATGCAATCGGTATCCAAATCGGCATTAAGAGGATGAACTGAGCCATAAGTCCGCCGTTCGCGATCCCTGTTGCGGCTCCAATTCCCCGACCCGCGTTCGGTAGAGTCCACATCGCACCAATCGCGAAAAAGTAAAGAACTTCAAACAGCAGCAACATCGCAAGTAACCGTGCACAGGTCGCGGAGCCAAGGCAGAGCCCAACAGAAGCGACGATGATCGAGATGTAGCAGACGATGCAAATCGTGGACATTACATAAAACGCAGTGAAAAAGTGCGGCAATTGAGCGATGTCCGGCGATTCGTCGAACGCACCTTGAAACGCCGCAAAGAGTGAGCCTGCGTTGTATAGCAGTCCGAATAGAGCAGCGCAAATCAGCAACGTCGCAATAGCATAGGATGCGTAACGTTGAGTCGGTGTGCGTCTTGTGGTCATCAATTTCGGTCGGGGAACGGTGGCCATCACCGGGTGGCGGCGGTTGACGCGATCTCAAAAAAACGTGACCACCGCCACTCCGGTGCATGGCATGGTTATCGGCATTTATGGACGGGCGTTGATCGAACATCGGGAAGTGGCAACAACGCTGCCACAGCTTAACGGGCATTGGTTCGGGCGGCAAGCAATTTGGCGTTGACCGGGCCGGCAAGTAAACGGGCATTGTCGTCCGACGGCGTTTGCAGACGTTGAACGAAAACTGGAAAACGGGGTCGATGGAAAAGCAAACGACAACATCGAGCACCATCGAGGACTGGGAGCGGCGTGGGTTGTGGCAATCGCCAACGGAGGATCAAGACGTCCGAATCGGCGAGTCGCTAACGCAAATGCCGAACGACGCACCGATGACCAAGCGTTGCAGCAATCGTTTGTGCAAGCGAATACGCGGAACATCTGCGGAGTCAGTCCGATAACGCTACGCGTAACCGGGCACGCGCGAAAGATTCTCAACTTCAAAGACGCCGACTCGCGTGCTCCGGTTCACGCGATGGTTACCCGCTGTCTTGGTTCGACTTGATGTCAAGCACGAGTTTGGATCCAAAAGCGGAAAAGCCGGCCGAATCAAACAGCCCGCGAGCCGCAGCGTTGAACGCCCAGACATCGAGAACCACACGAGGCAGCCCCAGTTTAGCCGAGATTAAGGTCGCGTCGTCAAGAAGACATTTTCCGACGCCGCGTCGACGATACTTGGGATCAACCTCGATCTGATGTAAATGCCCGAAACGTTGTGGATGCTTGAATATTGATTCGGGAGTTGATTCAGTAGCAAGTATGTAGTGGCCGACGATTTCGGTCGAGTCGCAAGCAACACGAATTGTGATGTCCGGCTTTGCGAGTGATGCGCTGAGGTGCGAAACTGCTTCCGCGCGGGTGAAGCGGCGGTAAATGGACGGGTACGCATCGGCGTGGAGACACTGAACGCGAACCAGCGCGTCGGCGATGCAGCCAATGTCACGGTCCGATGCGTCACGAATCATTGCGTCGGTTCTGTCGGGTAACGTTGGCGATCAGCGGGTCGGGACGTTGGACTCGCCATTCGTGAAACCTTGCAAGCCCGACTCCGTTGCATCGCATGGTTCCCCGTTATTCGCGAGGCAGTGAAAAGCTTCGGTCAATATCAACGTTCCAGGAGTCCGGAATTTCAGCATGTAGTTTTACCTTGAATGTCACCTGTTCGCGAGTCATGGATACGACCTTCAGTGTCCCACCGGAATTCGCGTCTTCGCATTTCATGCATCCACCAATTGGATTGCCGAAATAGAACGCAACGAATTCGCACGGTTGAAGAAAACCCAAGCGTTCAAATTCACCAACGGGTTCCAGATGGCGCCCCGACGCGACTGGGCTAAGGTCGAATTCGTCGCTCACTTTGATGTCGACGGGAAGCTGGATGCCAACCTGATAGTACCAACCCCCAGTGGTCCCAGGGGTGTGGGCGCCTTCGCGTAATGCGACGTACGTGCCACCGCCGTATGTATGCCCGTGGTGCTGCAGATCGCCGTTGTAGGTTTGATCTACGATACCGACAGAATAGTCGTGCCAGTGAAATTCATCAGTTGGAACCGGGCCAGGGTCACGAGGCCAGTAGCGGTAGGCGGCGCTAGCGAAAGCCGAGAGCGACACGACAATGAGAAGAGCTCGCAGCGAAAAACGCATGTTATGCTGTCGGGGAACGTTGGCCATCACCGGGCACGGAGAGTGATGTATCCATTTGTGAAAACGCGCAAGCCGTGCTCCGTGTGAATGGCTTGGTTATCCGAGAATTCGTTCACGTAGATGGGTGGTCCCAGCGCTTGGTAAGCTCGGGATCGCGGTCATCAGATGGCATCTTACCATGGAGATGTGCTAGAACCGCATCCGCGTAATGGAACGTCGCGTCCGTTTGAGCCATTGTCACAGACCTTGGCGACATCCACACCAGTAGCGTTTCCTTTGGTTCGTTGTCAGCAAGTCGATGTATCTGTGTGTTGAACGTTTGATAGCAGTCGCGAAGGTCATCCTCGGTAACTACCAAGGGGCACTCTGTCAGGTTCCGTTCGTTCGCCTCCTCGCAAAACGATTCTGCGTCGTCAATTGCAGAGAATACTACGAGTGCAAGACGATTGTCATCGACTCGGCACACATAATCGTCCACGTATTCGTAGTCGTCTTGACCGAACGCATTGTCAATGCGGATGACGTATGCAGGTGAGGGCCAATCGGTAACTGGTTGTGTTTCAATTCTCAACGTTGTGGAGTCTTCAAGTTCGGATAACGGTTGACATCACCGGGTGGCGGCGAACGATTTGCAAGCAGACAAAAACGGCAACCACCGCCACTCCGGTGCATGTCTTGGTTATCCGTCTATCTGAAGATCAACGCTGATTAGCAACC
>NZ_SJPW01000014.1:10660-21398 GCF_007860125.1 Rubripirellula tenax
AGTTCAGCTGCCACTAGGGTTGGCGTGATCAACATCAACAGAGCTAGTGTTCGGATTAACATTTTGAAACCTCGCAGAAAGTGTAGTGTAGAAAAGAGTGGATTGTCGCAGTCGACGAACGGTAGGGCTCAGCGGGGCCGCGAGAACGGCTCACCACTGCAAAAACGTCAACTCGCGGCCTCCGTTGCAACCCATGGTTCGCCGAAGTGCTCACATTACGAGTGGGAATCGATCGGTGAAGTTCTTTGTAAGCGATTGTGTAACGAAGAGCAAATCCTTGATCCGAAATGGTTGTGCACTACGGCGACTAGCCAACCAAATAGTGGCCCGTAAAAGAGACCTGCAACCGGGAAATTGTAACCGGTTCTTATCAGATACATGCCTGTGGCGTAGGCAATACCGGCGTAAGTGTAGCAGCGAAAAATTGGATACAACTGCTTCGTTTGTGCGATCATTACTAAGGCGAACAACGCCGCGTTGGCAACGAGAAGCGGAACTAGCAACAGTGGATCGCGGCTTAACGAGATCGGAAGATAAGCGACAACTGCGAACAGTTCATTCAACGAGTCTAGTGGCGTTCGCGTGTACGCCGCAGAAAACAACACAACAGCGAAAGTCGCCAACACAACCCGAATCAGGCGTTCGATCATGATTCTACGCGTTGGCATACATCACCTCATTTCGGTCAAACGAATCGGCGAACGGTTGCCATCACCGGGCACGGAGAGTGATGTATCCATTTGTGAAAACGCGCAAGCCGTGCTCCGTGTGAATGGCTTGGTTATCCGCCGTTGTGAATTCAAACCTGAAACGCAATTTTCGGGTATTTGGAGTGCCAACTGCCCGCGAGTTTCCCGGCTTCGTAATACGAGAATTCGCTAGAGTCAACCTCATGATAGTAGTGAGCGAGAACCTCGAGTCGATATCCAACATCACACAACTGATCGTCCAAGGCGGTATTGAAACCGAGAAAGAATGCATCCATGAGTTTGGATTCTAATTCTTCCGTACATTCGCAGCCAGTGTTTGTAAGTAGTGACCAGTTCGTTTCGACGTTGCCGATACCTGCAGTGAGACGGTAACACACCCGCGCAAATTGACAGTGCGTTTTGAATTTCTCTTCACGAACGCTAACGTTTGGTGGTGCAACCATTCTTCAGTCGGATAACGTCGGCCGTAACCGAGGACGGACGATTGGTTTTCAATTTTCGAAAGGCCGCATTCCGTCCTTCGGTTCACGGCATGGTTCGCGGATCCGGACACGACGACGGCCCGAGCCATCGACGCTTGTTGCCAGTGTAGCCGATTGAAATCGCCGAGGGAAATTCAGTGTCCCAATTAACAGGCGGCATTTCAGGCATTGGTTGTCAGCACAGCCATCTTCGGGCGTTGGATGTGCGTGTGCTGTCGGCGTGCGTCGGTCATCAGTGCAGCCACGACCGGGCGTTGGTTTTTCTTGGTCAGCGCACCCATCAAACCGTGACATCAGATGCGAATCCCAGGCGATCGACGTCGGCTGACATCAGTTGGGCGAGATTCGAGCGCACCAATCAGCAGCATGAGCGACAGGCGTTGGTCGATACCGCGAACGTTACGCATCAGCGGGAACGGGCGAACGACTTGCAAGCAGACCAGAAAACGAACCACCCGTTCTCCGTTGCATGCGATGGTTACCCGCCCTCTCGTGATAGCTGGTCTCTCGTGGCGTCCAGCACTTCCGTCGTAATTGTATGTCCGTCGTCGAACGGGTGCCAGTTAGTCACAACTCCCTTACGTTTAAGCATTCCATGCAACTGTTTTGCGTCATCGAACGGCAGCACTTGGTCGCCTCGGCCGTGCGAAAGCAGAACCTCGATATTACGTGCGGGACTAAGTGATTCCGCGTCGATTGCAAGTGCGGGTGAGTAGAGGATAAGGTGACGAATTGGGAGATTTGCGTCCGACAAGAGCATACTTGACACAGTTGCCCCCTGCGAGAATCCACCGACCGCAATCTCAGCATTGGGGTATGTACGGCTAGCGAAACGCACCAGAGATGCAAGACGAGCATGAGCGGTTTCGAGTTCCTGCTCGGTCGTCGCCCATGCGAGTCCTCCACCATCAACAGAGATGGGGGCGGCGGGAAAAACGAATGCACGCTTGTCACCGCCAATGTATTCAGCAAGTGGCGCGAGATCAGCATCGGTAGCGCCGAAGCCATGAAGCAGTACGACGATTTGATCGGCGTCGGCAAGCGATGCTCCTGAGAACTGAACCTTCAGGCCACCCCACGGTAGGTCAGATTCGTCTGTTGCGGATGAATCCGACGCATTCTCGACCACATCACTCCGAGAGACGACAGACTCCGAGCATCCAAGCGGGATTAAGAACAGAAGCAGAGCTAAGTATCGCAATCGAGGTTCCAATCTGTCGGGTAACGTTGCCCGTCACCGGGCCGGGAGTGTTAAGTCAACCATTTCAAAACCGGCCGCAAGCCCGGCTCCGGTGCACGGGATGGTTACCCGCCGTCTAAACGGTCAGAGCAGCTCCTCGTCTAGCACCGCCTCGGCGGCCCGTCCATCGAGCAGAGCTAGCACATCGCGAGAAAAACGTTCAAGCCGATTGTATATTGTGCGAATTTCGAGAGCAACGGAATGAATCGCCTCTTCGCGGTCGTCAGCATGTTGCGGATCA
The DNA here is from genome assembly GCF_007860125.1 of Rubripirellula tenax. Taxonomy (NCBI): domain Bacteria; kingdom Pseudomonadati; phylum Planctomycetota; class Planctomycetia; order Pirellulales; family Pirellulaceae; genus Rubripirellula; species Rubripirellula tenax. The sequence goes on from NZ_SJPW01000014.1 coordinate 13,334, forward strand.
TTTAGTGTGACACGAACCCCAAGTTGGCCGCGTCCATCAAGAAGATAGACGCGGATGGAAAGATGAGTTTGGGCGCGTTCGCCAGTGCGATTTCCGGAGTAGTAACCACCTGCGATCGCGACTGCATCATCCAGGGGATATTTGGCAATACCAACAGCGAAATCGCGAATTTCGTGAATGTTGAACCATGCGCTTCCGCGTCCAGCAAAACCGTTTGCGGTGGCTGTTGCAACCAAGTCGGCCGTTCCGTCGCCGTCGGCGTGAATTGTTAGATGCAGGCGTCCGGGTTCGCGTAGGTGGCTCATTTCTCAGTCGGGTAACGTCCGGATTCACCGGGTCGGGAGTGTTGATGTTCCATTTGAAAACGGCCGCAAGCCCGACTCCGGTGCAATCCATGGTTATCCCCGATCATGTGTTACGAGGCGAACCGCCAACGGGCATGGGCCGCGCGAGCGGAAAATAACGACGGGACGTCGCCACGATGATCTGCGCGAGCAGAAAACAACGGCGGGACGCCGCCAGTCTAGACTCCGTCCACTTGGGTGACACCATCGTGGCGAGTTCGTAGCGGTGGTGCAAGCAGGGAATTAGCAAACAAGGCGGAAAGTCGCAAATCCGCGACAGGTGCCAAACGAGTCGATCGCGACACAGAACCGTGTTTGACGTGGAGTCGGACGCCCGAGGCAAAGACGCAAACCATGAAGCGGAGCCGAGTATGTGTGACCCAGACCTCCCAGCAATCGTCGCAACGTGTTCGACGTTGCGAAACACGACACGGCCAAAACGGTCTACGGATCGGCCAGTGGTCGCCAGCGTCTGGATACCGAGCGTTCGTCGTTGATGCGGAATGACCGCGCACCAGTTCGGATAACGGTGCCCGTCACCGGGCCGGGAAAGTTGATTGTCCATTCGTGAAAGCTCGCAAGCCCGGCTCCGGTGCACGGGATGGTTCCCCGCTTCGGTCACGCAGGATCGGGTAGAGCGATTGAGGCATCACTAAGCACGGTGTTGAAGACATCAAGCGGAGAGTCAGACACGAGTATCGTCGAATTGTTCTCGCCATCAGTGTACCAGTAAATCTGCAGGCACTCGAAGCAGATTAGAAAGTCATAGACCTTACCATCGTGCTCAACGCGGATACCGTGTCGCGGGTCAAAGCAAGCCGCGATAGCGCCCACACTTGCCTCAACGCCTTCAGAAAGCGACTCGAACAGCCGATCCTGCTCGGTTCGCGTCACCACAGTCGAGCCAAGAACGGCATAGTCATGAAATCCATCAGGTTCAGGACCAGCGTCTCGAATCATTGGGTCAATCGAATAGAGCTTGAACCCGGAGCCATCGCGTAGGGCGTTAGCTGCCTCTTCGGGCAGGGGAATACCGAGCGGCTTCAGCTCAGACGCGGATTGTGGAGCAGTCCCCTGCTGGGAGCATCCAAGCATAAGCAAAACGGCAATGGTTAGTGTTGAGCGCAAATCATTCATTCGGGGAACGTTCGACATCACCGGGTGGCGGCGAACATCGTGATTTCGAGCAAACGTAACCACCGCCACTCCGGTGCATGTCATGGTTATCGGCTTTTACGAACGGGTGCTGGGCAGCGGAAACCGCGTCGCAACAGTCTAACCGGCGTTGATTCGTGCAGCAAGCAATCGGGTGTTGTCCGTAAACGAAGGATCGAAAACGTTGCGGTGCCATCAACAAACGCCAACAGTAAACACAAGTTCGGCTTACGAGCGGCGTACGTCGCGGCAACCGTCAACAATGGATCAAGACGGTCGAAGCGCTGAGTCGCTAACGCAAAAGCCGAACGACAAACTTGCAATCGAGCGTTGCTGCAATCGCTAGTGCGAGCGAACAAGCCAAACACCTGAGCGGTCAGTCCGATAACGTCAAGCGTCACCGGGCCGGAAGTGTAAAAGTATCCATTTGAGAACGCTCGCAAGTCCGGCTCCGGTGCACGCATTGGTTATCCGTCGTTATGCGGGGCGTCGGATGATCCAGCAGGGTCAATGTCTATCGGAGTTGCAGTCAGTGTGCGTTCGATCATAGCGGCAGCACTACCAAGGACGCACCCGGCCAATGAGGGAATGCCGATCACCGGCCAAAGCACGAACATGACGATCGAAGCGGTAATGAACAGTATGGGCAAGCAGCCATCGACTAAGTTTAGAGATGGAAGCGTGAAAATGCTTGCAGCAATGCCTAGCGGCAAGGACGCAATCCAGAACGGTGAGTGCACGTAGGCTAGAGTCGCAAAGATTATTGTGACAACGCATGGCGAAACGTACGCAGGTCGAATTCGATAGTGGTCGTTGCTGCTCAAGAGCGGATCTGTTCAGTCGGATAACGACCGGGATCAGCGGGCGGCGGGAGTTGACACTGATCTCAAGAGAGACCGCAACACCGCCGCTCCGTTGCATCCCATGGTTACATTGTCTTAGCCGCCCTTCGCCCCAGAAATCGCTTTAGCGATGTCCAACGCGGTTTGCAGAATTTGCGGGTCAACGTCTTTTGCGTCTTGGTCTATGAATGTAGATCCTTTGTCGATGTTCCAATGCTGAAAGGCTTCTTTGACTTCACTCCATTCGGCCTTGTCGCCGAATGCATTCAGATAGAACTCGCCGAACGATATTGCGTGACTCCTGTCAGCGTTGCGAAGTGATTCAACCATAAATGCCTTGCCGAGTAGGAAGGCGAATCGCGAAAGTGCACCGAGTACACCCACAACCAAAATGGTAATCAGTGCCAGTTGCGCAAGCGATTCCCAGGAGGGCGTAGCATTTGATGAATTGAGCGAAACGGCCCGCCAGATACCAAAAGCCAAGCCTCCGACCAGTGAGAACATTGCCAATCCGTACCAGAAGTACGCGGTGCGGCGGTACCCGGTTTCACGCTCGGCTAAGCTTTCAAGCGATGCCTTGATGTAGGTTGCTGCAGTTGCCTCAACCTTCTTCTGGACCTCACGACGCTCGTCCTCCTTGGCTTTGATGCGTCCCAACATTGCATCGAGTGCGGCGTCAATTTCTCTTGCAACGTCAGGTATGTCCTTTCCCCTCACGAACAACGCTTGAACGCTCTGGAGTGGCGATGGTATGTCTGCGTTTTCCAGAATTACTGGGATCACCAATGGCCGCCCGCGTTCGCGAAAGTAGGCCATTGCCGTTCCCGTTTCCGTGAACAACCATTTGCTGTCCATCGCTGTTGGTGACACGATAGCGAGTAGTGCATCGGCGTTTCGTAAGGCGTCACTGAGTACCGCTTCCCAGTCTTGCCCCGGGCGTATCGCCTCGCCCGAGAAGAAAACTTCATGACCATGCGACATGAGTTCGTCCGCGAGTTGGCGAACGTAGTCGTGGTCCGAGTTGTGATAGGAAACGTAAACTTTAGCCATTAGTTCCGCAGTTGCTTGTCAATGTAACGGTGGCCATCACCGGGTGGCGGCGGTTGACGCGATCTCAAAAAAACGTGACCACCGCCACTCCGGTGCATGGCATGGTTATCGGCATTTATGGACGGGCGTTGATCGAACATCGGGAAGTGGCAACAACGCTGCCACAGCTTAACGGGCATTGGTTCGGGCGGCAAGCAATTTGGCGTTGACCGGGCCGGCAAGTAAACGGGCATTGTCGTCCGACGGCGTTTGCAGACGTTGAACGAAAACTGGAAAACGGGGTCGATGGAAAAGCAAACGACAACATCGAGCACCATCGAGGACTGGGAGCGGCGTGGGTTGTGGCAATCGCCAACGGAGGATCAAGACGTCCGAGTCGGCGAGTCGCTAACGCAAATGCCGAACGACGCACCGATGACCAAGCGTTGCAGCAATCGTTTGTGCAAGCGAATACGCGGAACATCTGCGGAGTCAGTCCGATAACGTCCGCGATCACCGAGTCGCGACGATTGACTTTCAATTTGTAACGACCGTATTCGCGACTTCGGTGCATCGCATGGTTCGCCTCTCACTCGGCACTACTGATAGCCCTTCTTGCCGGTCACCGGATTTACATTGCCTTGGGTAGACCAGTTGTTCGATTTGGTGGAGTCGGGGACTGAACGATAGTGCGCTTTCACATAGGTTCCATTTCTCCAATATCCGGGAACGTACTGACGTCGGATGCTAGATTGGTTTGTGCTATATCGTGAGTAATCTATGGGACCGATTTTCGACTCGTTTTCCGCCTGTACATACTTGCTGCCTGGAATGGCATCAGCCATTCTCGAGCGAACCATTTGTTCTGCGATGTCCTTCCCGTTTACGAATACGTTGTTACCTGAGATCCGAATCGAGCCTCTCTTGAGCAGTCGGCGCAAGTGTGCTTGAGAGTCACGGCCAGGCGAATTTCGCATGGATGGAACGCGAATCCCCGCAATCCTTACGGTACGACGATCTGTGACTATGGTGCGTCCGTCTGGAACGCTAATCAGCCTTTCAGCGAGCGCGAGCGTCGGCGACAGAAGTTGCGAAAGGAGTAGAGCGGAAAAGCAAAAACGGATGAACATCAAATTACAGGCAAAGAGGTGGAATCTTCAGTTGGCGAACGTCTCACATCACCGGGTGGCGGCGATTGACGTGATTCCAAAGAAACGTGACCACCGCCACTCCGGTGCATGTGTTTGTTATCGGCATTTATGAACGGGCATTGGTCGAGCATCGGGCAGCGGTTGCCACGCCGCCACAGTTTAGCGGGACTTGGTTCACGCGGCAAGCAATTGGGCGTTGTCCGGGTCGGCAGTAAAACGGCAATTGTCATCCGACAGTGCTTGTTGACGGTAAACGAAGGATCAAAAGCGTTGTCGCTTGATCAGCAAACGAAAACAGCGAACACGTTCAAGAATTGCGAGCGGCTTGGAGGGAGGAAATCGCAAACGGAGGATCAATGCGTTTGACTCGCAAATTCGCTAACGCGAATGCCGAACGACAAATTTCCAATCAGGCGTTGCAGCAATCGCTAGTGCGAGCGAACGCGTGAAACACCTGAGACGTCAGTCCGATAACGGTTGACATCACCGGGTGGCGGCGAACGACGTGCAAGCAGACGGAAAATGCAACCACCGCCACTCCGGTGCATGTCTTGGTTATCAGACTTACAACGCTGCGCTTCGGGGTGGCAGTGGAGGAACATTCGCCCGCTGCCGCAAGCTTCCCATCTTAACGCAATTTGCCCCGCTCACGGGTGGGAAGTGGGTGGTGTTCCTGGAGATCCGCCACTTTGGGTTCTGCGTTGTCAATACGCGAAAAAAGCGAGTCAACCCAATCACGATCGCCGTCCGACAGTTCGGCAGTCCGGACATCATCGTAGGCATCAGATTCCCAGAGGATGCCAGTGTAGCAGAGGGTGCGCAGAGTATCGCCACCGGAAGTCAGCCGAATGGATCGGTCGCCGACGTCTCCGGGTAGCGTATGCCAGTAGCGTTGCCATGACACGTTGGCGTAGATCGAAGAAAGGCGATCAATCGTCGCGGGGTCCGACAACTCAAGCGTTACGTCGCCCGATTCGAGCGTGAGCGTTGTTGTGCGATCGAAGTCCGAAATCCAATCGGCGTCTGGTCGACCGAGAGAGGATCGGCAACACGGCAGTAATGCGACAAGCAAGGAAATCCAGAGTAGGCTAATACGCTTCATTACGTCAGTCGGATAACGTTGGTGGTCACCGGGTACGAACGGACGATCGACCATTGGGAAAAACGTTTTTTTGAGTACTCCGGTGCACCACTTGGTTCCCCGCTTCGTTTGGGAGACCAGGATTCGATTTCGTAGCGTTGCCCTCGGGCGTCGGATTATAGCAGGATGAACTCGGGCGATGGATCATAGTAGCAAAGCGAAAGCCGTTGGTTTACGCGGCCAGAGTTCGAGAGTGGATTTCCAGACGGTGGTTTATCTTCGGGCGTTGGATCGAGCGATCACTCATTGCAGCAAGGTAGCAGCGCACCAATCACCTGAGCGGAGGCAGGCGTTGGACAATCAACAGCCTGGATCGGGCATCCCTTTATTGCAGCAATGTGTTGTCGGGGAACGGCAGGGTTTTGCGGGCCGGGACGATTGACTTGCAAGCAAACAAAGCCGCCCGCAATCCCGGCTCCGTAACAACCCATGGTTATCCGCTATGTGACGTGAGTATGGATCGGATACGGTAGAGTATGCGTCGAATAAAGAACGATGTCTTGGGCGGAGTTGGGTCGCGCGCGGCACCGAGCATCCAGAACGGCATCCGTGACGTTTCGGACGCACGATCGTCGGCATTTCTGCATTCGTCCCCACGAGAGAATATTCGCAGGCGTTCAATAAATGGACGAGTTGGCTTGGCATCAATCGGGATACGCGGTCGTCGTGGCTTGGGTTTGTATTTGAGTGCATTTGCGACCAAGTGCCCCACGTAAAGCCCACCGCAAAATGTCCCGAACAACAGAGCACCGATCGGAGGTGCATCGCTCCCAAACGGCATCACCGCCGCAGTCCCGAAGATCGCGAAAATGATTGCGATGCCGACAGTGATGATGTAGTTCATTGCGAATCACAAACGGATTTCAGTCGGATAACGTTACCGATCACCGGGCGGCGGCGAACGATTCACCATTGCAAAAAAGCTAACCACCGCCGCTCCGGTGCATCGGATGGTTATCCGCCGCCTGCGTGTCGTCATTGGCCCAGGCAACAAGTAGTGCCTTGATTAGGATCGTCACCCCGACCACGACGATGAATAGTAGCGTCGCGAGAATCATAGCGATACCCGGTGCGGTGTACGTCCGCCCGTATCCGACGTCGAAATTGTTCACGACATAAGAGCAGAACGGTAGAATCGAAAGGGACGCAACGTTGTATCGCAACCGAAACACGGGAACAATGAGCGATAAGAAGAAAAGCGTAAAAGCAAGCAGCAGCGTTAGAAATGGCCATAGAGCTGTCGTGGCAAGGTGCATTCCAATCACGAACAGCAGCCCGATGAACGGCACGATGCCGTAGCCGATCGCTTCCTCCCGAAGCGATAGCGGTCGAGCATTTGATTGCCCATCCGCTGAGGGCGCAAGCGATTCATGTTGGGTCATGGCTTCGCGATATCAGGTGTCGATTCCGACAGGTTCGTTTGGGTCAGTCGGATAACGCTCACATTGACCGGGCACGGACGGTTGATGTTCAATTTGTTAAACGACGCAAGCCGTGCTCCGCGTCCAATGTGTTGTTATCGGGCCAATCATGCCACTACCAAAACAGTTTGAACAACGAAAACCAAAACCGGGATTCCGGTATTTCCAGTGCGACGAATGCGAGCACGAATGGATGTCACCATCGAGGGATGTCGATTCTCCCAGCGGGGAAGATTGTGCGTGCGGTTCGTGGGTCCATGCAAGACCAGCGACAACCACCGAGTTTGATCGGTTGCGAAATAAGACAATGACGTTCCATAGTGACGTTGCAGCCAATGCGATCATCAAAGCGGGTGATGCGAACATTGAGATTGACAGACTCAAGGGGTTGATCGTGCGTTGCTATTCAGCGTTGCATAGCGGAGTCTGGAAAGACGGCGAAACGGACGCGGAACTAGCGGCGTTTATCAACGATCAGATGTCGAGCAAGTACGGGAACGAATGGTCCCGATAACGTTTTGCGTAACCGGGTTGCGACGGTTGGCGTTTATTTCAGAGTGGGCTGGATTCGCAACTCCGGTTCACGCATTTGTTATCGGGCTGAATCAATCATGGGTGCGTGTAGGCGATGCGGAGTTGAGGACGATTGGGATTGTAAGTGCGAACCGCAGGAGGACGAAATCCACGGCGAAATCGTAGAGCTTGAGCATTCGAGCTACTGGGGTTGCGAAGTTGGTAAAGTGCGATGCCCAAATTGCGACGAAGAAATTGCATTTGGCGGAATGGCTGGAGGGTCATGTTCGTGTGGATACGAGTGGACAGTCGAGACAAGAGCGGTCGGTAGAAAGCCCCGATAACGTCTACGATCAGCCGGCGGCGACGGAAGATCAACCATTTGAAAACGCCCGACTTCGCCGCTCGGTTGCATCGTTTGGTTCCCCGCTCCGGTGAGATCATTCATCGACCATCGGTCGAGGCGGTC
>NZ_SJPW01000014.1:21498-29438 GCF_007860125.1 Rubripirellula tenax
CGACGCAAAAAGGGATCAATCCGTTGCACCGGAGACACGAAGGCTCAAATCAAGCTGCCAAACACCGCTCAAAAACCTGAATCATTCACCCGTCAGACGCGGGGCCGGTAGCTGGTGTTCCTGGAGAACCGCATCACGAACCATATGGCCGGTGTCGTGCGATAGCATGTCAAGCACGTCGGGGACAAGTTTTGCGTTTCGGGCAAGCGCGCATCTAACCGCAGTGTCAGTGTCGCTAGCAAGTAATCGCTGTGTGGCAGGGTCAATTTTGCGTTTTTGGGCAACCATGTGCCGAACGTTGGCATCTGGGTCGGAAGCCAAAGCAGCCAATACAGAAGCCGGAACCGTCTTGTTGTGCGCGACCCAGAACCGCATGTCAGGCATGGATTGAACGATAGCGGTCCAGGTTGCAAGCGATGCGTTTTCCGTCGCGGCGCGGTTGTAGCGTTCGGGATCATCGCTTTCACGCAATTCGCGAAACTCAGCAGCGGATTCGATCATACGATTTCAGTCGGATAACGATAGCCGTCACCGGGCACGGAGAGACGACTTTCCATTTGTAAAACCTTGCAAGCCGTGCTCCGTGTGCACGGCTTGGTTACCCGTCAATTGGAACAACGTTGATCGGAGGAGGAACTGCAGGAGCTAAAGCCGCTCGGACAGCACCCGCGCCAGGAGCGAATGTTACCGTTGTCGCCTCGCTGGCGAAATCAGTAAGTGAAACTCTGTAGACGTTCGCACCTGAGTTCAATATTCGATTGCGGCCACCCACCGGGCTGGAGCTTGCGAGCGAGAAAGATAGCGTTGACGTTGCCAGCAGTCGTTCCGGAATCGTCACACGAGCCGTCGCCGTTCCATTGATCGGATAGACCATGCAGGAGTGACATGAGAAGGTTGTTGTATTATCCGCAACATGTGAGCGGAGCACGGCGTGTTCGTTCTTTTTGCACGCAATCGAGACGGAAAACGTGAGGGAATTGTCATCGTGACGTACGACCTCCACGGTAAGTCGATCATGGTTTCCCCGATTGTTCGCGGGTGTAATCGTAGTTTCGGTTACCAATGCGTGTGACACCGATTGCGCGACCGCGACGGCAAGAGCTAGCAGCGAAATGCGAAATAGCATGGGAATCATCCGTGATGGAGAGGAAGCAGTGTGTCTTTAATCGGGTAACGGTACCGATCACCCGGTCGCCGCGAAAGATTTTCCATAGTCAAAACGCCCGACTCGGCGACTCGGGTGCATCGGATGGTTCCCCGCATTCTTCGTTGCCGACAGTCCAAGAGAGGCAGCGTCTGGCAACCGAAGGCGAGAAGAGCATCGAATTGTGTGTATGCATTGTAACCCACGCGGTGGTGACATCGGTTTGGCGTGTGCACGATAATGGACGAGCAGATCATTGCGTCCGGCAATAGTTTGAATCGTGCAGCCAGGGAGAGTCGGCAGTCGAAATTCGGGATCAGTGAATAGATCGCGGTGATCCAACAGTGGTGCGAACGGCATCCGTGCAAAAGAGGGGATCAGGCGTGTCAATGGCAACGTCTTCAGTGGAGGAGCCAACAGAACAATTGTTCCCCGCCAGTCCGCATCACGAACCGCGAACCACGACGCGATACATCCAAGACTATGTGCAATGATCGAATCGGGTGGCGTATCTCGGAGATGCCTGGATAGTCGTGCGACAATCTCCGCGAGTTCAAGTCCCACGCTTGGATAGCGAAACAGCTCAGCGGATGTGGAAACATCGTTGAGGCGACGCAGCAGCGGTCGAAAAACACACGATGCGACGCCAAAGCCGTGAACGAGTAAGAGCGAGTGTTTGTGCAATGGCTTCAGTCGGGGAACGGTGGCGATAAACGAGTCGCCGGGTTTGGTGTTGAGGTAAAATTAGTCTGAGCTCGGCGACTTCGTTTCATCGCTTGGTTCTGCGGTCTCCACCACGCAGTCGAACCCGCCAGTTGAGCCTGAATTCTAAGCGATCTCCACGACCAAAAGCAAGCAGATTCTTTTCAGCCAATTGTCCGTCAACCTGGTTGCAGTGACGTTCGAGCCGCCAGCAGTCTTTGAACAGCATTGTCTTTCGATGCATGCGAAAAAGTGTGTCGAGCAGCGAAGTTTCAATAGACCATTTTCTTCGCGATTCTACCGCCGCAGCGAGAGAATCGCTTCATTCGCGCATGGCCAAAGTTGTCATGCACCGCAAGCTGTGGCTCGCACGAATTCGGTTGCCCGCAAATTGTCGTTCCTAAGCCATTGGATTCCCAGCAGGCGTGAGCAAATCTCTTGGCTGTGTGACGCACCAATGATTCGGCTGATACCAATTGTCTTCGGCGCGATTTCGCGAGCGTGGCTGGCACTCACCATCGATGTATCAACAGCAACTCACACCACGGCAAGAAGCACGATCGTCATCGACCGTATCGCAACGCAGAACGTTACCGATCACCCGGTCGCCGCGAGAGATCTTCCATTGTCAAAACGCCCGGCTCGGCGACTCGGGTGCATCGGATGGTTCCCCGCTTCTTGGGACTTGAGCAGTATTGTCGCACAGCTCAGCAGGCCAGTCGAGCGGATGAGCCATTACAGTCCCGGTGTATGCTGAAAGTGCATTCGCAATTCGTGACATGGCGTTATGTCGTGCATCTGCCAATCGTCGTTCGGTTTCCGAATCTGATCGATAGCCGTCGCCCGGCGGGTAGTAGGTTGAAATGTAATCGATCATTCCAGCAGCGCGGATGGCGGTTTCACGATCTGTCACGATCGAGTGTTCGTCAGCCCAACGGTCAAACTCGAGGATGACGTTTTGTTGATGCTCGCGAACCATATGACGCGTGAGTGTAGGCACTACGATCACGCAAGCACCAACCGTCAGAGCGATGGTGAGTCCAGCGATGGTGAGTAGCCGGTATTTGGTCAGCATCTTCGTCGGGGAACGGTACGCATCAGCCGGGACGGGCGAACGACATGCAAGCAGACGAAAAAACTGACCACCCGTCCTCGGTTGCATGCGATGGTTATCGCAAATTTGCACGCCTGTGGATAGCATCGTCACAGCGACTTTCCGTTGCCGAATCGCGAGGCGACGAACAACGTAGTCACAAACGTGGCGAAGAGAATCACGGACATGAACACAAGTCGAATTGCAACACCAAGATAGAAGATCGCATCTTGATCGGGCGTTCCATCCCAGCCTGGGGCATCGATTTCGGCTCGAATCCAGCGTTGGTCAAGAATCGCATAAGCGACGCCAACCAAAAGCACAGACAATACGAATCCGCGACCTGCCCAGAAATACGACGCGAGTGATGTACCGATCATACAAACGGTCAACGCGATCCATCCATGTGGAGCGATAAATTCGGTAAGCAAATGCATCAAGGCTGGGAGCGGGAAAGCGGACTCAATTCATTGCGATAACGTCCGGATTCACCGGGTCGGGAGAGTAAAGTCATCCATTTGAAAACGCCCGCAAGCCCGACTCCGGTGCAATCCATGGTTATCAGACTTACAACGCTGCGCTTCGGGGTGGCAGTGGAGGAACATTCGCCCGCTGCCGCAAGCTTCCCATCTTAACGCAATTTGCCCCGCTCACGGGTGGGAAGTGGGTGGTGTTCCTGGAGATCCGTAATTTGTGACACCAACGTGTGCGTCAAACGCCGGACGTTCGTCAGGCGGAAGGTTTGCACGATGGTACCGCAATGAAAACCCACCGTACAGCGTGCCATCATCGTTAATCATCCAGTCAACCACGTCAGCGTCGGCAATGTCGAATACTTGGCCGACAGACAGCAGCGGAACGGACGGTGGAACCTCAAATAGTTCAGCGGTGAATCCAGAGTCGGAAGCTGTCGCGTTGAACAGCCAGACAAAACCGCTCGACTCGCCGTCATCAAGTTTCGTTTTAATTAGGCAGGAATGCGAATCGAATCGCGGCATCATTGAGCGAAACTCATCGAGCGTTGCGCGTGCGTTAGCAACGCATTCTTGGTATGCAGGGTCGGAGGCGCGGAACATATCCACACGCGCACCGGGATCGAGGTCAGGCTTACGGTCCAGTTCGCGTCGGAGCATCTGCCAGTCGTACCAGCAATTTTCCGGATCAAGATCGTCATAGCCACGAGACTCGGCCAGCTTGGCAGCATCGGCAAGCGTCATCATAATGCAAGCGGCATTGTCGCGAATAGTGAGAGCCTCATCATTCGTTAACGGCTCGCCCTTCTTGTCCTCGGCTGCGATAAGGATCGCACCAAGTGCTGGCATGAATACCGGGATAAGGTCAGCATCGTCATTCATCTGTTTGATTTCAGTCGGATAACGTCTGCCATCACCGGGCCGGGACGGTTGATGTTCCATTTGTAATAACACGCAAGCCCGGCTCCGGTGCATGGCTTGGTTATCCGCGGTTCTGGCGGGAGCGCAGTTCCGCGAGTGCATCGCCAGTCCATTGCGGAAGGCGCTCTCGGTACGACGGATCGGTGTCGGAAATCCAGACGACCACTGAATCCGCGTAATCCACCATCCGCGTCTTTAGCATGGCCTTTCTCGCTTGTGGATATAGAAGAGCAAGCAGCCCGAAGGTGAAGAGGGCAATGACAAAGTACAGGAGTGCGATGGTTGGCTTTTCACCAGTGATCGTCTCTGTAAGATATGGCGACGCAAAGCCAAGTGCAACCGCGAGCATGAAAATTCCGGCGCCGACGTTCGCATAAAAATCGGGACGCTTAGCACACTGCACACACACCGGCAGACTGACGCTAGTCTCATAGCGGTTCTTGTGTGCAATTACCAATCGCACGACGGCGCGAATCACGCTTCGAGTCGCAAATCCAAGTCCTGGGCGGTAGATTACGTCTTGATGCACATCTGAAACGTTAGTCGTCGAATTGCACCAAACGCACGCGTCGGGCAATGACCGCTCGCCGTTCAAGTTCACGACGAGGTAGGGATCAGCGTTGTAAGGCATGGACAATGTCTTCACAGGAGAACGATTTCAGTCGGATAACGGCGGTCGTCACCGAGTCGGAAGTGACGACTTTCCATTTGAAAAACACCGCAAGTCCGACTTCGGTGCACGACACTGGTTATCCGCGGTCAATAGTGGATGGCAGTGTAGGTGACTGGGTTGCGATGCCAACCCATCCCGTCTCCCCAATCGCAGAACCTCGTTCCGCTAGGCATCCACCACGCGAGATAGGTCATCGTCCACGACCGAACTGGTTCTGGTGACAAGACAGCTGTTCCTGCGACAGGCTTATAGATATGAACAAAGGCTGCGGAGAAAAACTCGTCGAAGGCGGTCCATGAGGAGGCGGGCATTGCCGATTTCGGCATGATGTAGCGAGCGTGCGCCCATGAAGCGGGGCCAAACGAGAGATAGAGTAGGCACAACATCAGAAGCAATGCGGACGAGCGGCGAAATAAAGTCGCGCCCCACGAACGTCGCCATAGGCATCCGCCGACGACTGCACATGCAATCGAAACTTGAACAGCAATTGGGCCTGCGACTGTGCCCCATCGTGGCCACGCAAATCCGAGTGCAGCAAGAGCAGTGATGACAAGCGTGCCGCGAATGGAGAATCGTTTGTAGTTGTGGCTTTGCATTAACCTTCAGTCGGATAACGGTAGCGATCACCGGGCGGCGGCGAAAGACTTGCAAGCAATCAAAAAAACTAACCACCGCCGCTCCGGTGCATCGCATGGTTATCAGACTTACAACGCTGCGCTTCGGGGTGGCAGTGGAGGAACATTCGCCCGCTGCCGCAAGCTTCCCATCTTAACGCAATTTGCCCCGCTCACGGGTGGGAAGTGGGTGGTGTTCCTGGAGATCCGTTGGTTTGGATATGCAGTTCACGCGAACATCAACGAGTTTTTGTGACCTCGTTACCATTCACATGTAGCGAAGCAGACCAGAAGCTAGCGTGGATCTGAACGTCAGTTACAGATGCATCAAGCGGTCCAACGGGCACGCCGTCGACAGAAATTGTTGTCGGAGAGAAAGCAAAAGTGTGGCCACCGGCTTCGATCTCTGTTGTGGGAGTATTTGCGGAACACGAAAACGGACCATTGATGACGGCGGTAGTTCCATTCGGCAGAGACGCGGTGCCCGAGACCGTTGATGTCAGCGTAACGAATGCGAAAAGGCAGCAAATAGTGGCAACGCATAGAAGTGCGAAGCCAATCGCGATAGGACCAAGATTTGAGCGACGTTTTGTACGTTCCATTTGAAGCCTTCCATAGCGTGGCAGTTTAGGTTTGCAGCAAATGTGAAGAGTAGCAAAGACGTCGGCTTTAAAGCAACGCCAGACCGAAAGACGGCGTTTGTGGACGTCAGTCGGATAACGTCTCACATCACCGGGTGGCGGCGATTGACGTGATTCCAAAGAAACGTGACCACCGCCACTCCGGTGCATGTGTTTGTTATCGGCATTTATGAACGGGCATTGGTCGAGCATCGGGCAGCGGTTGCCACGCCGCCACAGTTTAGCGGGACTTGGTTCACGCGGCAAGCAATTGGGCGTTGACCGGGTCGGCAGTAAAACGGCAATTGTCATCCGACAGTGCTTGTTGACGGTAAACGAAGAATCAAAAACGTTACGGTGCCATCAACAAACGCCAACAGCAAACACCGGTTCGGCTTGGGAACGCTCTACGTTGTGGCAATCGTCAACGGAGGATCAAAGCGTTTGAATCGTCAAAACGCTAAAGCAAACACCGAACGACAAATTCCCAATCCAGCGTTGCAGCAGTCGCTAACGCAAGCGAACACGCCAAACACATGAGGAGTCAGTCCGATAACGTCTACGATCAGCCGGCGGCGACGGAAGATTAACCATTTGAAAACGCCCGACTTCGCCGCTCGGTTGCATTGTTTGGTTCCCCGCTCCGGTGAGATCATTCATCGACCATCGGTCGAGGCGGTCCACGCTTTGCAGGTAGTGGTGCCGCCTCTATGATCGAACGGCGAATTTGGTGTACGACATGATTGAGCTCAAGGTCGTCGCACCAGTATTCATCGAGTTTNCCCGCGTGACAAAATCTTGACGTGTTGAACCCGTCTTCGATGTCATTGTACCAAATAGCGGTCGAGCCAATCAACGCGACAACCCAGAAGCCACCACCAAGTTCGCCCCACGGGTGTTGCATCCATTTCACAGGATCGATGCGTATCGAATCCCAGAAGCGGATCTGGTTGCCATCGAGCCGAGAAACGGCTTCGTCGATAAGAACGCACAATTCGTCGAGTGTGATGGGAGTCCATTTGCCGTCGTTTCGATCAGCCATCATCGAGTTCGGTTGTTCGCGCAATACAAGGCGACTTCAGTCGGGGAACGTTTGCCGTCAGCGGGCACGGCCATTGTGGTTTCCATGTCTAATTGCCTGATGCCGTGCTCCGTTGCACGGCATGGTTATCGCACGCAGCGCCGTTGCGGCATCCAGCAGCAGACGGCATCGCATTTCGAGCGCAATCGTACCGCGCAATCACGCGTGAATCAATTCTGTCCTTGTCGGCCATGCGCTCATTCGAGCCGGCCAGTCCGCGCATCATTTCGAGTATGGGCGTCAGCGGGTGTGGTCTCTTCAGGGCGCAGTTTGACGGTTGATTGAGGTGCGTCGGTTTCGCGGCATTGCGTAACCTCGGATTGGTGTTTCAGAACAAGGGCGTCCCGCGTCACACTGATGTTGCAAAACAAAACGGCTTCGTCGATAAGAACGCACAATTCGTCGAGTGTGATGGGAGTCCACTTGCCGTCGTTTCGATCAGCCATCGTCGAGTTCGGTTGTTCGCGCAATACAAGGAGACTTCGGTCGGGGAACGGTTGGCATCACCGGGTGGCGGCGAACGTCGTGAATTCGAGAAAACCGCACCACCGCCACTCCGGTGCATGCCGTGGTTATCCCATTGCATTGAATCGAGCATTAAATCAGCGTTGGGCAGTTG
>NZ_SJPW01000015.1 GCF_007860125.1 Rubripirellula tenax
TTTTTGTTTTGCAACATCAGTGTGACGCGGGACGCCCTTGTTCTGAAACACCAATCCGAGGTTACGCAATGCCGCGAAACCGACGCACCTCAATCAACCGTCAAACTGCGCCCTGAAGAGACCACACCCCTAGCTCCTTTTGCCAGCTCGAAAATCTCTTTGCCGGTCGTTTCTGGCAATTGGACAGCCAAAGCCTCAACCAACCCCGATCGCTCCCAGCAAGCACTTTCATCCGCCAGCAAAGCTGCAATTCTCGATCCACTCGCCAGTTCGCCGACGCTGCGGATTTGATCTCTTTCGACGGCGATAAGCGTTTCCGCGATGAGGTGATCTGAAAATCGCTCGTAGGTAAAGCGAACGACCTCCGAGAACCCTGGTCCGCTGCGGTGACGAAGGGGAACAGATGTCAAAATCGCTTCGGATTCTAAGTTTCTGAAAAGTGACTGTTCGTACGAACTTCTGGGAAGGAGTTCATTGACCAAGTTCTTGGCATCGTCACGTGGAATTCTGTCTGTGCCGGACTTCGCCATCTCAAGCGACAGCCGATGGACTGCCCTCTCGACAAGATTGTCGTTCGGGTCGAAATCCAACTCGCGAGCAAGTTTGGAATTCTTGTTGGCTAAGAGAAACCGGATGATTGCCGTGATCCCCCTCAGTCCTTTGGGTACGTCAATCTCGCCACCTTCTTTCAAGCCCTCACAGAAGAGTTTCAAGAACAGTGGATTGTCAAACTCGGGGTTCATAAGTGGAGCAGACGGCCTGAGCCCATACTTCGCGAAAAATGCTGCGGCTGCCGTATCACTGATCCCCGAGAAGCCGCGATGCTGAATTCTTGCGAGTTCTGATTGTGCTGTCGTTGGAACAATCAGGCTTTCGTAGGAATCTCTTACCGAGACACAAAGGCGAATCCATTTCAATTCGCGAACTCGCTGGATCATCCCCGCAAGATACTTGATCCAAAGCTTCTTTCCGTCGCCTTCGTTCAACGCGTCAATGAAAATGACGGCAGGCTTTTTCGCCGCCTTCGCTGCAGCGACTATCGCACCAAGAAATTGGTCCCGATCGCAACTTAGCCCAACTCGGCTGATGATTTGGCTCCAAGGTTCGCTGTCTTGAAACTGTTCGCCAAACAGCAGGAGAACGGGACGACCAGATAAGTGTTCCGTCTGCGCCCAGCGACAGAAAGTATGGGTCTTTCCTTGACCCGCTTCACCAACAACAAGCACACCGGCGCTGTTTGCACACTCAGTTTGTGGGCTATTCAGGTAGTGCCCCAGCGCTGACATGGCAGCTTGGAAATCCCAAATTGCCGATGTTAGAGGGCGAACGCGGTCGTCAATTAGGGTGGTGCCGCCAGCTTCGTTCTCCGCAGCCTTTCGCGTGGACTCGCGGATGATTGAAGAGAGTTCCTCAACGTCATCACGCACCTGTTGCCTATGATAATTGATATCGTCCCAAGGTACGATTCTCACCATGCGGCTTGATTCAGAATCCTTCGTGGATCGCAGCCAAGCATCTAACAGCGATAGCAATTCTGCCGTGGAGTTCTTTAAGGGGCTGAAGTCGAAATCAGATATCGCCTCTCGGAAAAGGCGATTCGCCGCTGACCGTGCTTTGGACACATGCTCGCCCACAGCCTGCCAGAATGGCGCTGAGCGCACGAGAGCGTCGAAGAACTGCTGTTCTGCGTTTTCGACGTGAAAATCTGGGTCGTAGCGATCACGTGCGTTGGCGACCGCATCACGAATTTGCCCTGCGAACCAATGGTTGGTGAACGCTGGCGTGTTGAACCAGAACCACGCGAGTCCTCGATGCTCTTCTTTTGCGAGCCTCTGATTGAGCTGAGACTGTCCCCAGAATACGATCTCGATTTCGCGGCCAAGCTTTCGTGCATCGGCTTTCCACGTTTTGACCAGTTCATCCCACTTGTCTTTCGCCGATTTCTGATTCTTGACGCGGCCATCGGACAAATCCTGCGGAAGACAAATGTAGTAGTGCGTAAGCTTCGGATGTTTAGCCAAAGCGACTCGGAACGAGGCGTCGATTTCGTTCCACTGTTGCTTCCCCAGAAACTCTCGAAAATACTTGGCTTGCCACGCTCGTTCGGTCCCGTCTTGGTGGACCCAATAGCACTCAACACCAGCATCCGGTGTCCCCTTGCGTACGAACGACTCATATCCCGAAAGACTTTCTGCCTCCGCAAGCTGGCAACACAGTTCCTCAAATCCGTCGTTCTTAGAATTGTTCAGCGGACGAAGGTTATTCCAATCAATCGACATTTCACAAATTCTTGGCAAATACGCTTTGCAACTGCGGTGAGTGTTGGTCGAATCCGAACCAACTGCAGTTGATCTGGGTCCTGTTGTCAATCGCTCACACAAACGTCATCAAGCAGACACCACACGGAAAGAGTCAAAATGTTAGTGGAATCGACGGAAAGTTGCATCGGGCAGTTTGACGATCCAAGCGAAGCAATTTGTGAACGCGATATTTTGAAGGCGTTGAACACCTTGATGAAGAGTTCTTCGGCACCAGAGGATCAGTCCGAGAGACGCGGACTTGAATCTGAGATCGTTGCCTTTGAGTTCCACGAAAATGACTATGTTGCCTCAAGCAAAGGGGAGAAGTCCTTCTTTCGACCGGCGATGTCGTTCCAAGATGCTAAAGGCAAGCAAGTTACCGTTCCAGATCCTGCGGACATCACTCCCGAGTTGCTCGATCGTTGGTCCAGGCGTTGCGCATCGGTCACGCATCCAGTACTCAGATTTCGGTATGCAGCACTCGTTTGGGGTTTTTCTAAAACCGTGGCTGGTGCGACTGCGGACATCGAGATGGCAAGATCGGTGATCGACACATCCATCGAGATCGCAAAGTGCCGCCTTCACACGCGCGAGTTCTCGACAATCACGAAACTCGCCTACTCCCTTTCGATCGCTCAGTCGATTCGCGACCGCGACAGAACTGAACAAGTTTGCCGAGCGATTTTCGCGTATGAGCGTTCGATCGCAGAGGATGGAAAACTTGGGCTCTGGGGCTTCGCGTTTGATCTGTTGGTAGACGACAAACGCTGCCCAACGCCCGACGACGTTCGCGATCAGATTATTCGTGATCTCGAAGAACGCCTGGGCCGTGTCTGTGGCGATGAGGCGGAAGGCGTCAATCCACTCGCAGCAGAGGCCGCTGGCGTACGTTTGGCGCGGTGGTATCGCAGGCAAGACGAGCGAGAGAACGTCGAACGCGTGCTGCGTTGTTACGCCGGGGCATATTCCGCGGCATCCAAGAACGAAAGTGCGCTGGTTGGTTCGGCCTGGCTACAGAAGGTTTTCGCGATATTGATGCAATTTGGCATGAAAGAAGACGCCGATCAAATCGCGGTGCAGATTCGCCTTTTCTCAAAGAAAGGACTGACTGAACTCGCATCTGTCTCTTCGGATGTGGAAGTTCCCAAAGAGGAGCTGGACGCATTTCTAGACGACATGGTCGACGGCGATCTCGACACCGTTCTCGCCAACTTTGCGGCTCATTACGTTCCACGGTTGGATGAGGTTGAGCTGCAGGTCAAGGAACTTGCTGCTGATTTTCCGTTTACGGCAATGTTCCCAAGTACTCTCGTCGACCACGAAGGTCGTCCGAAGGCGCATGTCGGAAGCGTGGAACATGACCTGGAAGGAAACATCGCGAAAATCACTGCACAAAACATGCGATATGGTGCGATCTATGTGCGGTTAACGCTGGAGCGAATCGCCGAGAAGTTTGAGCTGAAGACTGATGACCTGCTCGCGTTTCTCTACCGATCCCCGATACTTCCCCCAGACAAGCGAAGCGTTATCGAAGCGGGGCTTAACGCGTATCTAAACCAAGACTGGCTTGTCAGTATTCACTTATTGATCCCACAAATCGAAGATTCGCTACTCAACTTCGTAATGATGTGCGGTCGCTCAACTTACAAACGAGGTCGCAACGGCGCGATGATGTTGAAGAACTTTGAGGAGTTGTTGAGAGACGAGGTCGTGGCGGAAGTCTTCGGTGCGAGTACGGTTCATTATCTTCGTATTCTGTTCACCGATCAGCGAGGGTGGAACCTTCGCAATGCGGTGTGCCATGGCATTTCGCCAGCGAACGCTTTTTGCGCTGCCCACGCCGATCGCGTTTTCCATGCGTTTCTGCTTTTCGGATTGATCCACGAATCGAGAGAACCCGATAGCAAAAGTCTTTGAGTCGTAAACGGCTTGGCAAGATTACACAACGCTGAGTCTGAATGAATGTTATTTTTCTCAAACTCGTCGTGGCCGGAAGAAGGATAGGCCGTACCCTGTTTTGCTGATCCGCAGATCTCCTCATTCAATCTTCGTTTCCCGAGAGGCATCTTCGGAATTCCTCGGGTTTCCAAAGCTTCCTTTATCCTTTGAGTAGATTAAACCAGAGCGATTCGCATCGTCATCTTTGGACCACAATGGAAACCGAAAGCCTTCGCCCGCGCGAGATTGTTCAAATTCCTCTAGTTCCTGCCTAGCTTGGTTTGCCAGTTCTTCCGAGGTCCCAGCAGACCCGATATAATTTCGGACAATCTTCATCCGATACTCAAAGTTCGGATGCGAGTAACCCAAATCCCAAAAACCTTGTCGTGACAGATCTCCAAATCTGGCCATTGTTCCTGCGGCAGTTGCTTGCGTCGAAAGCAGGGAAACACCGGAGTCAACCATCATCGCAGCCATGTTTCGATCAAGGTCAGACGTTTGCGATAAGCCAATTCGGATCTGCTCGGCAGCAAAGAGGTCTGCTTGGAGTTCACGTTCTTTTTGCATCGTGCTTGTTCGGTTGGGCTCAGCCGATCCGACAGAAAACACTTCACAGACTCCTGCGTCGCCATTTGAGATGTGCCCAAGCTCGTGAAGTAAGATAAATGCAAGGCTGCTTGAGTCCGGTTCAGAATCCGCGTTATCTGCGCGGAACATTTGCTCAAGACCGAATTCGTGGACAACGATTAGGCTATGGTCGCTGGAAACGAACGCCACCTCATCCATTTTCAATGATCGACCGTTTACTAAAAGCACCGGCACAGTATTTGGCATGCCGGTGGTGTCAGGACGCGATCCAGAAGAATCTACATAATTCAATTTCCAGGTGTCGCCGGATAGCCTATTGACTTGATCGACTGCTTCGGCGGTAAGCTTGGTAAGGCGTCGGCCATCACGCCAGCCAAAATGTTGGGCTCGAAGCGGCTCACTTTGACTATCGCACCCTGCAACAATTAAGAAGCAGACTAACCATCCAAAAAATCGAATAACACAACAATTCATTCCTGCAGATTTCATTGTTGCCCAGCCTCAAAGTCGAGATCTTCTAGTATCGCACCAATATCTGCGTTCGGCGCGTTCAGCTTCTCTTGCGTTTCCGCTATCAAGTTGTTGATTGAACTTCGGGCCTCAAAGCGATCGTGTGCGAGAGCGTTCATTCGCTCGGCAACGACGGTGAGCAGCACTGTAAGAATGCCAAGACGAGTGAGCCACCAATTGCTCGCCGACAATCGCTTCCGAACCTCCGATAAACGTTTCTCTGCAGTTGAAGGAGTCGTCGTGGAAGATTCGGGGGCTGAACTGACCGTTGATTCACTAACGATTTCGTCAACGCGAGCGCGTGAGCGATAGATAAGTGCAATGGAGACGAAGCCGCAAAGATAGATACCGATCGAGGACATTCTCGCACCGAATTGCCAAATGTTGCCACTCAATTCGGCTGACGAACGAAGCTCCTTTGCCCTCTCAAGCGACTCGTCAATTTGAGTTTGGTTTGCGGGACTAATTCCAGTCATGGAATGGCGACGACCGGAGTTAATCGTGCTCTGCTCCCATGCGGTCGATAGGGAAAAGCTCGCCCAAGCAATCCCAAGCACGGCGAGCGGGAGCAGGATCAGTTTGGCTATTGAAGGCACTCGAAAAACTCCACGCGATGAAATGCCCAAAACCAAAAACAACACTGTTCCTGGGTTATTTGGCTGGTACGCCCTGCATTGTGGAACGTGCTGTTGATTGAATCAAGGATGCTGAATTCGTTGAACGCTGAGCCCAAAAGAGCGGGACCACCTCTGAGCACTTCTAACTCCGGTCGCCTACGGCGCACACGACGGTTTTTGAGTTCGTTACTATATAGACGTCCACGAACCCGTTACTGGAGACATCAAGATGGCAAGAAAGAAGCGAAAGACGAAGGCCGAAAGCAAGGCTGAAGTAAAAACAACTATTCGGTTAGTTGAGTCTGACGAATCAAACCCACGAATTACTGCTGAGCCTGGAACCAAGATCGAAGTCATCGGCGTTGAACTTGTCTCTGGCAAAACGCAGAAGCCACTGAAGATGGCTGCACGGCTTTGCGGCGGCACATCGACTTGTCTTGCCTTGGTCCGAACTGAATGAGCGTGACGAGTGACGCCCCGATGGCGACTCAACAGGACTGGCGTGTCTCCCGATACAACTTTGCCTTCCCGGTCTCCGACGGCATCCTTCTATACAATGCAAATTCTGGTTCAGTCATTCGATTCGCTGGACAAGCTGAGATCGAATTTGCTTGGGCACTGACTCAGTGGCCAGCGGTCTTGAGCTCCGACGTTCTCAGTGAGCAACTGCTCGTTCAACTTCGGGATAGCGGTTTTCTCGTTCCAGAACACTCTGACGAATTGGCCGTCATTCGAGATCGGTACTGGGCTGCGCGAAACGAAGCCCCAGCAGTACTCACGGTCACGACAACCATGGACTGTAATCTCGGGTGCTACTACTGCTACGAGAGCCGGTCGAAAGATTGTCTGGGGGAAGGAGACCTAACTGGTTTGTTAGAGCATGTCTCCACCTTGATCGAGAACGGTGGAAAGCCGCGGTCATCGCTTCACGTTGACTGGTATGGAGGAGAGCCGTTGTTGAACATGGAGTTCCTCGATTCAGCATCCAGAGCAATCCAAGCGTATTGTCTGTCGCAGGACGTCAAATACTCGGCGTCCATTATCTCAAACGGAACCGAATGGCCAGACGATCCCTGCCATTTTGTTCGACACCATAAAATTCGACAGGCTCAAATTTCGTTTGATGGATTGAAACGTAACCACGACCGTCGACGGCGATACAGAAAAGGTTACAAACCACACGGCGAGGCATCGTCGTTTGAACTCGCTATCGCTTTGGTCGACCAATTGCTTGATGCCACGCATGTCGACGTTCGATTCAACATCGACAAAAACAATCAAGATGATCTGCTCCCATTCTTTCGCATGGCGCAGGAAAGAGGTTGGTTTAACCGCCGTTTCCCCATGACCATCCAACCGGCTCGGTTATCAAGTTACTCGGAGACTTCCGCGTTTATGCGGTCCCACGAACTGACCGTTGATCAGTTCGATAAACTTCGGAAAGAGGTTCGCAATGAGTTCGGGGAGCTTGTCACGGTTGAAGAAAGCGAAGTCCCCGACGGGTATCCTTACCCTCGTACGAGCGTTTGCGCCGCATTGTCCCATTCGTCTTCGGTCGTCGGCGCTGAGGGTAAACTCTACCGATGTGGTCTTCAGGTCGGGGAACATGGGCGGTCGGTTGGTTCGCTCCCAAGGACAAGCGAGCCAGCCGGAAACAAGCTATCGCTTCCCATCATCGAAGACCGAAATGACGAACAATGGTGGGCCAACTTTGATCCAACGACTCAACCGAAGTGTTCAGTATGTTCGTTTCTTCCAATTTGCTGGAGCGGGTGCCCGAAGAAACACCTTGAAAACGATGACCACGCCATAGCGGAACAGGGAGCATATTGGCGTTCAAACTTGCCCAGACTCGTCGCGGACCGCGTCGACGCCGACCTAGTCTCACTAGCCCCACTTTCAGAGTCTCTTCAATTCCGATCAGCTTTCGACGGGGCCAATCCGACTTGCTCGACCAACGCTAAGTAAGGCGGTCCAGTTTCATTTCGTTCTCGCTGATGGTAGTAGACATTGTCACATCCTTGAGAGTTGGGTCGTCGTACGCTCGTTTATCCGGACCCTCGGAACTCGGGGACGGAGATTTAAACGCAGAGGGCATCGGAACGCGGTCGGCAGATGCCGTGACTGCAGCGTAACAAGGTCCATTTGCAGCTGCTCCGAAGATGTTTGCGTTTGCAGGTATAAATGCGCAGAACGCAGATCGGTTCCAAAGAACCACAAGAATCATCGTAATAGCGTAGAGACAACGCCAAATTCGGTGGTGCGCAAGCTGAAGTAGCAGCTGCATTGGATGCGCCATGGCGGCCGTCTTTTGGTGGAATCGCGTGGTTTGCGAACCAACCACCTCGCCCGATCCATCAACTAGGCGGCAGTATTCTGATTGCGATTCAGAATGGGAAGAACGCTCGCCGCGATGGCGACTCCCAGATTGCGATGCTGGTCGGCATCCAAATGTATTCCGTCCACTTGACTCGTTTGGGCAACTTTCCCTGCGTCGAAGAAGTCGCATTGCAAACTGTTCGCGACATCTCGCAATGCCGCTGGCAAGCCGATCGCATTTCGCTGGGCACCCTGGAACTTGGTTGCCATTTCGCCTTGAACTTGCTCGATCGCTGGCGGAGCCACAACCATCACCTCCGGCACCAGCATCCCAGGCTCGATTGGGGCTTGACGAATCGCGGTGACGAGCGAGGCCACTCCCTGTGCAGACTGGTTCGCTGAATAGTGATGCATCGACTGGAAGTCGTTGGTTCCCAGGAAGACAACCACAAGCGAAAGTGGAAGTTTAATAACTTTCACTACCTTCATTGAAACTAATCATACGAGAGGTCGTAGAAGGTGACCGTATTGCCGACTTGTTCGGTTGCGGCGAGGCCGATGGGGGTGAATCGGATTCGATCGTCGGAACTTCCGGTGCGACGGTGTATCAACGAAACGACTTCATCAACGACTAAGTCGCGGACGTGGATCGTCATGCCGCCCGTGATCGCCAAGTACTTGCCTTCAGAATCGATGTCGATGTTGCTGACATCGGTGTAGTAGTCTGTGGAGTCGGTTTCACGGCCGTCGGCGACGCGAAAGAACTTCACGATGCCATCCGTTGTATCGCGAATGACACCGCCAACGGCGATCTGCGATCCGTCAGGCGTAAAACGAAGGCTTGATAAGTACAACTCGCCAGCGTTGACTTGGCGTTTGAGTGACCAGTCCGATGTGTTCCAAATCTTGACTTGCTTGGAGTAGTGCCCACAAGCGGCCAGCAGGCGACTGTCGTCACTGAACACCGGCGACTCGGCGAACTGACCGGCGACTTTCAGTTCGGCAACAGTCTGCAACGTGCGCGCATCCCAAATCCGTGCTATGCCTTTGTCTGTCGTCGCCAACCATTTTCCGTTGGGCGAGAAAGCGATGCCTTGGCTTGTACCCATCTGCTCGTCGGCGCGTTTAATTCGCTTTCGCTGTTGGATGCTCCATAGCAGCAACACTCCCTTGTACCCTTCCTTGCCATACTCCTGTCCGCAGGTCGCCAGCGTCTTGCCATCAGGAGAAACGGCGACCTGCGTGACTTCGCCAAGTGCATTGTCAGTGAACGAATGGAGCAATTCACCGGTCGTGGCGTCCCACATCTCGATCACACCTACCTTCTTTCCGAGTCGATGTGCCTCCATCTCTTGCGTCCATTGCTCGCTACCCGGCTCGAAGAACTCGCGTTTGCCCTTTCGTCCGCAGGTCACCACAAACTTGCCATTTGGATCAACGGCGAAAGCCTCGAGTACGCCTGAGGCACGAACGGATAGCGTGGGGACTGCGCTTTCAACTCGCTGGGCATTGCGTCGAGCCTCCTTGAGCAACGGTGAATCGTCAATCGGATGCGCCGCAATCAAAGCAGCTGCCGAATCGTCGCGTTCGCGTTCGACTAACAATTCGTCGACCGCCTTGGCTAGCTCCTCACCACGCAAACCGCGATGACGGATGACCCCATGGTGATCCAAAACAAACGTGGTTGGGAACGAATCGACGTTCCACTGGGTCGCGATCGGACCACCGCGTCCATCGAACATCATCCGCCACGTCGCTTCGCCGCGATCGTAGTTATAAGTACTTTGCTCGCTATCGGACACAGCCAACAACGCGAACGGCTTTCCGCTGAGCCGTTCAGACAGTTTCCGATTCTCGGGATACATGGCAACGCAGGGGCCACACCAGTTCGCAGTAAACATCAACACGACCACGCGACCGCGATAGTCGCTCAAACGAAACGTCTTGCCTTCCGCATCGGTGCCTTCAATGTCGGGAGCACTTCTGCCTCTCGCCAAATAGAACAACTCGAACTCCAACGACGCGGCTTGCTGGGCATAAGAACGCAGCTTCCACGACTTCGCCTCTTTGTCGCTAACACGTTGGTATCGAAGTTCTGCGGTTCCCTTGCCCTCGTGTGCAGCGGCTGGCAAATCCGGGTACTCGCGTTGAATCCGCTGAGCGATTTCGATTGCTTCGCCGATTGCGGCCTGTGGATCAATGGGGTCCGTGAACGCATCGAATTCTCGTTTAGACAACGACGTAAAGTCGTTCGCATCCGATTGGTCGATCTGTTCTTGGATGTTGCGTTTGATCTCGGGAATCGACGCTTTGAACTTCAACCATTCGGCCAGTTCCAACAATGCCGCTGCACGCACATGGGGATGCGGGCTCTTTTCTGCGATGATGCGGAAAGATGCTTCCGCTTCAGGAAAGACAACTCCCGCGTCAAAACCCTTCAAGCATCGATCTAAGTTTTCCTGATCCATAAACTTTTCAGCGGCAAGCTTGATCGCCGCCTGGCGTGCTTTTATGGCGGGAGCGTCGACGTCTCCGTAGCTGACCGCGCGGCCGATCAGAAACGCGAGCGCATCGACGCCTTGATGCGTATTCGGATGGACTTCGGCAAAAGTGAGAAAGTCATCGGCAATCGCATTCTCTGGATCAAGCCGCCGGTACACGTCGCTGCGTTCTTCATCGGTGGTCGCCGCTTCGTAAGCAACCGAGTAAACTTCTTGTGCCTTCTCGAACTGCTTCGCCAAATCCTCGAACTCACCGTCCAGTTCATCGGGATCAACGACGCCGCCGTTCGGTGTTTCGGTATCCTGCTCTGGCTCAGCCGTTTCCTGTTCTGCGGGTGTTTGCGCAATGCCTTCGACGTGCATGAACGCCAACGTCACAAAGCAAGCACAGAACGCGCAAACAACGACTCCTTCGGCAAGCGACGGCATCGTCCGACCGCGGTCATTGACCGGGTCCGTCAGTCGGCGGATGCGACTCAGCAGCGCTCCGTCCCCCGCGCCCAACACCAATGGGATACTTTCGATTTGCAATTCTGCGATCGCCAACAACGCTCGGCCATACTCGGATCGGTTATCCATCGCACGGACAACCATGTCATCGCAGCAGTGTTCACGTTCGATCCGGATTTGCCGTGACAACCACCAGACTGCAGGATGAAAAAAGAGCAGCGTTTCGGTCAGGGTCTGCAGCAAATTGACAACAAAGTCATGCCGCCGAACATGGGCCAATTCATGAGCAAGAATTGCATCCAATTGAGCGACGGGGATGTTCGCTACTAAACTGACCGGTAACAAAATAACAGGACGAACGTATCCAATCACCATCGGAACGGAAGCGACGGAGGATTCCAGAACGCGCACCAAGCGGCGCAAACGGAGTCGTCGAGACAGCTCAGCAACCGTTTCCTGCACTACTGGCGAGGCGTCGGCAACTCCAAATCGTTTGAGCTTTCGTAGTGCGAACCAACCCGCGATCGGCCGCAGTGCAAATAGCGCCGCGCCAATTGCCCAGCAAGCAACCAACCAGCCCAGCCAAGGCTGAAGTATTTCACTGACTCTCTCTCGCCAGTTCAACGAAACGGTCGACTGGATGTGTGCCACTGGCGTCGGCTGGTTGCTCGGCTGATCCTTGACATCATCTTCGCCCACGATCAACGGAGACGTCTGGTTCATCCCGCCAAGAGTCGGTTGCGGTTGCAGCGGCAGCGAAGATATCTCCGTGATACGCTGTGGAAGCCGTGCGTTGGCTGCAAAGTCCGAACCGACTTGCAACAACCACGTGAATGTTGGAACAACGACGCACATCGCCAACGTGCAAATCAGAAACCAATATCGAACTCTGACATCGCAGGGCCGCAGCAGACGCAACATCACGCGGGCGGCCAGGCCAATCAGCGTCAATTGCCACAGCGAATGCACGAGCACCCAGCCGAGTCGTTCGACAAGTCCGTTGGCGGGCTGCAACAGCGAAATGAGCAATTCGATCACTTCCTGCCCTCCATTTGATCGAGCAACTTGCGAGCTTCCGCAATTTCTTCGGGAGAGGCCTTTCCGGTGGCAAGCGCCTGTAGAACGAGACTCATCGCCGCCCCGTCATAGACCTTATCAATGAGATCATTCAGAAATGTTTTTGCAGCAACCTTGCGAGACATCGCCGCTCGGTACAAATGGGGCGACTTCTTTTCGTCACGCCGAACCAGCCCTTTTTGAAGCATCACCGACAACATTTTCACCGTTGTCGAGTAGTTGGTCTGCTTGATTTCCGCCAGTCGATTGTGGACATCGCGCACCGGACAAGGTTGCAACTCCCACAAAATTCGCAGGAGTTCCAATTCAACCGCAGTTGGTTGAGACGAACCCAATTCACGCATTAAAGCGACTCCCAGAACAAACAAGCAAAGATGAAGCGAAGGCTTTCGCTAGTCCATCGTAGCGAAACCTTTCGCTAGTACAAGTGAGCTTCCGCTGGAATCATGCTTATCCCACCACGACCGCCAGACCCGCTGACGCTTCCGGTATTCAGACATTTTTTCTTTGTCGACTTCGGCCATTTGAAACGGGTACTCGCCCGGTTTCCAAGCCCAGGCAATCCGCGTGCGATCCGTCGCATGCGTGGAAGGCAAGGGAAAGAATGGTACGCAGGGCTCATTTCTATCCGAGTCCTGGACCCTTTTCCGAGCTAATGGCTCCGCCGGGACAAGCCCGGAGCGGATGCCTGAAGACCAGGAATGTAGATGGGTGATTGTTGAGTCTGCGTTGTAGCTACCACTTGTGCGCTCCGGCCGGGGCAAGCCCGACGGAAAAAAAGCGGGGAGGAATCGCAGAGGAAGCTGATTTCGCGAGCGATTGTTTCCGTTCGAGCTTGCCTCGGCGGGACATCAACTGATGGCTACCGAGCGAACAAGTAGCTCTGCACCCGCTTCCGTCCGGGCTTGTCCCGGCGGAGCAAGCAAGTGGCAGCTACGATTGCTAAACTAACGACGAACCCTCCTTGATTCCCTTTCGCGATCTCCGCTCTGGGCTTGTCCCGGCGGGATCAACGATTCGGCTTGGCACCCGCGCATGGAACCAATTTACACAGCCGACAACACCACCACAGCGTACCAACTCAATTGGTCACTCGCACTGTTCGGAAAATCGGACCTACCAGATCAATCTGCTTGGCTTGAAGAACTGCGAGCGGCCACGGAAGCCGATGGTGTGCGAATTCTCTCCGCCAATGCTCGGTCTGAAAACACAATTCAATTCCTCGCCAGCACCCGTCCTGATTCATCACCTTCAGATATTGTTCGTAGCGTCAAGGGACGCTTGCAGTATCTAATTCGTGATCCAAACCCGAAAGCCTTCCGGCGCAATTACCACATTCAAAGTGTCGGTGAAGCAAACTCAAATGTCCTGGATCAGTACGTCGCTGGGCAGACGGCAAAGCACCCGATGGCTGACGACGCGGTTCAGGCACGAATCGAAGCCGTGCAGTTCCATGACAAATCCGTTGATCTCTCAAAAACCTCGATAGGCAATTACGGGCAATACCTAAACTCGCTGCAAATCGTTGCGGAGAATATAGAAGGTTGGCGCGAGGTGCGCGACGCTCAATTGCAGCGAGTGCGTCGCGTGATTGTTCGTGCCTGCGAGAAGAAGCCGTGGCGATTGTCTCGCATTGGATTGCTGAGCAACCATGTGCATGTGCTGCTCGGTGCGGATGTGACGGATTCTCCACAGTCGGTCGTGTTATCGCTGATGAACAATATCGCGCATGTGTACGAGATGAAACCGATCCTGAAGTTCAGCTATTACGTCGGAACGTTTGGTGGGTACGATCGCGGGGTGGTGCGGAAACAAAAGCAGTGAGTCGTTGGCTGGTAGCCGTCACTTGTGCGCTCCGACCGGGGCAAGCCCGGCGGAAGCGAGGAGGAGCCTAGTGGCGGTCGAGGGGAAGCCGATTTCGCGAGCGATTGTTTCCGTCCGAGCTTGCCTCGACGGGACATCAAATGATGGTTACCGAGCGAACCGAAACTCCGCATCCGCTTCCGTCCGGGCTTGCCCCGGCGGAGCAAACAACTGGCAGCTACCATCGCTGCATCAACGAGCACACCTCTTCCACTCATTCCTTCTTGGATCTCCGCTCTGGGCTTGTCCCGGCGGGATCAACGACTCTTGGCTACCGCTTGTCGATCGTTTCTGCAATCTTGTATCGCAATGTAATCGTATTCGTTTCGGCATCGAGTTTTTGAACCTGGACCATCACCAGCTTGCCGCTGAGTTTGGCCAAGACGACGCAGGGTTGGCTGGCGTCGATTGAGAATCTGGTTTTCTCTGGACCGATGATTCGATCGCGATGCACGAGTGCTTCCGCAGGGCTGATCGTGTCAAACATCTCCGGCGAGAATCCGGTGACCGGACCTTCTCCGGCGTCTCCATCGTAGTCGATGTTGTTGAAGACCAACTCGGGAGCGAGTCGCTTTGTGACGACGTATTTGGTGCGCGACGCATTCAGCTCGCTAACAAAGAAGTTGGCGGCAACCATGTCGGCATCGTATAACAGCTTTCTCGCGGCGTCGTTTTTCCATCGATCGTTACCGACTCCGTAGTACCCGCCCTTGTAGTAGAAATACAGATTCTCCTGATTGGCGTGGATGTCGTCCCAGTCATCGCTGATGGCACTCTCGGGCAACACGGTTGGCTCGATATCGCCCAGGCTGTACATGCAAGCGGCCCCTGGAGCGGATGTCTGTAGCGTTACGCTGACTGGTTCACCCCAGCGAAGCGAAGCGTACTCGGCGGGGACTTCTGGCTTTGGGAAAGGAAGGTCGGTGAGCACCACGCCTTTATCCCACAGCCGATAGCGGAATGATCTTGTGCCAAGCTCGTCGGTGGGTGGATCGATTCGCAGGATTCCACTGTTCCCTTCGTGCGTGATAAACAAATATGTCACCGGTTCCTGTGACCTCACATTGCGGTATCCATCGCGATCGGTGCATTCGTCTTCGACGTTCAGCTCAATCGGGCGTGGGTTAGCAACATCCTTGTCAATCGAATCCCAGCGACTGTTGTCGACTAACCAAGTTCGCGTCCGATGCGCGATTCCATCTAAGCGAAAGTCGATCTGCCAGCGATCTGCCCAGTCCTCAAAGGAATCGCCCGGTTCTTGGCCTTCGTGGAGCATGAATGTTCGTCCGCGATCAAAGTCGACGGCGTACGGTCGGTCGATAGATTGCGTCCATTGAATCGTCTGGACCGGACCCAGTTTTTCGTTGGGTCCAGTGGGAAAAAATGCCAATCCGGCTTCCGTACCGACACGATTGACCACGTCCATTCTGACTCTGGAAAAGGTGTTAGTGGAACGGCGCGAGCCGTCCGGTGCCGCGATACCGGAGGGCTTGCGCCCTGCCGCTACAACTGGCGTCGTTCCATCGTTTAATGACTCCTCAATCGTTTGCTCAGGCACAGACTCTGCATTCCACTTGCTCAATTCTGCTGTCGTCAGAAATTCCGATCCATGCTTGTCCCACCACGACTGCCAATGTCGTTGGCGTTTCTGGTACTCGGACATTTTCGCTTTGCCGACTTCGACCGTTTGAAACGCGTACTCGCCAGGCTTCCAAACCCAGGCAATCCGCGTGCGATCTGTCGCATGTTTTGGTGGTAGATGGCCGGTAATCCGTTCCAACGCTGCCTGAATCGGCTCAGGCAGAGTCGGTCCACAGCCAGTGGGACAGAGGATTGGCGAATGCCAAAAGTCATCGGAAGCGAGAAACGCTTTGATTATCTTGCTGTCCTCACGAGATTCCCCATCAGTTGTTTGATCGCGCCAGCGGCGGGGTCGGCCAACGGCGCGAATGAGCGCAGGCACGCTGCGAGGATCGTTGATTTGACACAGAATGAACCCCAGCGATCTCATGTGCGCGACTTCATCGGTACCCTCCAGCTCACGAATCAGCCACGGCACCGCCGCATCGCCCGCCTCAATCAACTCGCCCACCACCTTCGGCCAATGTTCATCGCGAGCGATGAAAAACTAGTTCCGCAATTTGTAGATCAACTCGCACACACGACGATCTTGTGGACCGAGCGTATTGAAGGAACTGCCCAAGTCATTGTCGTTGCTGTCGTTATTCATTGTGTCCGATTTTTCTTCTGGTAGAGGTCGCATTGGGGTGTTCGAGGTGTTCTTAGCTCCCTCAACATCCGGTTTGATATTGCGTGGCACCAACTGAATAATGAGAGGATTCAGAATCAAGGCTTGTTTCATGGCGTTGGGTGGTAGCCACCACTTGAGCGCTCCGACCGGGGCAAGCCCGGCGGAAGCGGGGAGGCGGATACTGAGCGCGAATGCTTCCGTCCGGGCTTGTCCCGGCGGAGCAAACAACTGGCAGCTACCATCGCTGGATCAATGCCCCTCCCTCATTCCTTTTTGGATCTCCGCTCCGGGCTTGCCCCGGCGGGATCAACGACTTCTGCAGTCGTTTCTTCTTCAGATGCTCGAGCCTCTTCCTTCAAAACGTTTTCGCCATAGAAGCCAGATGTCCGACCGTCGCGATGGGTCAAAGCCAGCGACTTCAGCACGACAATGTTTCCAGCTCTGCGGATTAACGCCGGAGCGAACATCCAGCGGTCTTCGCGTGCTGAGTCCGGTCGCATGACAAACAACTCCGAACAGCTTTCGTGCCACGTCCCCGTCGTGCCCATGCCGGAAAGCACATCGGCCAACTCCGTCTGCCCTTTCTCCCTTGCATGATCCGCTACGGCAATCAGAGCCTTCTTCAACTGCTCTTCGGTGAGATCAGGAATCGGTGGAGTGAACAGAGTACGGCGTTCGTTAGAAGTTTCCTCATTGTATCCGGCAACCGCCTTCGCGGTCGTAAATCCCTTCGACGATTGCCCGCCCTCGTACATGAAGCGTCCGGGCATACCGAATGGGCCTGGCGACGATAGGCTCTGGCTCTTTGTTGGCGACTGAGCGGACGATTGATCGTTCGCATCTGGCAAGTTAAGCATGCCGGCTTTCAACAATTCCTGGATCAGGTTTTCGGCATCGTCGAGCGACATCGTATTGCTTACGATTGGGATCGTCACAGTCGGAGCCAGAAATAAATGCGAGTGTGCTTTGCCTAACGCCTTCCCTTCATTGTCGTCGGGCAACTCTTCTTGCTCATCAACACCATGCCACGGGGCATCAATCAGCCAGCCAGCCTTCGTCTTCTTCAATCCCATCGTATGTCCGTCACCCTGATTGGTTGCAATGGCTGAATCGCCCCGTTGCTCGACGGCATAGCTGTAGTGTTTGCTGTCAGAATCTCTTGGTTCGGTTTCGTACTCTCGACTCAGTTCATCTTCTTTTGCGATGAAACGTCTGGGGTTGGCAAGTCGTTCAGCGGTTGCGATGGACAGTAAATGAACCATTGGGTCAGTTACCCGCATTTCTGCATTGGCAGCGGTTTGGTTTGC
Source organism: Rubripirellula tenax (assembly GCF_007860125.1). Taxonomy (NCBI): domain Bacteria; kingdom Pseudomonadati; phylum Planctomycetota; class Planctomycetia; order Pirellulales; family Pirellulaceae; genus Rubripirellula; species Rubripirellula tenax. The sequence continues at coordinate 17,722 of NZ_SJPW01000015.1, forward strand.
CATCGCAAGCGCCAAGGCGACGGAACCGGAGTCTTCGCCAAACTCTCCCTCGACCAACTGCTTCAGGCCCGCTATGTACTCCGCGTGACCGGGCGGACGATTCTTCGTGCCGGGGCGATCCTCGGCATCCTGTAACATCATGACGACGGACTTGACGGTCTTCGCGGCCAGTTGCCTGATGGCTTCATCTGTCCAGCAGTCCAGCCAGCCCTTGAGGTTATTGTTGTTCTGACACTCTGCCGCATACTTCATCAAAGCTTCGGGAGTGTCGAAACGCACTTGCGAAGCTCGCGCGTCAACCAAAGCCGGTTCGATGCTGACCGTCCGCGTCTCTCCGGACTTCAGAGCAACTTCCTGCTGTACCATGTTCGGTATGCCTCTGGTGCGGTCTTGTTCCCATCCATCAATCTTCATCAAGTGCGATGCCCACGTTGATTGCGGACGCATCGGTAGTCCTACGTGAAGCCAGGACTCGGAATGTCTATTCGGCGGGTCGAGTTGAAGGAGCTTGCGAACTTGTTCGTCGGGTAAGCCAACGACGTACATGATGTTCACATGAGCTAACCCAGCAATCATTTCGATCGTGACATTCTCCTGGACTTCGCCATCTAAGTGCAGTCGTAGGTAGCCGACCGTGTACGGCGTGTCATCGGGAGTGAAAAACGATTCGCCTTCGGCACTCGCTTCGCAGGAAGAGTAGTTCTTGATCAGACGGGTGCCGCTTGCTCGGACAAGGTAGCTCTGCATTTTGGATGGTTCTGTAGATTCATGCGGAGGTTCTACGCCCACGATCAATCCGACTTCTTCGACGCCGTTGCCGAGCATTGGAAAGCTGGCGAACACTTCTTTCATCTCACCTGGTTCTGCGACATCATAATTGGCATAGCCTCGGTCCATTGGTTGGTCACGTTCGTGTCGCTCACCGAATCGGAGGCCATCGAGATTGCCATGCTGGAAATTGCTGGAAAGAACGAGTTTGCCTTTTTTGGAAATCCCGACGCGCGCTTTGCCTCGTCGCGCCAGTGATACGATGCCGTCCTTAATGGTGACGGCTTCAAAATCCCCATCGAGTTCCACGACATAGTTTCCAGCGGCAATGCGAACATTCTGCGGAGACTTTGTAACGGTCAGCCGCTCCACAACGTCATCACCCTGTATGATGCGAATGGGGACATTGTCCGCGTTGGATTCGATCGTCAGCGTGCCTTTGTTCAGTTCCAGCACGATCAATACGCCAGCGAAGATCAGCGAGAATGCGAAGGCTGCGGTCGCGATGAGTTTGCCGATCGGTGGGTAGCGAAAGTCGTCAAGACTTTCGGCAGGTTTGTTGTGGCGGGAAACGCCGAAACTCTTGACGAGTTCCGCTACGGCTTCGGGGAGAGGCACGGTGGTTGGTTGCTGAACATGAGCGAGGCAGTCTTCGAGCAACTCGGCGACTTGTTCGGCGGAATCGAAGCGATCATTAGGGGATTTTGCGAGCAGCTTCATCACGATTTGTTCCAGCCACTCGGGAACACTCGGGTTCGTTTCACGGATGGGTCGCGGAGTATCGTCGGTGATGCGGCGCAGAACGGCGTAGCTGGTTTCGCTACGGAATGGTGGGTGGCCGGTGCAAAGGGCGTACAGCACGCAGCCGAGCCCAAACAGATCGCTGCGAGCGTCGATCGCTTCGCCGCGAACTTGTTCAGGTGACATGTAGTGCGGCGTGCCGGGATGAAAGCCGCTGCGAGTTAGACTGGCGTCGTCGGTCGCTCGGGCAAGACCGAAGTCAGTAAGCAACGCTCGGTCAACGCCTTCGTCCAGCAGGATGTTTGATGGTTTCACGTCGCGGTGGATCAATCCCTGAGCGTGCGCGGCGGCAAGCCCTTTCGCGGTCTGCATGCCGATTCGCAGCACTTCGCAAACATCGAGCGGACCATCGCGATCGAGTCGTTGCTGCAGCGAACCGCCAGCGATGTACTTCATCACCAGAAACGGATGTTCGTCATCGGTTTCGACGTTGTGAATCGGCACAACATGATCATCAACAACCGCTGCCGCTGCGCGAGCTTCCCGAGCGAACCGACTTCGTGCGGCTCCGCTGCTAGCCAAGTACGGTGCCAGCAACTTCACAGCGACAGGCCGATTCAGTTCCGTATCGTATGCTTTGAACACGACGCCCATGCCGCCGCTGCCGATCAAGCGTTCGACATCGTAGCGACCAATCCGGCCAAGCAACTCAGGATGCGAGGGAGGCGACAATAGTGATGCTGCCATCGCGCCGGTCCAGCCCGCAGGATGCTTCCAGTGTTCGTAGGCATCCGTTCTGTTTCCACCATCGCGGTCGAACATTTTGTTTTCATCGTCCGGTAAAAGGCTTTCGCGTATGTCTTGCCACTCGGTCGGTTCCGCAGCGAGTTGTTCCAGTCGAGTCTGACAACGCTGGCACGCTGCCAGGTGGTCTGCGGAGTCCTTGTAGCCGTCGGGTTCATCATCGGATTCCAGAATGCTCCACAAACGATCGTCGGAGCAAGTTGTGCTTCGCTGGCTCATTCAGACACCTCAAATTGTTTTGCGAGTACGCGCAGTCGGCGGATGACTCGACTGCGTGCGATATAGACATTGCCGACTGAGATATTCAGTTGAGCGGCGGCTTCTGCGATCGACACACCTTCGACATGAGTCAGATGAAAGGCGTTCCAGGTGTTCGGTTCGATCGCCTCGCGCACTTGGCAGGCCGCCCAGCGATAGACTTCCCGTCGAAACTCGATATCAAACTGGCTCGACAAAGGTCCGCCGGGCGCCTCGATCGTTTCCAGCCGTTCCGGCGACTGCTGCCCGCCGAGTCCCACTCCGCCGTGTGGCCGACGCGTCAGCGTTTTCAACGCGATATTGCGAGCAATGCCCAACAGCCAACCGCGAAAGCGTCCTCTTTCAGGTTGCTCGACCCAACGGCCAACCGACTGAGCGACCGCAGTAAACACCTGCTGCACGACGTCGTCAGCATCGGCAGGTTGCAGCCCTCGGCCCAGCGCCAGGCGATACACCAGCGGCCCATAGATTGCCACAAATTCATCCCACGCCGCCACATCCGCCGCGTCGCGCAGACGCAGAATCAAGCTGGCTCGGGTTTCGGGTGGACTGGGAATCATGGGAACTCAAAGGAGGATTACACATTGTCGCCACTTTTAAGTTCCGCGTCACCTCGACTTCTTGCACGCTCACCCGAAACTTTTTCGGAACTTCGTGCGTTCTGTGTTGCCATGGAGAAGACTTCATGGCGAGTTAGTCAATCACTCGATCGCATCACATCAACTAGTGATCCGATGGCTTCGATGTTTCCGTCCTTGTCAATCGAGACGCAGCACGGAAACATCTCTATGGGATAGCCCGTGATCTTGCTTGGCTCGAATCCGTTGCGTTTCGTCTCTGCCCCAAGAATTACCGAGTACTCCATTCCCGTTTCTTTGATGGCAGCTTTGATCTTCTCAGGTTGCGTGCCAGGCGCATGGACTGCGATGACATTCAATCCGTTTTTCGAGAGTCGATTCAGGGTCGGAATGTCATTCTTGCAGGGGCCGCACCAGAGAGCCCAAAAGTAAAGCAAGGTGCGCGACCCTGATCCTATTTTCGGTAGTTGGCCGCCAGTCATGGGCCGACCTGCAAGCTTTGGAGCTTTCTGGCCCACCATGGCTTTGAGTGGTTGGAGGATCCTGTCGAGCGATCGCTGGTTCTCCATTCGCTTGCTCTGAGCCTTGTCGACCATGTCGTGAATCCTTGACTCCGGCATTTCAGGATCAAACTCGTATTTCACAGGCGTCGAAAATCGCCAGTCGTTGATCGTATCCCCTTTGTTGGGAAGGGCTTGTTCGATCAGCGGAGTCAATTCGGGTTGTGTGGTTACCTGGGTCACCTCAAGTCGCGCGACGTTGTACTTGTAGCGTTTGCCTTCATGGCTCCAGTCCGATCGCCATTCCACATGCGGCAATTCGATTCCGGAAGCCACTTCGCGGTAGTCTTGGAAAATCGTCAAACTATGGGGATGTTGATTGTTGCGGTGCAGATCGAACCAATCCGCGAACACTTGTCGTCTCTGATCGTCGCTAGCCACTTCCTCTATCCAATGCATTGCGGCGTCGCGAGTCTCGAACGTTTGTCCCGCCATTCGCCGAAGCGACTCCATTTGGTGAATCCGTTTGCGTATTCCGCTGCTGATGAACAATACGTGGCCAACAAGTTTGCCTGATCGCTGACTGATCCAAAGCTGTTCTTCTCTGGGAAACGAGCGAATGACAAAACACGGCTCTCCCTCAAAATCTTCGTCGGGAAGCGACTGGTAATCCGCATATTTCACCGCAACCGTCGAGCCGACAAAGAAGTTCGGGTAGTCCTCGACGTCTGCCCATGTGAATCGGTGATCACCAAGGTACAGGAAGCTGCACGGTCGGAAATAGTGATTCTTGAATGTATCCGAGAAACTGCGATACCTCGCAAATTGACCGGTGGAATCTTGATACCAACCCCGTTGCCCATCCCAAGTCCGCGCGGACGGTTTATCGTACGGCTCTCCTTCGTACACGTACTTATGACGGTCGATCGCGACGACCGTCTTGTCTTTCCAAGCCCAAGTCTGTGTCATATCGGAAACGCTTTCGTCAAACTTGCGCACCGCAATGGCACTCCGCAGGTGTTTAAGCGAACGCTCGTCTTTCAGGCCGAGCACTCCCTTGGGATTACTGTAGTAGGATTTGCTCTGCCGAGTGGAGATCAGAAACGCAGGGAACGCGCTGATGGCAGCAATCCGCTGATGAACTTGCTCACCGAGTCGTTGAGCCTTCAGGTCGGGCTTGGGCCGATCGAGACTGGATTGCTCATCGACGGTTGCCGCTACTTCTTCAACTACTTGTGGCTTCGCTGCCACCAAGCCAACCCCGGCGGCATGTTCGAGTTCGACGTGCAGTTTCAGCTTAGGATCACTATTCAATTTGCCAAGCCAATCCTCGGGCAGTGGTTTGTCGGGGTGCAGTTGCCCGAGTAGCTTGGCGTGGTCGCGTGCGATCGGTGCATAATGCGGCGAGTCCATGGGCACCCGCTGCATCGCGATGGTGGTTGCGACGAATCGTTTGCTGGGGTCTTTCACGGATCGGTCGTCGGTAATCCGGCGATAGATCGACCAGTGCTTGTTGTTCTTTCCGAACTCTCGTTCAAACGTTGCTGCAGTTTCTTTGATCGCTTCCACGTCGCTCTTGTCGACGTGATGCATTGCCAGCGAAGCGAGCGCGGCCTCTCGCATCAGCGGCGACGGCGACGACTCCATGCGGCGCAGGAATTCCATGTCTCCATTTTCTCGAGCCTTGTGGGCCACCCGAGACACGAATGAAGGACTCATCCAATTGCGATCCAGCTTGAGAAACAACTCGTAGCACAAGTCGCGTTCTCCCGAGTTGTACGCCGTCAGTGCTGAGATTGCCAAAAACTTGCGATAGTCCCAGATTGCTTCCGAGGACTTAGATTTGACCGAGCCCTGTTTGTCGTAGGCTCGCTTGACATGACTTTGCAATCGCTCCACCGCATCGGTGTGACCTGTGGTCGCCAGCTTCCTCACAATCCATTCCGATCCATTGATGTTGCCATCATCCAGCGATCTTTCAACTTGGCGTTCTATTTGGTCGATTCGACCTTGCTCGATCAGCAAGTCGACGGATTGGCTCAATCTCGGCAGAAGCTCACGATTTAGGTAGGGAACGTCATCAGGAGAAATTGTCGGATTGGAAACTCGCTGCAAATGGAGATTTAGAAATTCGGGCAAATTGCGTTCGATGTCGCGAACGGTAGTCTCGTCATGCTGCTGGGCAAACCGTTGGTAATATGGTGTCAGTTGGGTGTCGTCTCGCCAGGGCGCGAGTTTACGCGGCCAATTGATGGTTCGTGGTAGCTTTGGGTGCGTAAGGTCGTATCGACGCCTCATTAGCCTTCAAGACCGCGCCATAGGTTGACTCCCACGTTC
>NZ_SJPW01000016.1 GCF_007860125.1 Rubripirellula tenax
GAACGTGGGAGTCAACCTATGGCGCGGTCTTGAAGGCTAATGAGGCGTCGATACGACCTTACGCACCCAAAGCTACCACGAACCATCAATTGGCCGCGTAAACTCGCGCCCTGGCGAGACGACACCCTGCACTTCCAAGGATTATTCGCCGAAATTGGGATGCACGTGTTGTGCCCACACCACTGCACTTGGAAGGCGGTACCGTTCTGTCAAATGGAAAGGGCCTTACACTCTTGTCGTCGAATGTCATTGACAGCAATCGAGGGTACGGTTTCGATGACAGAGCGATTGACCGTGAAATGCGGCGGATTACTGGCGCAAAGACGCTCGCGACATTTCAGCCGCTCATCGGTGAGAAGACGGGACACATCGATCTATTCATGACGTTCACTGACGAAAGAACAGTCGTTGTTGGTGAGTACCGCGATACCCAAAATCCCAATCACCGCCTCCTGAACGAACACGCGAAAACGCTGAGCCAACTGAGTGGAGCGGAGAAACTCCGCGTCGTACGAATTCCAATGCCCGAACAAATGGGGCAAGTGTTTCGGACCTATACCAATGTGATCTACGCCAATGGTGTTCTACTGGTGCCATCGTTTTCCGACACGATGGATGCCGAAGCACTCGAAATCTTCCAGAACCTTCTGCCCAATTGGCGGATCGAGTTCATTGACTGCTCTGAAATTTCGACGAAAGGAGGCGCACTGCATTGCCTGGTCTCGAACTTGGGTAACACTCCCTACACACCCATGCCGATCCGAATACGAGCCAAAGCTACAGACCACCGTCATCATCGCCCCGACCGGGCCGAGTGATCTTGATACTTCGACAACGAGCACGACTATTCCCTGTGTTGTCTTTGGCAGATCACGTTCAATTACAAATGCCAAAGAGGGACAGCGCACTCTGGCCAGCTGTGACCAGATACTTATCGAACTGATTGCAATAACGTGATCTTCCGCAGTGCCTTGCGACTTGCCCCTCAGAGTCTATTCATTCTGACAGGCGCGTTCGTCTCTACCGTTGCTACTTGCCTACGCTGAAGTCAAACAAACCGAGGTGGCGAATCAATTCGCCGAATTGCGTTCAATGTCTCATGCAGATGCGACAGTCAGACGGCCGTAAGCTGATTCAGTCGTGATGCCATCACGTTTCTGCGGATGAGCGGTTCACACAGAAGAACGATCGGACGGCCGGGCGGAAAGACCATGAGTCCAGAGATGGCGGTGCTGCCATGAAAATGATCGACCATTTGCGGAACAAACCCGAGTCCATCATGTAGCCGGAAAGGAATTCGGACAGCACGCGTCGCGGATCAGTTGCGTGATGAACTTGCCTTGACAATCGGCTGAGTTTAGGGTGCCCCCATTCGTCGACCGTCATCCCAAACGGCTTAACCTAGCCGTCAGTGAAATTCTCAACTCGGCTGACGTCGGCGATCTTGGTTAGCGCTATTGATTTGCCGAATTCGGCAGTTTCAGGCAATACAGGTGCGATTCGCCACGGATGAATAGGTTCTCGGCAACCGCGACGGGCGAGCCGATGACGGGCTCCTTCATGTCGTTTTCTGCCAACAGCATGAATTGACCGTTGGCAATCGAAGCGACAAACACGACGCCATCTTCGCGAGGAGCGTAGATTTTCCCGTCGGTGATCAACGGTGATGCATAAAACTTGTTTCGGTGTTTCGGAAACGCATTGGTCCAAACGGTTTCTCCCGTCGCAGGATCAATACAATCGACTTCACCTTTGTCTCGGACAATGTACACGCGGTCCTGGTAAGCCGCAGGTGTCGGGACGAAGGCGCCCAGGTCGTCACGCTCCCATACGTGATTGGTTTCGGTCACGTCGCCGTCACCCGTCAATCGAATGCCGAAAGTGCGAGGAATACCGCGATCGTTTCGGCCGTAACAAATGACGGCCTGGTCGCCAACCACGACTGGCGACGCGACCGCAGGCCACAGTTCCTGTTGTTCGGGGTTGAAGTTGCCACAACTCCAAACCAACTTGCCGTCGGCTGCTTCGTGGATTGTCACATGCTCGCCGCCCCATACCAACAACGATTCTCTGCCGTCATGCTGGATCACCAAGGGCGTCGTATAGCCGTGGTCGCACTCCTTCGGCACGTCAAAGTCTCGAGCCACTTTCCACGCAATATCGCCGGTCGTTTTGTCAAACGCGGCAAGCCACGACTCGCCATGGTGCATGCGTGCCATGATAACGTGCTTCGTGGTCAACACCGGCGAGGTGCCGTGGTCCCAAAACAATGTGTCTTTGCCGAAACGCTCGACAAGATCTGTCTTCCAACGAACGGAACCGTCGGTTTCGACTGCCGCGAACGTGCCACTCTTGAAGTAAACGAATACGGCTTCGCCATCGGTCACCGGCGACGCGTTGCTGCCCGATCCGTTGCGGTGTTTGCCTGCGTTCTCGACGCCAAACGTTGTCGTCCAACGCAAGTTGCCATCCCAGTCGTATGCCAAGAGTGCGTCCCTACCCTCAACGGGCGCGGTCACGTAAATGACTTGCTTGTGAATGATGGGCGTCGAGCAACCTTTGCCGGGCAAGTCGGCAATCCAACGCGTGTTTGCATCGCTGAAGTCCGCCGGCACGCGGCCGGATTCGGTTGCACCATTACCATGCGGGCCGCGCCAGTTTGGCCAGTCTGCGTCAGCTTCCCTGGAAGCCAGCGCAAGTGAGACGGTCGTGACAAGCAAGAATGTTGAGATTCGAATCGACATATTTTTATTGCAGACGAGGAGATTTACGACGGCGAGGAACTCGCATTGATCCGAATGGTCCAACACGACGACTGCCCGCGTAACGGGAAAGATGCTTATGGAGTCCGTCACCGATGCGTGAAACGTCGATGCACATTGTCGATGACCGTTGTGCCCCCGACAATCCCTACAACGCTTGCGATCGTATCGCGAATAAGTTTTCAAAACGGGACAACGTCAGCCTGCAATCCGAACCCGACATAGGTTACTCAGTGAGGCGGTTTGTATGATCGGATGCCGCCGGAATCATTCCAACCTGAGGAAAACACGATGAAAATTGTAGTGGCGTTAGTACTTCTTTTCGTTGGATCGATGGTTGGGATCTACTACGCTTCCAACTACGTCATGGGAGGTGTCGAATCGGGACTTCCAGGTGGCGGAAACAACCTGTACGCGGACTACCATGACGGAAACATGTTTGCCGACTTCTTCAGCGGGACGGGATCTTCGGCCGGGAGTGTCACAACCGGCGCGACGGCCAGCGCCTCGATGGGCGAAGTGAGTTCGAATCCGTTCATCGAGTGACGCAGTCGCTTGCGGGTCGCGCTGGTAAGGATCGAGCGGGAAATAAATGTACGATGGGCATTCTTGCCCGTCGCAACATCTCGGGCAAAAGTGCACGAGTTACGACAGTTATTTTCCGCTCAATCCTAAAATCGCCAAGGAGGTGCTGACCAGCTAGGATCGATTCTATTTTGTAAGCTCGGCCAGGTAACGTTTCGCCTCAGGAGTGGTTTCGATATTCCAAAACTCGAAAAATCCGGATAGATCTCGGATGATTTTGTCGCTGCCGACTTCGGCCCGTGGCGCGGCCGACCCAGAAACAAATTCGTGCCATTCTTTGATGTGGGTTTCCACGTGGCAATGAACGGCCAAGACGTCGAAGTCAGTGTACTGTTCTGCGATATCCGCGGATTCAGCTCGGTGACCGAAAGACTCGGCCCCCAGAAAGCCATCGCGTGGATCAACGACGTGATGAGCGAATTGAGTCAGTGTGTGATCAACAGTGACGGTGTGTTGGTCGACTACGTCGGCGATGAGTTGTTGGCGATGTGGGGAGCCCCCGGCGAGCAGCGGGATCACGCTACCCGCGCGGTGGCAACGGTGCAAGAAATGTTGTCCGCGATCGAGGTGTTACGGAAACGTTGGGAAGGCGTTTTGCCCGATCGGTTCGGCGCCGGAATCGGAGTCAACACCGGCATGGCCCGCGTCGGCAACGTCGGGTCTCGCCAGAAGTTCAAATATGGCCCCCTCGGAAATGCGATCAACGTGGGATCGCGTTTGCAGTCCGCGACCAAACAATTCGGCGTGAACTGTTTGATCAGCGGCGCATCGGCGACCGCCGCGGACTGTTTGCTTACAAGTCGTCGCTTGGCAAAGCTGACCGTCGTCGGAATTGCCGAACCGGTCGATGTTTACCAGGTCGTTGTCAATCCGGGTAAAGCTTGGAATGATCTTGCAAAGGGGTATGAGGAAGCGTTGGCCGAATTCGAGAACGCACGCTTCGTGAATGCGGCTCAGCAACTGGGCAACTTGATGTCGATGTTTCCTGGTGACCGACCGTGTCGCATGCTGCTTTCCCGAACGCTTGATGCGATGGACAATCCCGACGACAACTTCACAAGCGTCTTGAAGTTGAGTAACAAGTAGACGATACCGTCAATCGCATCGATCGAAAGCATGTCGGTCAGAGTTCGAGTTCGGGGTTGCCACTCTGATGGCGTTGAAGCTACGAGCTGCACGACAGCATCGAGCAACCGACTTTGTGACGTGCCCAATCCGGCCGTTTTGCAAACCACTTTTCGCGATCGGGTTGTTCGTCGTAAGGGTAACGCAGCATTTCGTACAACTCGTCCACCAAAGACGCATCGCCATCGGCGGCTTTGTCAATCGCGAGTTGGGCCATGTAGTTTCGCAGCACATATTTCGGATTCACGGCGTTCATTCGCTTTGCCCGTTCTTCGTCCGTTGCCTTCGCACGAGAAAGACGACACAGGTAGCGTTCAAACCAACTTCGCCATCGCTCGAGAGTTTCCCCGGCAAGTTCCTCGGGCTTGTAAAACGCATCGAGAACTGGATTCAAAAAAGCATCGTTCTCGTCAAACAATTGATTGCTCGACACACTTGCCAGAAGCCGGAAAAAGATCGTCATGTCAGTTTCGGTCAACTGCAGAACCGTTTCCAAGTCGGCCAGCAGGGAAGCATCTTCGTCGCGAATGTCGTCCAAGCCGATTTTGGAGCCGAGCATCCTGTCATAGGCCTTTTCGTAGTGTTGGACGGCTTTGTTGAGGTCGCCCTGCAACGACTCTGCGTCCTCCGTAAGCGGATAGATCGCGTTGGCCAGTTGCACCAGATTCCAGAACACGATTTGGGGTTGGTTTCCGAAACGATATCGACCTTGTCCGGCGTCCGTCGTGTTGGGTGTCCAATTTCGGTCGTACCCTTCCAGCCAACCATACGGCCCATAGTCGATCGTTTCCCCGTGAATCGACATGTTGTCGGTGTTCATCACGCCGTGAACAAACCCGACGCGTTGCCAGTGGATGACCATGTCGATCGAGCGGCACGCGACTTCTTCAAAAAACTGGCTGTATCCATTCTTTCCGGGTTTAATCGCCGGAAAGTAATGCTTGATCGTATAGTCAGTCAGTCGACGAAGAGACAGCGTGTCGCCTCGCGATGCAAAGATCTGGAAGTTGCCAAAGCGAATGAAGCTTGGCGCGACACGACACACCACTGCGCCGGGTTCGTACTCGGGATTCCCGTCGTACATGACATCTCTCATGACGCTGTCGCCGGTCGTGACCAGTGACAATGATCGAGTCGTCGGCACGCCAAGGTGGTACATCGCTTCGCTGCACAAGTGTTCGCGCAGCGACGACCGCAGTACGGCCAAACCATCGGCCGTGCGAGAATAAGGCGTTTCGCCAGCTCCCTTCAACTGCAAGGTCCAACGTTTCCCCGCGTGCGAGACTTCGGCCAAGTTGATCGCGCGGCCGTCGCCAAGTTGGCCTGCCCAATTTCCAAACTGGTGCCCGCCGTAACACATCGCGTACGGCCTCGCCCCGTCCGGCACACTTGCACCACTGAACGTACGAAGGAATTCGTCGGATCGCACGTCCTCGGGCGACAAGCCCAACATTTCTGCGACATCGGGTGCGAAATGCAACAGCCTTGGGGCCGTCGGTGCGCGCGGCGTCGTGAACGAGAATGCGGCATCGTACACCTGCCGACGTCCGTCGGACGTTTCCTTATCCGCCGGCAATTCGACATTGAAATGGTCGTCGAGGTGAAGTCGCATGGTGGCCACGTTTTTCGTTGAACAGCGGAAGGTTGGATCAAAAAACTCACGGACTAGTTCTCGGGCGTCGGGTCAGGACCCAATCTTTTCGCGGGAAGTGACACGTGTATCCGCCAGGCGTCCGCAACAGGTAGTCTTGGTGTTCTGGTTCGGCTTCCCAGAAATCGCTGGCCGGCTCAACTTCGGTCACGACCTTCCCGGGCCATAGTCCGGACGCATTCACATCCTCGATCGCGTCCAAGGCGACCTCCTTTTGTTCTTCACTCGTGTAGTAAATCGCAGACCGATACGACTTTCCACGGTCGTTGCCTTGTCGGTCCTTCGTCGTCGGGTCATGAACCTGAAAAAAGAACTCCAGCATCTTGCGGAAGTCCGTTTGGTCTGGGTCGTAAACGACTTCGATCGCTTCGGCGTGGTCGCCATGGTTGCGATAGGTTGCGTTGGGCACGTCGCCGCCGGTGTATCCGACGCGTGTGGAAACCACTCCGGGAAGCTTTCGGAACAGATCTTCCATCCCCCAAAAGCACCCGCCTGCTAGTACGGCTCGCTCAGTCATCGGAATTATTCCTCATTAACTCGTTAAAACGAAATCCTGCTTGCGCAGTTCATGGATACCTACCATCGCTACTTGGGCATTGACGTGGAAGTCATTGAAAATGACGCGTCATGCGTTGTTGATGATCACAACCCAAGGTGTATCACTGGTTCGGCACTTACACATGATATCGGGCAAGCAAGATCCACCGACATCTGCAAAACGAGAATGTCTAGCTGAACAACGCCACTTTGGATGGATTTCACCGGAATTCGTGGTACTTCCGCACACGCTAGTCGCTTTTGCATTAGCCACGGTACTACGCGTGAAAACCGGGGCTAACGCCCAAACGGCTAATCCAAAGTGGCGCTGTCCAGCTAGGTCGTATTTTCTAGCGGTCCGGCTCGTTTGTCGACCGTGTTGTCATCGTGTCGTTGATCGGAGGCAACGCGATGCAATCCCCATTGCAGCCTCGATTTCGTTCCGACGCATGCCCAAGTCAGTTCCCGATCACCGGCGCCAGATAGATGTCTCGATAGGCCACGTTGGTATGGTCGCCCTGCAAGTGGATGGGGCCGGGAGCATAGGGGTCGGTGAAAACGGCTCCTCCGGTCGGTCCGGGCACCGGTTGATTGTCGATGACTTTCTCGCCATTGAGCACGACCGTCACGTGCCGGTCGACCAACGTAAGATCGTAGGTTTGCCATAGGCCACCCGTTTTGCCCGCGTTCTTGGACGGTGCGATGGCCCCGAAGATCGCACCGACACCTTGGATCCCTTGCATTCGACTATCGCGATCCACCACCTGGGCTTCGTACATGCCTCGCAAGTAGACACCGCTGTTGCGATTCTCTTCGATTAGAAACTCGATGTGCAACCAAAAGTCTTCGAATACGTCTTCGGTTCGCAGGTTGGCAAATGCCCCCGTTGCGCTGAAGTCTGTCTTCGGAGTCGTGTTCACAAGCAATCCGCCTTTGACGCTCCATCCATTGACTTTGTCGGACTCATGCGGTCGCCAGCCCGTCATATCCTTTCCGTTAAATAATGCGACCGGATGCCCAAAGCGGACCTTGGACAAGTCGGGTGGCGTTGTCGGCAGTGGCGGAATCTTCTTTCCCGTAAACATCTCACCTTCCGACGTACCATCCTTTGTCGTGGTCACGATCATGCCATCAAGCTTTCCGTCTTTCATGCCCACATCCACAGTCTTGGTCGAGGTGGCTTTTTTGTTTTGGCCGAGCGTGAACGTCAAACGCCCGTCGGATTCCTTGACGTTCTTATGAGGACCATCCGAGCCAACATGCAACCGCATCCGCACGACCGTTTCTCCATCGACTTTCTTGATGCTCAACCAAGCTGGAGTTTTCGATGCAAGCTGAAGCGACCAATCGCCGGCAAGTTCCTCGTCTTGTGCCGTCGATACCAGCGTGCTCGCAACAACGACGCACAGACAGCCGATAAACCGACGAAGCACAGCGGCAACGATGAATCCGTGATTTCGTAGCATCGTAAAGACCGGTTCGGTGAGTGTTGAATGAATGTACAAAGCTTGTTTGTCTCGCAGCGATTGGAAATCGAATGGTCTACGGATGGAAGAGACCCAATGCGTAGGCGGCGTTCTTTTGCGTCGCTTCCGTGCGACTTGTCTTTTTGGGTGCGGAGCCTTCGATGATCAGCCAGCCTGGATACTGCATGGCACGAAGGAGCGATTTAATTCTGGAAAAGTCGATCGTGCCATCGCCAAGCAATTCATCGTTTTCTTTGATGTGAACCTCGCAAATACTTTCGCAGCCAAGGCTCTGTATTTCGGCATAGATGTCGTAACCCATGCGGGCTGAGTTTCCTGTGTCGTAGTAGACTTTCACGGCGGGCGATCCAACACTTTCGATGATGTATCGAAGATCGGTTTCGTCGAGCAAGGTTTCCAAACCAAGGATCAAGCCGTGCTCTTCGGCGACGGGAGCCAACCGCTTCAGCGTCTTGATCACGGCCTCCATTCGTTCGGGGTTGCCGTTGATATCAGCTTTGCCAAAGAACGCCAGCAAAACAATTTTGGGCGACACCTTCGCCGCCAACTCGCGATCGGTCAGTTGCGAAGCTTCCTCGTTCATCTTGATCATCGCGTCCATGCAATCGGATACCAGCTGTTCGGCTTCTTCGGTTGTCGCCAACGGGATCTGATTCAATATGCCGATACCAAGCGATGCGATCGCGACGTCGGTCGTTCTGACAACCTCGCGAATCGTGTCGCGATTCTCGCGAGTTCGCAAATCGAGCCCAACACCTGGTTTTCCAAACGAGTACTGAATCCCCATCAGTCGCGTTTCTTTCGCGAAGTAAAACGAATCGGCGCTGAGGGGCATCTTGATCGACCAGTCGCACGTTCCGATCCTGAACGGCTTGGTCGCAGGTGGATCGCCAGCGAACGCCAAAGGCGAAAGAACAACGAACAACGCGATCGCAACGGCTTGGATAGTCGGACTTGATTTCATGCTATTTCGTTTCACCTGGCGGTACTGGATCAATCTGCAAGTGACTATCAAACCAATTGAGGAATTGAACTTCATCGACTTGTTTGTCTGGCCATCCGTGCTTGGCGCCTTCCTTGACCACCAACTCAACCGGAACCCCTTTCGATTCGGCCACCCGCTTGAAGCTTTGCGCTTGGAACAGGGGCACAATGGGATCGGCGTCACCATGGATGATGAAAACGGGCGGAGTACGTTCGCTAATGTGATAGATCGACGACATGTGGCGACCGAGTACTTGCCGTGTTTCCGCTGTTTTCGATTCGTCACCGAACGCGGGTTGCCATTTCTCTTGTTTGCTGACGCCAACGCAATCGTCACCGGGTTCACTCCAGTTGAGGTAATCCGTCGGCGGATAGAAGACACATGCGGCCTGCACGGCACTGCTGGCGCGGTCGATGGGATCCTTTGCATTTGGATCGCCGGGGCCTCCCTTCGTCGCCAAGACAAGGCTCAAATGACCACCGGCGCTGCTGCCTGTGACTCCGATGCGATTGGGATCGATATCCCACTGGTCGGCGTGCGTACGAATGTACCGAACGGCGCGATGCATGAAATCCATGATGTCGCGAACTTGGTACCGCGGTTGCGAACCGTGGAAGACTGTGAAAACAGTGTAACCGTGATCGGTGTACGGCTTTGGGAAGTCGTCGTCAACAACTTCGTACTTCGACTTCCAACCGCCGCTGACGATCTTGATGATCCCAATTCCGTTCGGATTTGCGGGTTTGAAAACGTCAAACGTCAGCGCGACACCCTCGGTGCGATGGTAAATCACATCACGCTCGCGAACGACCTGTGCCGTCGCCGAACTTGGCGAGAGGATCATCGCGGTTAGTGCGACACTTAGAATGTGTAGAGATCTTGCACTCGTCAACTGATTCGTCCTTCGCCTTTCTTCGATTCCGGATACGTGCCCTAAGCTACGCTGGGAGCGATGGCGGTGTACCGTTTAACTAAGAAAAATCGTCGATTCTGCGCAGATTTTTGCGAAGACGGGGTTTCAAGGACTGATGCGCGAAGCCTTGTTCACGTCGCTGGCGCGACCGATTGAACGGACCGCGCGAGCGTTTGCTACGCTTGCGTACTCAGTGGAGGATCGTTTGCTGGATCACGACGACCACTGCGCGCGCCAGGTATCCAACCAACGCCCACGGTGTGATGCGTTTGACGTACCACACAAAGTCGATGTGTTCTAAACCCATCGCGGCGACACCGGCGGCGGAACCGATGATCAGGCAACTGCCACCGGTCCCGGCACAGTACGCCAACAACATCCAGAAGCGATCGTTGATCGGAAGGTCGTACATTTCGATCCCCGCCGCTACCAGGGGCACGTTGTCGACGACGGACGACACCAAACCAATGACCCCGGCAACGATGTCGCGGTTGGGAAGCACCGCGTCCAGCCAAGCAGCGGCCGAATGCAATATTCCCGTCGCTCCGAGCGCACCAACCGCCAACAAGATTCCAAGGAAGAACAGAATGCTGGACATGTCGACACGGCGCAGCGCCGCAAGCACTCCCGTCGTCGATCGCGTTTGCTCATCGAGTGTGTGGCCGACGATTTCGGAAACGACCCACAGCACCGATAGACTCAGCATCATGCCCATATACGGAGGCAGGTGAGTGTACGTCTTGAACAGGGGAACGCCCAGCAGGCCCAGCAGCCCGAGCGTCAAGAACAACCATTGGTGCCACGGTTGAATGTCTTTGGCAACATGCGATGCGGAAACTTCCGGCGGCGAGAACTCGCCAACCATCGAACGCGAGAAACCGATCAACGGCACGATCAAGCACACCAAACTGCCCAAGAACAGCTCGCCCATCACTTCGATGGTGCCCAATTTGTGCTTGATCCACAGCATCGTCGTCGTCACGTCGCCGATCACCGTCCATGCACCGCCAGCGTTGGCGGCGATCACAACCAAGCCAACGAAACGCAGTCGGTCTTCGCGATCACCAACCAGCTTTCGCAACAACGACACCATCACGATCGTTGTGGTCAAGTTGTCCAGAATCGCCGACAGGAAAAACGTCAGCAATCCAACGGTCCAAAGCAGTGTTCGTTTGTTTCGCGTCTTGATGCGATCGGTAACCAGTGCGAAGCCTTCATGCGCGTCAACCAGCTCGACAATCGTCATCGCGCCCATCAGGAAAAACAAAATGCTGGCGATCTCGCCCGTTTGGTGCAGGTGTTGAGCGTCGATGGCGAAGTGCAACGGCACGTCTACGATCTGTTCTGCGGCCGATTCTTGCTCGAACCAACTTGGAATGGACGCACGTGGCAAGAGGTCTGGCAAATTGACGACGTACAACGACCAACAGACGACGCCAATGAACAACGCGCTGGCTGCCTTGTTGATCTTCAGCTTGTGTTCAAACGCAATGGCCAAGTAGCCGAGGGCAAAGACAACGAGAATCAGAATGAGCATGAAAAAGGCATTTTATGATGGTGGAAGCAAGACTCATCGAGCAATTCGCGATTGGTTGACATAAAGCCTCCGCGTGGAACGGCACAATTCGCTCGTTTGTGACTCGGGTTAGCGCGCGTTGTCGATCGATTTTGCGACTTCGACGTCGGAGGTGCGTGCCGGTTTTCGCATTTCGCCTCGCTTTTGAAGCAGTGATTCGGCCGCGTGATGTCGCGAATGGATACCGGGTGCAGGCCACAGCCCGCCACCGATGATCAACAGTGTTAGCAACACGATCGCCAATCGTTCCGACGGCTTGGCCTTCATCGCGATGGATGTAGAGAAGCTGTGACCGGCAAAAATGCGGAAATACGCTTGCATGATCGCGATGCCGGTCATGGCCGCGGCGACCACGACTGCGATGCCGACGATGGGATAGACCGACACGGCACCCTCGACCAACAATTCCGCGCCTATAAATCCGACAGTACCGGGAAAACCGATCGAACCAAGGCCCGTTAATAAAAACAGGCCCGACAATTCCGGCATGTGTTCGGCAAGTCCGTGGAAGCGATCCAGGCTGAGTCGGCCGACGCGAGCTTCGACACTTCGCAGCGTCAGTCCCAAGCCGCCCAGCGAAAGACCCACCGACAACCAAAGGCAAAGTGCCCCCGTCAAGCCAATCGGTGTCACCAACTCCAACCCGACCAGCACGAGAGATGAACTGCTGAGCAACACGTAGCAAAAAAACTTGCGACCATCCGTCTCGACCAGCGCTCGACCCGCGGCGTAGACGGCCGTGATCAGGGACAAGATGGCGATGCTTTGAAGCGCCCAAGATGGGGCAATCGGCAGCACCAACCGCATCGCTGCATAGGCGCCTGTCATCGGCAACACGTGCAATAGTGACGTACCCAACGTCGCTCGCTCGAACATGTCGGTCATCCAACAATGAAGCGGCAAAATTCCGTTCCTTAGCAATGCGCCCACCGTCAACATCGCTCCCGCGACAAGCGTTAAGAAGCCGGCGTCGTTGGGAGTCGTTTCCGCGTCGGCGGGTAACAGCCAGTAGCCGCCAATCATGCAGATCGCGAACGGGATCATGTGCATCGTGTAGACACGAGTCGATTCGTTGCGGCGAAATCGCATTTCCCACCATGGAAACACGGCCCCAGCGATCAGCAACGCGATCAACAACCAATTGGCTCGGCAGCTGAACGTTGCCAGCAGAGTGGCTTCGTACAACAGCGTGCTCGAGAGTGAAAATCGGTCCAACTTGGTTCGCAGAGTCGACAACACCGTCAATAAGAACAACAACGCGACCATCGGCAACAACGGAGCATTGAGTTCGTCGATCACCAGCAAGTCTAAGTGAAACAGATTCGCGACGGCGTCCCAGTGGTCATGGGCTTCGAACGTGTCCAGACGAGCAAAGTCAACCCATTCGCCAACGGCACACAGCAGCGTCGCGACACAGAAACCAATGCTCAGTCGACGAGCCAGGTCACGATTTTTGGGCAGCTTCACAACAGCGGCGCCAACCAGAGGGATCAGGATCGATAGTTCAAGCCAAGGGAGAAGCAGTTCAGGCATTTCAGGTGTATCAGTTGATTGCGGATGTCAGGGATCGTCGAATCGGTCTAAGGTGTCTTCGGCGAGTCTCCGTTAGACAGAAACTGGGTCCAACGTTCTTCGATGCGTCCCGACCACTGAAAGAACTTGACGATCGGTCGAGCGAACATGCGGTACAGCATCGAATCCAAATAGCCGCGTTCGTTACAAGCTCGGTAGAGCCAAGCCCAGCGGTCGGCTGATCCGCCGCCGCTGTCAGACACAGCCGCGCGGGGCAATCCGCCGCCGATGGCGTCCTCTAAATTGAAATAGTCTTTCAACAGCGAAGGTGCACGTAACAATTGCAACGTCCTTAGCAGCGCGTGGCCGATGATGTGGATGAGGGCCAAATAGCGAAGACCCAATCCGATCTCCACCGTGATGATTCCGACCTGAGTCAGCGAAGCGAAACCGAGTGCTGTCTTGACATCCGTTTGGACTCGCGAGGTCAGACCACCGTAAATGGCCGTGATCGCGCCGACGGTAACAACGGCAATCTGCAGCGGAAAGGAAACGTCCAGCAGAGGGCTGACGCGAAGCAGCAGGTAGGTGCCCAAGTGAATCGAAAGTGCGCCGTAGAACACAGCACTCGACGGTGTCGGTCCCTCCATGGCTCGAGGCAACCACCCCGAAAACGGCACCATCCCAGATTTTCCAGCCGCCGCAACCAACAGCAGCAGTCCTACGACCAACGCAGGTTGTGCTGCGATACTTGCGACACCCTCGGGCCAGGGGCCAGTTCCCATCAGTCCCTCAAAGTCGCCCGCACCGGTCAGGTGATGCAGCAAGAGCGCGGCAATCAAGAAAGCTGCATCGGCGATGCGATAGACGATCCACACTCGCAAGCCGTTCCGCACGGGCGATTGTCGATCTTGAAAAAATGCGATCAATAGGGCTGATGAAAGCCCCACCAGTTCCCAGCCCAAAAACAGCGTTTCAATCGTTCCGGCTAATGTCGAAATAACCATCCCCAGAAAGAACACCGCATAGAACAGAAAGAACCGTTGGTATCCCGGATCGCGGTGTAGGTAAGCTCGGGTGAACGCGCCCACTGTTCCACACAGCACGAACGTCATGATCGCAAAGGGAACCGATAACCGGTCAAACACAAATTTCAAATGAAAGTGAAAGTGCTGTTGTTCGATCGCCACCCAGTCGCCCAATTCGATCGGAACTTGACGCTGATCCGTGATCAGCATGATGGCCAACACGCCCACGCATCCGATCAAGCCGATAACGACGCTGACCTGAGTTACGAACGACGTGATCCGCTCACCGAGACGAATGCCAAAAAGCGGCGTGAGTCCAAGGACGGTCAACAACGCCGCCGGGGCGATCAAAGCGATCGCGCCTGAGAGTTCTAAGAGAGTTTGAGTTTGCATGGAGAAGAATCGATGTGGGGTTCAGATCTCACAGAAATTTCGGCGAGCTAGGATCTTGGCACTTCGTAGAAGCATCGGGGCCGAATGGAATCGATCGCAAGGCTTGTCCAGTAAGGCTAAGGTGAGACTGAGTTTGCCGAAGGCCAACCCGCGTCGCACCAAGCGAAGGGCAGGTTTTCACGGTGGCCGCGGAACCAAGCCACCGAATCTTTTGCCGACGGCAGTTTGGTCGCGTCGGGCGTGAACGGAACAAACTCGCCGTTTCGGTAAACCTGAATCGACGACGATTCATGATCCAGCACCGCCACTTGGACCCAATTGCCGCGACAAAGTCGGCCAATGCCCTCGTGGCGATCCATAATGCTGAGCAACGCCGCCGGGGTCGTTTCAATCACAAAAAGGATGCGCATCGGTTCGTGAATCTCGATCATCTGACGATAGAGACCCGTCCGCAAATCGCTGTTCGCACCCTCCATCACACCGAGGAGCGATACGATGTTGTGGGGCAACTTGGTTCCCGAACCGTATTTTTTGTTGTCGAC
Organism: Rubripirellula tenax; assembly: GCF_007860125.1. Classification (NCBI taxonomy): domain Bacteria; kingdom Pseudomonadati; phylum Planctomycetota; class Planctomycetia; order Pirellulales; family Pirellulaceae; genus Rubripirellula; species Rubripirellula tenax. Next base: position 15,097 of record NZ_SJPW01000016.1, read on the forward strand.
GGCGGAGAAGTAATACTCCAAGTTGATACCACCACAAACTGGAATCGCAGCGGACAGAATTCGCAACAAGATGGCGTGATCGGATGTGTCTTGCCGGGAATCATACGAAGTCAAAAACGATCGGCGATCTAAAAATAGACCCCGCGACCATTCGCGACGGCCGACAAAACACAACGCGTCGGTCGCATGGTTGTATTCAGGACGAACCTGAGACAGGTCTTCGCTGCGCCGTTCAACGTGTCGCAGAGCTTCTTCGGGCGTGCAATTGATGTCGCACGACTCGAAGCGACGTGCTCGTTCATGAGCGTTGCGAAGTCTCGCTTCGTCGACGGTTTTCTTCGTCGATTCAAACAAATCGAAATGCGACGGCGGCATGCGATCCAAGTCAAACCACACGACGCTATCGTCGCAAGTGTTGTGATAGGCACCAAGAAATGTCGTGTCGTCGGGAATGGTGATGCCGCGCGATGCGACGCCGCTGCGCACTCGCCAATCGTTGGCCATCTGTGCAAACGCACGAGCGTTGGGTCCGCCTCGCTTGCCGGCGCAGGCACCACAGTTGTACGCCGATTCATGTGGGTTATTGACGCTCGAAGAACCGTGACCGGTGATGACCACGAGCTGTGCAAAATTGTCAGTCAATCCCATGTCGCGAAGCAACCGTTCGACGATGTCAATCATTTCGGCAATCGTATAACCGACATTGCCGTCATTCGCACCGGGTTCCGGCTTGTAGCGTTCCAATTGCAGTTGAGTGACGGGCGGTGGCTTGAACAATTCACTTGCTTTGCGACGAATCTTCGCCGTGATCCGAGGGAACAGCACACGCGAAACCAGCGGAAACGCGGCCAGCGAACCGAAGGCCGATGTCACGGCGCCACCGAAGAAACCACGGCTACTCGAGTGCCAACGGTGCGTTGCCATTCCGATTCGACGTCGATTCTCGGCCCGCCGACGGTCTTCGCCGGCGAATGTGTAGCCGACGTTTTCACGAACAAAATGCACCGGGGTAACGATTGCCGGGCACAGCGGTTTGTACGTCGCATCGGTTGCACCTTGATAGTTCATCGCCACGGCAAAGAACCCGGCTGCGCCTAGTGTTTCGCAACGTGGATCGATCTCTTCCAAATACCGGCGAAACGATTCTTCGCGATCGTCAATGCAACAGCAGATTTGAAATGTCGGACGTTGCTTTTTCGTCGATGCGTTTACCACTTTCTTGGATGTCAACGCGATCGCGGTCAGCGCATCGTTGCGATACTTGCGTTCATATGCTTCTTGGAAAATGCGTCGTCGGTGAATGTCGTCGAACGCTTCGAGTTCACCGAAGATCAGCGAACACTCTTTTTTACTAAGGCTTTCTAGCTGGGACCAGCTCCAGCCGAGTGATTGAGCGAGCTGGAACAGATGGAAAGTGCTCTGTAGGTGAATGTCCTTGGACTGGTTCGAGCGTTTCCATGCGAAATCAGCCAAACCACTGAGCGATCCATCGTAGGTAAGTGTTTCGGAAGCGACATACTTGGCCGCGAATCGATCCAGGATCAAGCGAACGGCCAAAAAATCGACCAGCGAATCATGTGGCAGCGGACGGTCGACCCAGTTTGGGGCCGCCGAGAGTTGCGAAATCATGCCTGCCCAACCGGGCAATGCCAGCAGTGTGTGTGTGATGAAGGCTTCGCGGTCGTTTTCGGCGATGCCGATCCGTTCCAAGGATTGCTCGATGGAATCGATCGCGGTTGCGCCGGATGCTTTGAGTTGTTGCAATTCTTGCGCAAGTCCTCGCATCCAAACTTCGCCTGCAACCATTTCACGAAGATAGATTTGGACGAACGCTGAAAAAAGCCCGTCGTCACGATGCGGCAATTCCCAACCGGCAAAGCCCTGATCCAAGAACGAACCGCACATTCGAATCAGCGGTTCGTTGACGAAGCGGTCGGTATCTTCGCCAGTAGCGTGAAGCAATACGTCACGAAGTCGAACGTGCTGGTTGAGCGACTTAGTTGTTCGGCCTGCGCGTGTTGCGCCGCGCTCGCAAGCGTCCCACAGCGACCGCAGCGTGAACGCGTCCCAATCGGATTCGTTCCACTTCTCGCTACCCGCCGTAGCCTGGCCATCGTGGCCATCGTTCTTCGCAAAGGCAGCTTTCGACGCCGAAAGCAACTTGCTTAACACGCTTGGCGCGAGGTCAGTACGAAACTTGCGCAGCGCATCGGTTTCCGCGATCACCCAGCGCAACTCGTTTTCGGGGACGGTTCGCATCGGGTGCAGCAGCATCGCCAGACGAATGGCATAGCGACTGTCGAGTCCCTTCACAGGAACGCAATCGTTCAGCTCCGGGGCCTCTTGCAACGCCGACCGAAGATCCGCCTCGGTGATTCGACCCATCGCCAAGAGCTCGCGGAATCTCGCCTCGCTTAGGTAAGGTTCGGCACCATAGACTTCCCAGCCCGCTCGGACTGCTTTGTCGAACGGTAGGGATTCAAACGCATGCAACGTGTTGTGGTGAACAAAAACCTCGATCGGTCCTTGAGCAGGCAACAGGTGGGCAGCGTGTTGAATGATGTGCAAAAGTTCGTCCGCACGATCGTGATGCGACGGGGAATCAGCGATCGGATCAGCAAGAACTGCGGCGTTGCTTGGGGCGGTGTGCATTAGGATTGCCGTGAGTGAAAAGGGAACCGAACCGATCAGGAAACGGCGACCTTTTTGCGGGCGGCCATGGGGTGATTTGACAACGACTTGTGTCCGTCCAGTCCGACGATGTTCAATTCCACACCCGCGTGGTGGTATTCTTCATCCAATTCGTGAAGTTTCTCCATCACGCTGTGGTCGACAAGTTTGGTCCTCGACAAATTTAAGGTAACGCCTTTGCCCTTGGCCAAACTGGCGGCAGTCAATTGCCGACGAAACGCAATCCAGTTGCTAAACACGGCCGACTCAGCAGCGTCAACGGTGACGTTACCGTCGACGTCTTCGGCGATGTCAAGGTACGGAAAGAACACCGATTTCAGCGAAACTCCGTTGAGGAAGTGAATCGCAAACTTCGTCGCGATTCCGATTCCGATACCGATCAACAAGTCGGTTGCTAGAACCGCAATGATCGTCGTTACGAAAATGACAAGTTGCTCTTTCCCGACGCGATAAACGCTCATGAACTCACTCGGCGATGCCAACCGAAATCCGGTGAATACTAGCATCGCCGCCAAGGCGGCCAGCGGGATACGGTGAATCAAGGCAGGCAGTAACGCCACGAAACCAAGCAGAAAGACGCCGTGCCACATGTCCGCAAATCGCGTCTTGGCTTGGTTGTCGATGTTTGCTTTGCTGCGAACGATTTCCGAAATCATCGGCAAGTCGCCGATGCAAGAGACGGCTGTGTTGGCAATGCCGACGGCGACCAAGTCGCGGTTCATGTTGGTTTTTCGGCGGAACGGGTCAAGCATGTCGACGGCTTTGGCGCTGAGCAACGATTCGAGTGAACCGATCAAGGCGAACATCACAATCCATTTCAGCGCCGCGGGAAGTGTTTCGCCGTTCGTGAAGACACTGAAGTCTGGGAACGCCATCGCACCGAACAAGTTGAACGGAACATTCACCAGGAACTTTTCCCCAAGCGAATACTCGTGACCCATCATGGTGTAGGTGTGTTCGTGAGCAAGATCGAACCACAATCCCATCGGAACGGCGACCAACAACACCAATAGCGGTGCGGGTACCGCTTTGACGATTGGATTCTTGGTACGTCCTTTCCAATACGCCATGCCGAAAAGAATTAGCAGGCTGACAATTCCGATGACGGCAATTTCTGGGTTTGCGCCCATCAACGTTTGAGGCAATTCGCGGATGATTTCCAGTGGCTCGCCCTTGGCTGATTGTCCAACGGCAACTGGCAATTGCTTGGCCATGATGATCACACCGATCGCGGCCAGCATGCCGTGCACGGCGGATGTGGGGAAAAAGTCACCCAGCACACCGGCTCTTAGCAACCCGAACACGATTTGGCAAACGCCCGCGACGACACCGACGGCAAGAGCCATTTGGTAGGCTTGCATGTCGGCGGCCGCGTCCAAACCGCCGGTATAGCCAAAGCTCGTTACGGCACCCAAAACGATCACGATCATCCCCGCGGCCGGGCCTTTGATGGTCAGTTCGCTGTTGCTCAAGAACGTCGTCAGGATCGAACCGACGATGGCGGTGAACACGCCTGCGATCGCGGGGAAGCCCGAAGCGATCGAAATGCCCAAGCAGAGCGGCAACGCGATCAAGAAAACGAGCCCGCCAGCGACGAGGTCGTTTTTAAGATACTTCTTGAATCCGGAAAGATTGCCGCGTGGAACGTCGGCGTCGTTGGTGCTGGTCAGTGGACCATGTTTCGTTGTCATGAGGACGTGCGGTTAGTTTAGGGAGTCAGTTGGACTCGAAAGTGAGTCGAACTCTCTATGGCACGAACCGTACCGCTCTACGCCGCGTCTTAAAAAATCGTTGAAAACGGGCCGAAACGAATCTCGACCGGACAGATTTTGCTCGGACCGGTTAAAAATTGCGCGCGAGATGGCCTCTAAAAGTCAAACTGAACGCGGCTTGCGAACGTGTTAGTTTCGCTGTCGCCGAGCGTCGGATCGTTCAACTGTCCGTTGACATATTCGAACTGACACTTTCCGTTTGCCCACCAATACCAGTTTAATGCAACCGACGACGATGTCAGCTCGCGACCTTTTCCCGGCACCCCGGGTTGACCGAACAACGGATTCAGGTCCAGCGTGCTGATTCTGCCTGCGATTTCCCAAGCCCCCCAATCGCCCTTGCAAACGTCAAGCGGATGATTCGGCTTGACTCGTCCGAATACGCCCGCGGCTCGGTTGTACGGAATGATTTCGCCCGTCAACATGTACCGCGCTGTGACGTAGCCGCCTTCGACGGTTACGTTCTCGCCGGTCGGCAAATCGAGGTTCGACCAGCGGTACTCCGTTTGAATCAAACCTCGGCCTAATGACAGCGCGCCTTCGACGTTGAAAAGGTTGACGTGTTCGACGGGGAAAACGCCAGTATTCACAAACGGCGGTACAAAGTCGATCGGCAAGACGCGGGTGTGGTCTCTTCAGGGCGCAGTTTGACGGTTGATTGAGGTGCGTCGGTTTCGCGGCATTGCGTAACCTCGGATTGGTGTTTCAGAACAAGGGCGTCCCGCGTCACACTGATGTTGCAAAACAAAAA
>NZ_SJPW01000017.1 GCF_007860125.1 Rubripirellula tenax
CAAACTCGGCGCTATTTGAAGAACGACGATGGAGATTGACGGTACACTTAAGCAGTGCCCCCGATCGCCGTGCAGACGAGAGCGGGGAACCATCCGATGCAACCGAGTCGCGGTAGCCGGGCGTTTTTAAATGGAAGGTCAACCGCCGCGACCGGCTGATCGGTAACGTTCCCCGACTGATTGCACTCATAGGTGACCTGACATCAAAAGCTTTCGGCTCCACATCGACGAAAAACACCTCAACACCGGTGTCCATGAATACATGGCATGTTTCACCGCTGACTGCACAGTCACGAACGATGGTGGACCGATAATTGACCTTACCGTCGACTGCGAGATCTCGAGCTTCCTGAATGAACCGCACTATCACGACGAAACGAAATCATACCTCGCATCAGCCCTAGAACACATCGAGCGCGGACTTGGATACGCCTTGCTCCATCGACGGCACGGTCTGCGTGCGGTACTTACTGACCTTCGACTGCATCCCATCGACTACCAGCCGCTATACCTGACGCTTCACACCTATTACTACGCTCGTCGTCAACTTGAAATGCTTGACGACAAAGACCGAATCCAGCACAGCAGGAGCGGGGAACCATGACATGCACGGGAGGACGGCTTGCACGGTTTTTGAAGTGGAGAGTCTTTCGTCCGTCCCCCGTGATGTCCGCCGTTATCCCGCTCAGCTGAGTCTTGCGTTTGGGCGTCGCATGCGGATGTTGTGATTTGCCAGATGGCATCCAGTCTGGCAATTGACCGTCGCTCCGCCATTTTTCTCTCGCCAACGTCGTTTGCTATGTCCAGGCATTGCCCCGCGTCGCTCGTGCTTTCCCACTCTGCGCAAGGGCGGCAGTTGATGATCGGATAATGCGCTATTATTCGACAATCTGATCGAATAAATACGAGATAATGGTCGGATAACATCCTGTTATTCGATCATGCGCACGAATAAAACGTTGCATCGATCGAATAAAAACGGAATAATGCGTGTTATTCGATCATCTGGTCGGGTTAAATACATAGTTATCCCGCTCAAAAGAATCTCATGAGCAGTCTGACAATCAACTTACTGAACGAACTTCACGGCACACTTGAAGACGATGACCACGACAACCCGTGGGCTCAACCGGGTGTTCGGCAACTTGACCAATCAGCCTCCGCGGTTGCTGATTGGTACATTGAACACCAGTCCGAGCGCGAACTGATTCGAAAAGAAACTCGTCAATGGGGATCACTCTGGGGGCTCGTCCTGTTTGTCAGGCGGGCTGGGATTCTCGTCGACGCTGACTCGAGATGGGTCAACCGAGGCTTGGCAATTGCGTCGATTGTCGATGCCAATTGCGATTACCGTGATCTAATCGTTTCACTTGTTGTGCTACGATCCTTTGCAATGGATGCAGGGCTTGAAACTGACGCTGCGTTTGATGTTGCTCTCTGTTGGTCAACTGAACACATGCATAGCATCTTGCTGAACGCTCGAAATCACGAGCTTTCTGACATCCAATCAACCGTTGCTACTTTTGGCCCACCAACAGACGCGGGATAACAAAACGATGAACCGAAGCGGCGGATTTTTGCGGTTTTGGGATGGAGAATCTAATCCCGCCACTCGGTTATCGTAGCCGTTATCCCGCTTAAACTCCACATTTGAATGAAGCGATTGCGAATCAACCTATTTACTTTGATTGTCTTCCCAACTTTATTGGTGGCTGCGAATTGCGTTGCACTCTCATGGCTCCAATATGAAAATGTTGGCTACTTTACACGAGACTCTGCCGGGGTAAATGTTGGTGTCACGTCAGACCTTCGCTTGACCGGATGGCCATTCGCTTACAATGTCGCATTCATCAATGCTCACGACAAGAATGGAAAATCTTTACTTAGCACATCGAACGCTTTTACACACCAGCACATTCACTGGCACTTCCTTCTTGCTGACATTATAATTGCAACGATCGCTGCTTCGCTGGTGTATTTGGCATTCCACCCAATGCGTTCGGCGATTTCGAAATTTTACACACCGAGATCTTCTGCCGATCCCTAGTGTTTGTGTTTGCCGATGGTAGTGCCAAAACCGCGGGATAACAAAACGATGAACCGAAGCGGCGGATTTATGGGGTTTTGGGATGGAGAATCTAATTCCGCCACTCGGTTATCGTAGCCGTTATCGGACTGACGTCTCGGGTGTTTCACGCGTTCGCTCGCACTAGCGATTGCTGCAACGCCTGATTGGAAATTTGTCGTTCGGCATTCGCGTTAGCGAATTTGCGAGTCAAACGCATTGATCCTCCGTTTGCGATTTCCTCCCTCCAAGCCGCTCGCAATTCTTGAACGTGTTCGCTGTTTTCGTTTGCTGATCAAGCGACAACGCTTTTGATCCTTCGTTTACCGTCAACAAGCACTGTCGGATGACAATTGCCGTTTTACTGCCGACCCGGTCAACGCCCAATTGCTTGCCGCGTGAACCAAGTCCCGCTAAACTGTGGCGGCGTGGCAACCGCTGCCCGATGCTCGACCAATGCCCGTTCATAAATGCCGATAACAAACACATGCACCGGAGTGGCGGTGGTCACGTTTCTTTGGAATCACGTCAATCGCCGCCACCCGGTGATGTGAGACGTTATCGGACTGACTCCGCAGATGTTCCGCGTGTTTGCTTGCACAAACGATTGCTGCAACGCTTGGTTTTAGGTGCGTCTTTTGGCTCTTGCGTTAGTTGCTCGCCGATTCAAACGCCTTAATCCTTCGTTGGCGATTTTCAGAGCCCACGCCGCTCGCATTCCTTGATAGTGTTCACTGTTGTCGTTTGCTGAACCAGCGTGAACGTTTTCGATCCTTCGTTTACCGTCTGCTGGGCCCGTTGGATGCAATGCCCGTTTACTTGCCGACCCGATCAACGCCCAATTGCTTGCCGCCCGAACCAATGCCCGTTAAGCTGTGGCGACGTGGTTGCCACTGCCCAACACTCGGTCAACGCCCGTCCATAAATGCCGATAACCAACACATGCACCGGAGTGGCGGTGGTCACGTTTCTTTGGAATCACGTCAATCGCCGCCACCCGGTGATGTGAAACGTTATCCGACTGAAACCGCAGGCCGTAAACTGATGCCAGCATGAGCCTCACCACATACCGTGACGATCTTGACTTCACCATCGACGACGTGCTTCCTATCTATCGAGCATGCGATTGGTCCTCCGCTACGAAGCCTGACGCATTGCTCGCGGCACTTAGAGCTTCGCATAGCGTCATCTCTGCTTACGTCGGCCACCGGATGGTTGGGATAGGTAACGCGATCTCTGATGGGCATCTCGTCGTTTACTACCCCCACCTTCTCGTCCACCCCGATTTCACTCGCACTGGCATTGGGACTGGCATCCTCACTCGGCTCACTGACCGATACAATGGGTTCCACCAACAAATGCTGACTGCCGACGCCGATGCGGTTCCGTTTTACGAACGTTGCGGATTCTCGCGTGCTGGGCGAACGGTTTCGATGTGGGTGTACGATGGCAACGATCACTAGCGGCGGATCTCCAGGAACACCACCCACTTCCCACCCGTGAGCGGGGCAAATTGCGTTAAGATGGGAAGCTTGCGGCAGCGGGCGAATGTTCCTCCACTGCCACCCCGAAGCGCAGCGTTGTAAGTCTGATAACCATCGCATGCACCGGAGCCGGGCTTGCGCGTTTTCACGAATGGAACATCAACTGTCCCGGCCCGGTGATGCGTACCGTTATCGGACTGACCGCTCAGGTGTTTGGCTTGTTCGCTCGCACTAGCGATTGCAGCAACGCTCGATTGCAAGTTTGTCGTTCGGCTTTTGCGTTAGCGACTCAGCGCTTCGACCGTCTTGATCCATTGTTGACGGTTGCCGCGACGTACGCCGCTCGTAAGCCGAACTTGTGTTTACTGTTGGCGTTTGTTGATGGCACCGCAACGTTTTCGATCCTTCGTTTACGGACAACACCCGATTGCTTGCTGCACGAATCAACGCCGGTTAGACTGTTGCGACGCGGTTTCCGCTGCCCAGCACCCGTTCGTAAAAGCCGATAACCATGACATGCACCGGAGTGGCGGTGGTTACGTTTGCTCGAAATCACGATGTTCGCCGCCACCCGGTGATGTCGAACGTTCTGTCATTTACGAACACTGCACAGGAGGCTCAATATGCTACGACTGATTGTTTGCGTCATCACCTTGACTTCTGCTAGCCTTTGCAGATGCGAAGAAGCATCTCAGAGCACACAATCCATGTCCGGCTCTATTGCCGCCATCTACAGCGCACCGGACTCTGCATGGTTCTCGATCTACGCGGGCCCGAGCAAGTTCCAGAGATTGACGCCGACGATCCTGCTGCTCGACACTGGAGAAGATACTGTTCACATCCACGTACTTAAAGCGGATGGGCTCATTCCGGCCGATCATATCGCTGTTGCTAGATCACCGGGGACGCGCAGGGCTCCCGATCCTGTTCGGCTACAGATTGCGTCGTCGTCAATGCCGCAGACTGGGAACCGTTGCACCGTTGAAACCTTTAAATCTGATCATGGCTTGATCTATGCCGTCAAAGGCACGCTGAGGGTTCTTGATACCGCAACCAACAGCACAAACCCGAAAGAACCTGAGCGGACAGAACCATGACATGCACCGAAGGACGCGAGCTAGGTGGTTTGGCAGTGGATGATCACTCGCGCGTCCTCGGTGATGTCTGGCGTTCTGTCAGCGAGGAAGAATGAAACGCAATCGCAAAACTGCAACTGTCCTTTCGGCGATGCTACTTTTCGTGGGATTCGCCGCGTCTTGGGTTGTGTTCACGTTCCTGCCGATTTCACCCGAACGTCTGACACTGACCGCGGGATGCGTCGTCCTTGGCATCATCCTTTCTGTCGTGTTGTATGCCGTCATCACGACGTTGCCGGACAAGCGTTGGCCACGCATTACCATTGTTTCGCTGTTCGTTTTGTTCATATCCATTCCGCTGGTATCTGCAGCGGCTCAACGGATCACATATTCGCGATTCGGATTCACCGTCTACGGCGCGACACCGATTCCGGTCCTCGACATTACCGTCAATCAACATGGCGTACTTTGGTTTCGACCCAAGACCCATCAGATCACACGCGCCGAACTCGATGCGTTGATCACGCCGGGCGTCGACGTGGTTGTGGTCGGCATAGGCTGGGATAGCATCGCACAACTGACTGATGACGCGAAACTACTGGGCGATTCCATTGATCTGCGTGTGTTGCCAACGCCCGAAGCCTTTGCTTTGTACAATGATCTCAAGGCGGAGGGACGGAACGTCGTGCTGCTTGCACACAGCACGTGTTGACGCCGCAACAGAAGACAGAACAATGGCATGAACACGGAGTCGCCGATCGTGTTGATTGGTAGTTAGAGACCGTTTTCCGGCGACCCGGTTATGCCTGACGTTATCGGACTGACTCCTCATGTGTTTGGCGTGTTCGCTTGCGTTAGCGACTGCTGCAACGCTGGATTGGGAATTTGTCGTTCGGTGTTTGCTTTAGCGTTTTGACGATTCAAACGCTTTGATCCTCCGTTGACGATTGCCACAACGTAGAGCGTTCCCAAGCCGAACCGGTGTTTGCTGTTGGCGTTTGTTGATGGCACCGTAACGTTTTTGATTCTTCGTTTACCGTCAACAAGCACTGTCGGATGACAATTGCCGTTTTACTGCCGACCCGGTCAACGCCCAATTGCTTGCCGCGTGAACCAAGTCCCGCTAAACTGTGGCGGCGTGGCAACCGCTGCCCGATGCTCGACCAATGCCCGTTCATAAATGCCGATAACAAACACATGCACCGGAGTGGCGGTGGTCACGTTTCTTTGGAATCACGTCAATCGCCGCCACCCGGTGATGTGAGACGTTCGTCGGACTAACCAACGTGTCGCCCAAGACGGAACCATCGCCGTACAACACACCTCCTTGGCGACGGTCACATCTTGCGACGTCTCCAAATGGTTTGGTGACTGCCCAAATCGCAGAGGCTCGCGAACACTCAATGAGCAATCCGACAGTCGGGACTCTGAAGATGACGACCGGTCTTGAGGTGCCTCGGTGCAGTCCCGCTTTTCTTTGGTCAGACGATTCGCGATATCTGGCTGTACCACAATGGATTCGACGCCTTGGCCTATTTCTGCGGCAACGTTTGTTGATCGTGGATGCCAACGCGGAGAAAGTGTTTGCATCACGCTTTACTTATTGGCTGATTGATCCAAAGAATTTCTGCGACGGGCGTTTGGAACTTGCGATAAGCAGTTCGTCAGGGATAAACTGGATGCGACCAGAACGGTTGGTGATTGACGTCCGCAACACGCTCGATCGCTTCAAGCTGATTCCGTCCGGACACAACACGACGCCGACGAACAAAGCCGTGAACCGGAGCGGCGAAGTCGGGCGGTTTTGAAATGGACAATCTTTCGTCGCCGCCCGGTTACGGCAGGCGTTCTGGCATCTGAATCTCTTCTCCACCTCAGCACTCTACTTTCACTTTGATTCATTCATGCCGTGGTGGAAACGACTTCGCATTCGACTTCCGTCTGTTTTCGGAGCGCGTGTTATTCTCGACGAAACCGTGATTGGGATTGCGGCACTGATGATCGTTTCGCGTGGTCAATTTGGTATCGGTCGCGCGATCGGTTTACTGCTTCTAATCTCGACGCACGAATTCGGACACCTTATCGCCGGTCTAATCTACCGGCAACGCCCACGAGTAATTCGCATTGGATTGTTCGGTGGCTACTGTGCGTTTTACGATTCGGTTGTGCATTTGCCTGTGATCCTTGCCGGGCTCCTGACGAATTTCGGTTGGCTTGTCGCCACGATCACTATTGAATGGACCTTGGGACCGCTTGAATCGCAACTTGCACTTGGGGCGTACCAGGCGTTGGTATACTTCAACCTTGCGTTGATCGCCTATAATTGTTTGCCTATTGGGCACTCGGATGCGCACTTGGCCCTCGCGTATTTCCGAGGCCAACTGCATCACCCTCGTCCGACTATTCCTCGCATCAAAAAGAGCCAGAACCATCGGTTGCAACGGAGGCCGCGAAAAAGCGATTCTTAAGTGGTCACTCTCCCGCGCGTCCCCGCTGAACCGTACCGTTCTGCCAACTATGGCTTTAAGACGTGACTAGTCGTCAACCGCTTTTCCAACTTGCAACTGAGGCACCTTGGTCTGAGTCTGAGCCACCTTGGCAATGGCCGACTTTGGACTTGCCGCCCTTCACGCATTTCCCCATATCGATTCGGCTAACGGATGACGCAATTGGCTCATTGGTCGCATCACTTTGCGATCCACTTGATTTGAAGCCGCAAACAAACTCTCACCTGATCTTAGAAGAACTAGCATCTCTCGATTCATATTGCCTTCGCGGTGGACTGCGCATCACGCTTGGTGATGAAGCAATTATCTCACATGGCTGCTGCTGCGGACTCGAGGACTGGCGTGAGCTTTTCTCCGTACTTGATCGAGAGTCTCCGTGGACCCCCCCGACCGCCAGCAAACAGGTCGAGGCAAAGAACGATGTGCCTTGGCGCAGGGACGCCATGATCTGGGAATCAAAGATGCGCGGTTCGCGGGTGACCATGACCCGCATCCATTCGAATTCCACCCGTCACATCGCTCGGATCGTAACCGACATTGTCCATCTTGAGAGTCGATCGCAGCTTCAGGCGCCCGCTTGGTGGAACATTCATCCTCTTGTGCCACACAACCACAAAGGTCCAGGTGGTGTCCACCGAGTAGATGGTCCATTTGATCAAATTTTCCCAGGATTGAACTAATGTTTGATAAGCTGAAATCCATTCGCGAGTTGTCCGAGAAATCGTATTTTAGTGCGGTCGATGCAGCTGAGATTACGCTCGTTGAACATCGAATGGGGATCGTTTTTCCAGAATCGTTGAAGGCTCTTTGGCGGGAGTTTGGATACTTCGGTCTGGATAAGGGACTGAAAGACAGTGAGCCATCGAATCAGTTCAACCGTCTCCTGACTCCAATCGAAATAGAGGGATTGGTTTCAACAAGAGAGGATGTCGGCTTTTCGTCGCCGAGTGATGAACGGATCGAGAACGCCATTCCATTCATGGCTTACAGTGAAGGGGGGTGTTTTCAGCTGATGCTGGACGACAGCGCTGTTTACTATTTCGACGATGTTGTTGGCAGCTGTCTCGAAGAGTTCATCGATAAGCTTTCGCAACACGCGGATTTTTATCGTGACTAAACGTAATCTGGTTTGATTGAGCAATGAAGCGGCGTGGCAACTAGGTCACGCCGCTTTTTTCGTGCGATAGTCACAACAATTGATGACCAAAACCTGAAGGAAGTACGGAGTCCCCTTCGACATCGATGAGGCGTACCGCATGAAGAAAGGCGTGGTGAAGCAAAGCCGGCGGCATGCTGTCACAGCAGGATTTCACTGATTACACGGCCGTTGCTGGGACATGACCCCGATCCGTGGTGCGAGTTCTTGGATAACGATATCATTCGCTTCTGGTCGTCCGGTGGCGTTAGCTCTGAACGTCACGGCAGTCATGTTGATTGCACAGTGCAATTTGCTTCCGATCAACTTGCCAACTTCGTTCCTGCCTTGGAGCGTATAATGCATCAACTGCGCGATTGGCTATTGTTGACTGGGTCTCCTCACGTCGACAAGATCGTCGATACGTTTGGTCAGAGCTTTGCAATCACCACGGAATCGCCTCTCTATCAAACCAATGACTAGCTGCAATCGGGCAGAACCAGGCCATGCACACGAAGGACGGCATGGCGCGTTTACAAATGGAAACCACACTGGCCGTCCTCGGTGATGGCGGTCGTTATCCCAACTAATGCGCGGAGGTGCCGGCTGATCCTGCTTCGTTGCGGTTCGATCGGCAACGCTCGACTCCCGGGGATTCCGGCCGACTTTGCTTCAAACGCTTTTCTCGAAATCACGTCCGAACGTGACGTACCGCATCGCCGGAAAATCTCTTGGTCGCGCTGATCTATCTTTTCCGGCGATGTGGAACGTCACGTTCTCCAGGTTGCTGCCCACGTTTCCCCATGCTCGAAGCTTGCGGTTCGTCTGGCATTGGAATGGTTTACTCCGCTGCAAGCTGCCGAAACGCGGACACTCTCGCCAATGGCTCTATTTGTCTTTTCCCACCGGGTCTCGCCATTGGCGAGAGAGTCCGCGTTTCGGCTCCCTTCGATCGCCGTGCCCGACCCGCTGACGGTCGGCAACGCTCGAAACTTGCCGCACGATTCAATGCCCGCTATGCTGTCGAACCGTGGTCATCACTGCACAGCGCTGATTCAATGCTCGATTCAATGCAATGGGATAACCACGGCATGCACCGGAGTGGCGGTGGCACGGTTTTCTCGAAATCACGATGTTCGCCGCCACCCGGTGATGCCAACCGTTATGCGTTAGAATTTTACCCTAAAGGAAGAACAATGGAACTTGGAAAACGATGTATCGCTGAAGGAATTGGGACTTTCTGGCTTGTCTTTGGCGGTTGCGGAAGCGCCGTCTTGGCGGCAATGTTCGCGGCGCCGATGGATGGCACCTCTGTAAATTTGGGAATCGGTTTCGTTGGCGTTTCCTTCGCCTTCGGACTCACCGTGCTAACGATGGCGTACGCAATCGGACACATCTCCGGATGTCACCTCAATCCGGCCGTTTCTGCGGGATTGGTCGCAGGTGGGCGATTTCCGATGAAGGAGTTTTTTCCGTACGTAGTATCCCAGGTCGTTGGAGCATTGGCCGGTGCCGCTGTGCTGTACGTGATCGCGTCAGGCAAAAACGGATTCTCACTGTCCGGTGGCTTTGCAAGTAATGGATACGGGGAACACTCGCCAGGACAGTATTCGATTCTCGCCTGTTTCGTCGCCGAAGTAGTACTGACGTTCATGTTTTTGATGATTATTCTTGGGGCAACGGATCGACGCGCGCCCGCAGGATTTGCCCCCATAGCAATCGGGCTGGGGCTGACGTTGATCCATCTGATCGGCATTCCGATAACCAACTTGTCCGTCAACCCAGCCAGGTCAACCGGGCCTGCGGTTTTCGTACAGGGTTGGGCGCTGATGCAGCTGTGGATGTTTTGGGTGGCGCCCATACTTGGCGCCGTCATTGCTGGGGTTGTTTACAAAACCTGCTTTGACACCAAGCCCGAGAACGCATAACAAAGCCGTGAACCGGAGCGGCCGATAACGCGAGTTCTGAAATCAAAGTCTTTTGGCGGCCGCCCGGTTACGGCCGCCGTTACGTGGCAGAACATGCGAACCACCAACTACACCGTTGCTGACGTGGAGCATTTCGCCCAATACTTTGCGCCCCTTACCTTCGATCCTGACGCAACTCGAGAACTTCATTTTCAGGCCACTAGTTTCTATTGGTCTGACGAAATGCCAGAGTTTGTTGATGATGACTATGAGGCATCGTTACGGCACTTCATGATCTACTTGCTTAGCTACCGCAAGGTGTTGATGTACGGCGAAGGCGTCGCCGAATTTGAGCCCATCTGGAATCGGCTGATGGTGCTATGCCCAGACTGGCCTGGTTTTCGTAGCGATCGAATGACACCAAATCTGATACGTGAACTCGAATTGCACGTCGACCATGAATTTGATCGACTAGAGCGAGCGTGCAACGTAAGAAAGCGACGCGTGGCTCACAAAAAGCGACTCGCCGAAAAGTCTGCGATCCAGCCAAGGATGGATGACGAAGCCACGTAACCAAGCCGTGAACCGGAGAACGGATTGCAAGGTTTTACAAATGGAAAGTCAACTGTCCGTTCCCGGTTACGGCAACCGTTACATCGACAAAACAAATGCCTGAATACAACAACGCCGCCGGGCGCATCCTTAGCGTCCTCGAAAAACTTCAGCCGCAAAGCGGCAAGAACATCCCACTGAAGGGCCTTGGCGAGGCTCTCGGCGTTACTCCTGAATGGCCTGCCGTTTTGACGGCGATCCAGGACTTACACGACGAGTTTGCGTCACTTTGCACTGAGATCGAACAGTTCCAGCACAACACAGCAAAGTACGAACTCTACAAAACCAATCTCCCTGACGTTGAAAAGTCGCTTCAGTCATTCAATTTGCAGATGCCACAAAAGAACTGCACCTGCCAGGTGCTTCAAACTGGTGTCGTTGCAATGCGATTCATTGCCGCTGACTTGCCTCAAGATGAATCGCCCGGCGAGGGCGAGATAGAAAACCTTCGGTCGATCGTATCGGAGCTTCAAAGTGAGATTGAGTCATCGGAGGTCTTCTCAAAAAGTGTACGCGAATGGCTACTTGACTTGGTTCGCGTAATACGTGATTCCATTGATCGTTTCGCAATTCGTGGAAGCCGTGGAATGCGCAAACAGTTTTCGCTACTTTTGGGCGAGTTGATACAGAACTATGACATAGCGCAGAAGGTACAGGAAAAGCAGCCAACAGTTTGGCAGCGGTTTATGTCTGCAATCGACGCAATGAATAAACTTGCTTCACTCGCAGAGCACTGTCGTCCAGCGGTTACGTTTGCACAAAAGTGCTTGCCGTTGCTCAAAACGCTGGGGCTTCCTGCACCGGACGACTTGCCAATTGACAACGACAACTAATCGCGATGTAACCATGACATGCAACGGAGGACTCGAAAACGCGTTTTGGCAGTGGTTGCCTTTCCGCTCGTCCCCGCTGATGTCGAGCGTTATCGGACTGACTCCTCAGCTGCTCCGCGTGTTTGCTTGCACAAACGAGTGCTGCAACGCTTGGTTTTTGGTGCGTCTTTCGGCTCTTGCGTTAGTTGCTCGCCGATTCAAACGCCTTAATCCTCCGTTGGCGATTGCCACACCCCACGCCGCTCGCAACCCTCGATGTTGCTCGCTGTTGTCGTTTGCTGATCCAACGACGACGTTTTCCATTCTTCGTTTAACGTCTGCAAGCACCGTCGGATGACAATGCACGTTTACTTGCCGACCCGGTTAACGCCCGATTGCTTGCCGCGTGAACCAGCGCCCGCTAAACTGTGGCGGCGTGGCAACCGCTGCCCGATGCTCGACCAATGCCCGTTCATAAATGCCGATAACAAACACATGCACCGGAGTGGCGGTGGTCACGTTTCTTTGGAATCACGTCAATCGCCGCCACCCGGTGATGTGAGACGTTATTTTGCTCACGCAGGCACTGACACACGCTTTGTGCCGAGGCACTCTTGGAAATCTCCCTCGAACACATCGCCGTTTCGCGAACTCCTGAAACATTTCGGGTCGCGTTTCACTCCGCCACTGAACGATGCTTGCTCCCGTATCCGAAGGTGACCGGGTTGACGTTTACAAACGCTTCCGGAAACAAGACCGCGGCATGGCGCACGCGGGTCTTCGCTGCGGAACCGCTGGATGATTTCGTATTGAATCCTGGCGCGAGAATCGCATTCGATCTATACGCAAACGTCAATGGCCGCTGCGATGAACATCGATGGATGATTGATCTTCCGGCCGGCACATACAATGTCCACTTTGCTTACAGCGTCGACCGTGACACGGAATGGTATGACTTTCTCGCTAAACGTTCTCGGTTCGCGGCACTGACCCCAATTTGGCGCGGTTCGATTGAATCGAATACAATACCGTTCACTGTGACTGCCGCCGTACGAGAAGACGCAAAATAACAAATCGGTGAACGGGAGGGCTCGGCGCAGTCGGTCCTGGAGTCAAAGTCCTCGCCTCGCCCCCCGTTACCTCAAGCGTTCCCCGACTGAACTGGCACACAGCGTCTGATGCATTGCGTTGACTCAATCGAACAATGATCTACCGCGTATATCCCGTTGTCCTTGGAGGTTCGACCGCGTTGTTGACGCTTGTTGGCTTCGTGGCTACGTATGCACTTACGTCTTCACGCTGGCCCCTTGTCTTCGTTCCATTCGCCGCGGTGTTCGCTGGTTTCGTGATTGTTAGCGCGATGTGTTCACGCTTCCCGCGAATTCGTTTTGTGAATGATGCGGAGATTGATGGCCTGGGATACGTGCATCAGCCACTCGATGCTATCTTACCCGTCTTCCTTTTTGGGATTAGCACTGCTCTGCTAATCTTGATTCGTGGATGACGGGGCGGCATTGATGTGAACCCGCCCCGCAGTGTCGAAAATGGCGGGGAACCATCGCGTGCACACGGAGCGGCGGTGGACAGTTTTCACAAATGGTTGCCGTGCTCCCGCCGCCCGGTGACGCGTACCGTTATCGGGCTGAAAGGAAATTCAGCATGCCGAATGTGATGAGACTGGTACCCTTTATTATCGCGATTGGCTTGCTCACATCGACCTCCGGCTGCGGTAGGTCCAGTTCGCCAGCAGCAAAGGAAACCAAAGATTCATCATCACTAGCAATGGCTTCCATGCATCCTCCGTATCTCGTTGGGATTTGGCAGTGGCAGTGGACTGACGGCGTCATCGATCATGTGGTTCTTAAGTCAGACGGTTCCGCAGAGAAATTTAAGGGTACAGCGTTGGCGAATTCGGGCGGGACTTGGCGCGTGGACTCTCAAGGCATGCTTCAGGTTGGATTCCCCCAAGACAACGACGGGATTACGTTTCGAATCGACAACGAACACAGCATCACGGACGTTGAGACCCTACCAACCGACCGCGACTTTCCTTGGTTCAAGGTTCACAAGCTCACGGAGGCACTGTCGAATGAAAATATCATCTCAACGCCAGCCTACTAGGTGGTTCATCCGGTTCCCATAACTCAAGGCGGCCGATAACAATGGCATGAACGCGGAGCCGCCGATCGCGCGTTTTCAAATGGAGCATCAATTGCGGCGGCCCGGTTATGCCTAGCGTTACCCGACTGATTCATGCTTGATCTCGATTCTCCAGTCAACCGTTTTTCGAGCGTTTCCCCTTCGCACCCAACTCGCACTCAATTCTTTGAAGGTCACTCGATCAAATGCGCGTCAATGCCATCTTTGCAGCGATCCTATCTTCCGTGGTAGTGACTGCGATCCTTGCCGGTTTCTCCCAATATGAAAATGGAGCCCCAAAACTCGTTCGATCTGTGGCCACAGGCGTGTCGATCGGGATCATCAACACCGTTCTGCTACACTTCATGATGAAGAAAAAGGAAGGCAACGCAGGCGGCTCATAAGCTAGATCATCAAATTGCGTTTCAGATTTGAATTCACAATCGCGGGTAACCATCCCGTGCACCGGAGCCGGGCTTGCGAGCGTCTCGGCAATGGTTAGCTTTACACTCCCGGCCCGGTGACGGCCGCCGTTATCCCGCTACACAAAATAGAGTGAACGTCACCTCATGGATCAGGAATTGCCAGTCTGTACGGTTCACCGCAACGCCCAGTCGTACGCCGACTTGGTGATGCGTTCGATGACATATGACTGCGACCGGCTGACCGTGTACTTGCAGGGGAGAGATTTCGGATTCGTCCGGGTCGCCTTTGACAATCCTAGGGGGTTTCGCCTGTTGGACGAAGGCGATCTCTGCAGCTTCTGGGAAAAGTATCACACGGGGAACGGCTGGCTGTACGAAGTCCAAAGTGGCGGATGGCTTGACCTCGAATCCACACGTGCCGACTTCCTCACTCCTCACATGTACCCCAATGGGCTAGTTGAGTACCTTTTGGTCTGTGACAAATGCATCAGTGTATTGACCAGCCAAAAACCTGATATCATAGAGCTGGGCAAGCCGCCCGGCGACGCCGAAACTGCGCAGCCAAACGCGGGATAACAAAACGATGCACGCGAAGCCGGACTTGCGCGTGCCAATTGAAGCAATGATTTCCGTTCCGGCTCGGTGATCGTAACCGTTATCGCGTCGGGGGCGATCGTTCAGTGCTCGTGATTGGTGCGTTTGATCCAGGGGCGTGATTGGTGCGCTCGAGTTGTGTTCGATCCGGTACGGTGATTTCAGTGCTCGATTCAGGACGGAAGACTTCACGTGATGACGGCAGGGCAAACCAATTGCCGATCCAAGCGCGGACGTTGTGGGCCGGATCGAGATCGTGAGCAAATCGATTGCATCCGTGACTCGCCTGCGGTATCCTGGACGCCTCGGAGCCCATCATCGGTGGATTCCGTAGCGACCCGATAACCAACGCGTGAACCGGAGAACGCGAGCTAAGCGATTCGGTCGCTAGAGACTTTCCCGCGCGTTCCCGGTTACGCTTAACGTTCGGCGGCGCAAGAAATCGACGAACAGGAGATAGCAACAATGCTTCGAGGACGTACTCAGCTGTGCAGTTTGGTTTTGGCGGCGGTGATGATCGCGCGTCCAGATTTTGCCAGCGCCCAGCAGTCAAACGGGAAATCAATACCGGCTCCGACGGCATTGGCTGTGCTTAAAACGGGTCAGTCAAAGGAACTGCACCTTTGCTGGGATGAGGGAACCGGACGTGCCCCTGTCTTCTTCTTTGACAACGAAGCCAACCTTGCGTTTAGAAAGAAAAATGACTTGAAGGGTGAGGCGAAGTACGAACAGGATGGTGTATCCGCCGAATACGATGAAAAGCAGTCGGCCACGGTTCAGGCGGATCTATACAAGACTGGTCTGTTCACTGGACCACAAGAAGATGGCTCGTACCAACGAGTGACCTGCGCCGTGATTCGGTTGCGTGCTACAAAAGACGCAAGACTCGGCGCTCACTCGGTTTTTGTCCATATCGTGTCTGGCACTGGCCGGCACATGCTATTGTCCGGTGAATTCCGCGTTTTAGTCCGCGAATAGCGCCGCCGAACAAAACGGTGAACCGGAGCTGGCTCGCACTTCTGTTTTTCAACGTCGATTCCTTCGTTTACAATTCATGGTGTGCCAAGATCAACTCCGTTGGTCCGCCAACCCGGTTACCTTGGACGTTATCCGCCTCAAAGGAGATTGCTGATGAGATACGCATTTTCGTCCCTAACTGTTTGTTTGGCGATAGCGAGTTGCTCGATCGGCAGCGCCAGTGAGGGGGCCAAATCGCTAGAGACCATTGAAGTGCCAGCGTCGTACCCGCACAGCTGGCTTGAAAAGCAACCGCATATGTTGGCTCCATCGGTGACAAGCATCCGACAGGAAGATGATGGAACGTTGGTCATCACCAACGCTACGCCGACAATCGTGACCACTGGCGATGTGCGCAATCCGACCGAGGTAATTGCGTTCGCGGAGCTCGGGACGCGATCGATCATATTGACGACGAAAAAGGATTCACGCGTCTACAAAGCCCTCAAAGCCAATGCGTTCCTTAAGCATGGAGACGCACGGGTGCCGAGGTTTGACGTGGTTGGGAAGTTGAAATATCGCGCCCCGATTACCAACGGTCAGGCAGACTGGCTTAATCCTGTAGCGGTGCTTGATGTGGAGACAGTCCGCTTCTATCTCGTTGGCCCTGAAACACCTTGAGGGAAGTCCCGCGTGCGGATAACAATGCCGTGCACACGGAGCACGGCTTGCGAGATTTTACAAATGGAAAGTCGTCTCTCCGTGCCCGGTGACGACTGCCGTTATCCCGCTCAGCGAATCAACATTTTCAGGCAATTGAGGACGAGTAATTTTGGGCGAAATCACTTGGGATGGAGTAGGCAATTCACTGATTGCCACCTTGATTGCAACAGCCATCATATTCTCGGTTGGACGGCTCGCACCGTATGTTTGGTCGCTGGTTTCTGATCGAGCAAGGCCTTTTATTTGGAATTCGGGGTTTTCGTTTGTAAGGAGATTTTACGTAAACTCGTTTATCTCTGCGATCAAACGTCAAGCGGAAATTCGCTCTAGGATTCGCTTCTCGATTCTTGGATTGCTGGCCGTTACGACGTGCGTTGTATTGTCGATCATTATGGTCACCATCTTGATAAATGTTGCAGTCTATCTCGAAACGGTACGCGATGTCGCCGTTTTGATTGAAACGGCTTTTGGCGATCCAGAAACAGCCGAACCAGCGATCGAAAAGATGGTGGAAAACTGGACAGAACTACTTTCCTTTTTTGAATTCCTTGATTCGCCCTACGCTTTCTACATTTTTCTAGGCGTACTATCCTCTTTTGTGTTCATTGGTGCCTTCTCGCATATCACTCAACAGTTCCGTGCCTCCTTAGAAGTAGAGCTTAAACGGCTAAATGAATACATGAAACTTTTGGCATCGAAACAGGAACTTACGGACTTGGCTATACTTGAATGTAACGCAGTCGACGGCCCGACTGCGGGCGAATACATAGCAAAAATCAATGATATCGCACAACGGCATGGGATTCGAGAGTTTGATAGAAATTTCCCGATCGTTAACTTTCTTCGCCGGCTTGAAGTAAGGGCGATCGGAGCGGAACCCGCGGGATAACAAAACGATGCACGCGGAGCACTCATTTGGGCGGGTGTGAAGTGGTCAGATTCTCGTTCGTGCCCGGTGATCGTTGCCGTTATCCGACTGAAATCCTCATGCGTGAACCCAATCCCTACGCTACACCAGTAGGCAATGCCGATCGCGACAAACCCCGATCGGACACAACTACCAACTGGTTTGACCCGCGATTCCTGTTTCGCTGTGTGCTTGCGACCGTGGCGTCATTCCTAGTGCTGCCTTTCCTGTGGATCGTTACACTTACTGTTCGCGACTACGACCGCGGAACCGACTTAACTGTGCTTGGCGACACGTTCTGGCAATATGTCTTCGTCTCAAAACTTCCTGTTCTCTTTATGCTCGGGTGCGTCCCGGCATTGGCTCTCCTCTTTTTCCTTTCGCGGTCTCACCGCAAACGATCACTCAACAAACGCGCGTCGTAGCCCATTCCGTGGACTAACCCTTGATGCGCGCGGACGTATTGCTTGGGCATTGGTGGCTCGACTATACTCTCGCGGACGTTACTGGTCCTGCGATGCAACGGCGCGTGAGCGGATAACCAAGCCATGCACCGGAGCCGGGCTTGCGCGTTTTTACAAATGGAACATCAACCGTCCCGGCCCGGTGATGGCAGACGTTCGCCGAATGACTTCCCTCAGTTGATAGAGAGCCATTCACGTTGCCCATTCATGTACGACATTACGAGCCCAGCGATCGCGATGACGTGATATCGCTATGGGATGACGTTTTCCCGGACTCAACCGGACACAATGATCCTGCGGCATCGATCCAACGCAAATACGACGCGGATGACGGCCTCTTCTTTGTAGCCGAGTTGGACGCGACCGTAATTGGAACGGTCGTGGCGGGCTACGACGGGCATCGAGGGTGGATCTACTCACTTGCGGTGACTCCTACGCAACAGCGACGCGGTATCGGCTCGACGCTGATTCGGCACGCGGAACAAGCACTCAGCAACCTTGACTGTCCCAAAATCAACCTTCAGGTCCGTTCACAAAACGACGCGGTCGTGGCCTTTTACGGTTCACTGGGATACGATACTGAGCAACGCATCAGCATGGGGAAACGCTTGGCGTCCCACGCGAAAAGCGGCGAAACATCCGATGCACCCGAGTCGCGGTAGCGGGGCGTTTTGAAGTGGTTGATCAACCGCCGCGACCGGGTGATCGGTAACGTTACCCGACTGAAATGTATGCAGCGAACTGAATCGACAATGCGACCTTCATTTGCCGCACTTTGGATTCGATCGCTCACCAAGCCGGAGCTACACATGTTGATTGACGACGTGAAACGTGGCGACACTGATGCTGCGACGCGAGCCGTCGCTTTCGTAGCTGCAGAGAGCTTTGGAATTTGGCACAATCGGGCACGCGCGAAACTTTGTCGCTACTTTAAGAATCATCCGCCCCCTGAAGATCAATGTAGAACCATGCTCAACGCAATCGTCGATCGCCTGATTGATGGTCGATTCTACGAACAATTCAAAGACCAACTTTCCATGGCAATGCGGTTTGCACCTGATCGAATGGCGGACGCTGCTGCTGTAGCATCCAGTTCTGACAAAGATTACATTCGTAGATACGGGGCTTGGGTCCGCCGCGCCATTGATTCACAGACAATCGTCCCGAGCGACGGGTCTCCAGGAACACCAGCTACCGGCCCCGCGTCTGACGGGTGAATGATTCAGGTTTTTGAGCGGTGTTTGGCAGCTTGATTTGAGCCTTCGTGTCTCCGGTGCAACGGATTGATCCCTTTTTGCGTCG
>NZ_SJPW01000018.1 GCF_007860125.1 Rubripirellula tenax
GAACGTGGGAGTCAACCTATGGCGCGGTCTTGAAGGCTAATGAGGCGTCGATACGACCTTACGCACCCAAAGCTACCACGAACCATCAATTGGCCGCGTAAACTCGCGCCCTGGCGAGACGACACCCTGACGCGGCGGTGGTGATCCGCGATCGTTCCGGGCTCGCCAGCCAGCCAAATCCGCTCGCCCAGGACACCGCGTGACATCCAATTGTCAACAGATTTCGGACGCGGGAAGGCTCTTGGATTGATCCAGATCCACGCGAATACAACCATCGTCGGGATCAACGACCACCAACCGAACCAAACGCGACTCCAAACGGCCAATCCGATCAACGGCGCGGTGGCCACGCGAGTCCATCCGCTCCATGGATTGGCATGCCGTTGCCAGGCCGCGTCATCCATGCACATCATTCGCTCAATCGCACGGCCCATTTTGTTCATAAAGGCACACCTAACAATTGTTCTTCCGTCACTGTGCGTCCTCGCCCGTATGCTTGGTAATCGACGAGCGACGTCTTAAAAACTTTGTTCGACCAATGGGGTGCGATCCACCCAAGTGCCTTTTCAAACGGCTCACGTGGAAATTTCGTCTTCGACATGATCGCCTGGTAACAAGAAACCCAAGTGATGCCCCGCGTGCATCCACATGAATTGCTGCCAGTCGTGCACTTTGATTTCGTTTAAAAAAGGGTATTTTTCGATTGGTCCTTCGAACGCCTTCGCTCGCTCGATCGCAGCAATGAACTGGTCAATGATTGCGTCGTCGTCGGGACCACTTTCAGTCTTGGGTTTCAACCGGTCCATCGTTGGACCGCTCGACATCTTGCGTGTTCGAAGCATGCGATGGAAGATCCATTTGATGATCGTCGCTCTCAGGATCCACGGCATGCGAAAGCCGAACCCGTCCATCCCACCAACCGTCGTGGCAGTAAGGTGCTCGCAAATCTGAGTCAGATTCCAGTTCTTCGTTTTGGTGTATCCGACTGACCGCAAATGCTGAATCTCAGCGATCACTTCATCGCCCGAGTGAAAATCGAGCGAACGCTTTTGAGTTGAGGCCATGATTTGATCTTCGAGCGAGGACGAAGTGTGTGAGCGGTCAACGACGGAGGCATGGGAGACGCCTAAACGTGGATACCCGGATCACCGCAATCAACCGTCGTATACGGGTGTCATTTTGACACCACACATTCTTAGGTAGACGGACAAAATTCCGCGATGGTGCACCGAGTGATTCAGCACCCACGTTCGAAGACAAGATCCCTTGGTCATCGTGAACAGGATTTGCCCTCCCATCTTCATCGACCACTCTTCCGCCAGTCGTTGGTCGGTCGCAGACTCAATCGAAGCACGCGCGGCTAGCACAGCCTCGTCAAAATTTGCAAGAATTTCGGACGGATCGTCGATCGATGGTACGTCGTGTTTGGGGCCATCGACCGGCGCTATATCGAACTCGTCTTCTTCGATGATCGCTAGAGTCCAACCGACGATCTCGGCGAGGTGGTTGGCATTCCATCCGATCGTGTGCAGTGACTCGGCAGCCTTCCAGTCAAACTTTTGTTTCGGAACCAATGCCAGTATCACTCGCGTGGACGCCATTTCGGCGTCGAATTCTGGCAGTATCATTTCTGCAATCGTCATCACTCTTGTTCCTTCGCAGATGGTATTTCAAGTTCACTCGCCGCAGTCTAACCAACGTCACCGTATGCGCCAGCCACGACCACAACGTACCCATCAGGGTCGCGCATCCAAAACTCGCGATGATTCGCGTTCACGTTGACATTCAGTGTTTCCAGCATTTCGACGCCATGGGACTGGGCGCGTGCGTAAGCGGCACCGACGTCATCTGTTTCGAACCATAGCACCACACCATTTCTGCATACGTTTGTCGCTGCGCCGCCAAGATGCGGATGATCGTGAGCGTCGCAGCGATGCAACTGCATGACCAGTTCGCCGCCGGATCGAAGACGTTCATAGTCCGAGCCACCGTGTCCGCTCTCGAAACCGAGGACGGTTTGGTACCAGCGACTGCTAATCGGTACGTCGACAACAGCAATCAACGGTTGTGGTTTCATATCTGGCACAATTCGCAAATTAGTTTTCACATGACGCCGCACGTTGCAGAGCCGCCATTGCCGCCTTTTCCAGTGACGAGATTTCGACCAATAACTCCGACGCCGCTTCGATCGATGCAAAGTCAGAAGTTTCGCCAGCGTCATGGAAGCATTGGGCGACTCGGGTCCAACGCCTCGCGATGTCCTCGAACGTGATGGACGCTCTCTCAAAAACGGCATTCGACGTCAGCTCGGAGGCCTCGCGTAGGAAGTCGCGATAGAGGTTGCGAAACAACGCTCCGCCAGTACCCGCGCGCTCCATCAACATCGCCGTGGTTTGGAAATCTCGTTTGACGTCCTTGCTCGTGTGGAACCACTTCTTGATTTCGC
Source organism: Rubripirellula tenax (assembly GCF_007860125.1). Taxonomy (NCBI): domain Bacteria; kingdom Pseudomonadati; phylum Planctomycetota; class Planctomycetia; order Pirellulales; family Pirellulaceae; genus Rubripirellula; species Rubripirellula tenax. Next base: position 2,447 of record NZ_SJPW01000018.1, read on the forward strand.
GACTTGCTTTCGCAATGCCCTTGTAGGTGAGGTTTGTGATTGGCGGGCTAAGATAGTCGATCGCGTTGTTTTCGATCGCGCGAGCAACGATGCCCGAAAGCTCGGGAACGTTGCCGCGACGCGAGATCGTGAACGACAAATTCCGCGACGACATCGGCCCCTTTTCGCTGCGAGCGCTCGCAAGACTCTCAAGCGACGTTTGTACGCGCATGCCTTGCTGTTGGGTGTCGATCAGGTACGCAAACTCTTCGTCGAATCCGTACATCGCGACGTAGTGCCCCGCGAAGTGGACTTTCGTTGCGAAGTAATCGAGATGAAAACAGTCAAGTTTCAATCCAACTGGAATCCCAGACTCAATCGGCCCTGAGACATGCGCCCAAGCCTTTTTGGCGGACGTCGTCTGCGATACGTCGAGTTCGAGGTTCAAGTTGCGACAAAGATTATCCGTCAGCGCATCCGGCTTGATCCGGCCGCCAATGAACGGGAAATCCATTGACTTCATGTTCCAGTAAACGAACCCAAGTCCTTGACCAAGCCCGAACAACATGGGTTCGGAAAGCTCGATACCCAGATGCCGCAACAAAGCACCCGTTGCCGTCGTTTCGCAATGCTGGCCAACGAATCCGTCGAAGTCTTTCAGCTTCATTCGTCGTGCCCCTGCTCGCCGCTTAACGGTTTCGATTTCATCGGGATGATGCGAGCTTCATGACGTGGTCTTCGGTAACGTAAACCAGAAGGTAGATCCATGACGTCCATCGGATTCGATCCAGATGTCCCCACCAAGTTGTTCGACGATCCGTTTGCAAATCGCCAACCCGATGCCGGTCCCCGAATACTCGTCGCGACCATGCAGTCGTTTGAATATACCGAACACGCGATCGTGGAACTCAGGTGCGATACCAATTCCGTTGTCGGCCACCGAGAACATCCAACGGTCGTCGATGTCACCGACGCCGACGTGAATTTTGGGAGCCGCGACGCCGCGATACTTGATGCCGTTGCCGATCAGATTCTGCAACAGTTGCGTGAATTGTCGGTCGTTGGCATGAATCGTGGGTAAGTCGTCATGCGTAACAACCGCGCCGGCCTCGTCGATCGAACCCTGCAGACTATACAACGCATTTTCCAAAGCCGTGTTCGCGTCAAATTCTTGAGCCTCATCGGGCTGGTATTGGATGCGAGAGAACGTCAACAGGTCCTTGATCAGACCTCGCATCCGTTCTGCGCCGTCAACGATGTAGCTCATATATTTCTTCCCGTCGCCTTCTAGCTTGTCTCCGTAGTCCTGTTCGAGAATTTGGCAAAAGGAAGAAACCTTTCGCAAAGGTTCTTGCAGATCGTGCGAAGCGACGTAGGCGAACTGTTCCAATTCGTAGTTGCTGCGACGCAGCGCGACATTGGCCTCCCTGACATCCTTCTCGATCTGCACTCGCTCGGTCATGTCCACAACGGACGCCAGGATGCACTGGCCACTTTCAAAGTGAACGGGATTAAGTGCGACTTGCAGCGAAATGGGGTGACCATCTTTATGACGGCCTTCGACATCGCGAGGCTGACTCGTTTCGAGGCTCACCGCACTTTCACCGATCTTCAAAAGCCCCTCTAAATGAATGTCCGATAAATCTACCGGCAACAGCATTCGGATCGATTGTCCATTCATTTCGTCTTCGGTGTATCCGAACATACCTTGCATACGATGGTTGACCATCACGATTGCGCCAGTGTCGTCGAACATCACCATGCCACCAGGAGAAGCCGCGATTGTCATGCGCAATCGTTTCTCGGCCGCTTGAGCCTCACGGCTTGCGATCTCCAACGATCGTGTCGATTCACGGTAGCGTCCGTTGGAGTGCAACACCAAATAGACAAGACATCCAATGATTGCGGCCGATATCAATCCCAAACAACGACGAAGCGTGGAATGGGGCGCCGTATGTGGCCAACCATTTTTGGGGACACCATAGAGTTGCCAACGTCCCGTCGGCAGTGAAACCGACGTGACGATCGGATCTGCGTGCTCGATGGAAGCATCGCCAAGAAAGAGCTCTCCCAGTTTTCCAGTCTCCGTGCGGCTGCGCATTGCGATCGAAATTTCGCTGGGGACTTGTGCCAATACCTCCGAAACAAGAGCCTCTTTGTCGATGACGATGGACACCATCCCCCAGTACTTTCCACTGCCCGGCTTCCCGCCGGGCGGCGTGACATGGACGGGCGACCGGTGGATAAACGCTTCCCCACCTTGCACCAACGTGATCGGACCGGCGAGCCATGGTTGCCCGGTTTCGATCGCGAACTCCGCAGCCGAGCGTTGATCGGGGTGACCGAGCAAGTCCATGCCGATCGCATCCTCGTTCCCAGCACGCGGATAGACGTCGTTGATCACGTTGTCTTTGATGGACGTTACGCTCTGAATCCCGACCGCTTCCGACATCAGGTTCGCCGATAGATCCGCAAACTCCTGTTCCGTCATATCGGGATTGATCGAAACGTGCGCCTTCAGTCCAAGAATCAGGTGGATGCGACGATTGATGGTGATTTCAGCCGCGCCACGAACGGCCGCCAGTTCCCTAGCAACATTCTCGCGAACTTGCGACTGATAGATCGACAATGCGGCTCGATCGAGTTGCCAAACGACGATCAAGATCGCTATCGCGAACAGCAAACCGCCCACAAGAGGCATCGGCTTGAAACGTCTGTCAGTCAATTCGTTGGGCAAGTGGTTGCGTCCTGGGTCGTTGGAAGCCTGCCGTAGCTTAGCCATTTTGGGTCGACGTTTTGACGTCAATTGTCTTGTGGGCCAACCTCGTCCTGACGCCCAGCGATTCGATACGGCACTTGCATCCGCCGCCCCCATCCGCCGCCCCCGAGGCCACTACCACAGCGATTTAGCAACTATTTGGGCGGCAGCGACGAAGTCTCGAACCAATAAGTGCAGATGCTGTTGACCGTTTTTAGCAAATCGTCAAAGTCGACCGGTTTTACAATGAAACTGTTGCATCCCATTTGATAAGAAAAAAGAACGTCCGTGTCGGCATCGGACGTTGTCAAAACAACAACTGGCAACCTTTTCAGTTGAGGGTCTTTGCTAAGGGCGAGCAATACTTCGCGACCGTCCATCACTGGCATGTTTAGATCCAACAGGATCAAGTCCGGCGTCGACGCACCTTGGTAGTCACCCGTTTTCCGAAGGTACTCGAGACAAAGTCGGCCGTTCTCGACGTGCGATATCGTGACGTTGTGGTTCGAGCGCTTGAATCCTTGACACGTTAATTCCGTGTCGTCCGAACTATCGTCGACTAGCAAAACATGTGGTAATTCAATCATGTGACAGAAACGGCGAAGGTGTACCGGGGGAAGGGGAAACTGACTTGTAAAATGGGTTGTTCCGTCGCGAATACCTACTGAGCGTGACAAAAATGATTCGTTCGAGCAAATGAGGTGTCAAATCGTTTTTACAGGCAAAGTCGTCAGCCCCAGCTTCGATGCATGCCTTGCCCACGGTAACGTCGTTCTGTCCCGTCAACACGATCACGGGTGCATCCGGCTTTGATTCACGAAGTCGTTTGACGGTATCCACCCCCATGCAATCGGGAAGCTGTAAGTCCAGCAGAATCAGATCGATGTGCGTCTTGTTGTTTACAACGTCGATGGCTTCGCGCAAAGTGTGCGCGGGCACGACGTTTACCGCATTGTTACCGCGCTGCAACATTTCGACGGTAAGAATCATGTCTTCCTGGTCGTCTTCGACGATCAGAACTTCGATGCAATTGCGAAGAGGCAACTCGGATTGCATAGAGTTCGGATCCGGCACCACCACACTCTTCAACGCAACGATGACTTCGGACATCGATCGATATCGGTGCTCGGGTCGAAACGAAACCATCTTGTCGAAAATCTTACGCACTTCCGCTGGAGCGATCGTATCGCTCAGCCCTTTCAAATCGATGCCCCGGATCAGGTTCACGACCATCTCTTGCAACGACTTACCGCTGACCCGTGATTTTCCGGTAAGCAAGTAGTACCACGTTGCACCGAGGCCGTAGATGTCCGATTGAACCGTGGCGGATGCCAGCGACCTGGCCTGTTCGGGCGCCATGAATTCGGGAGTGCCTCCCAAGAATCCGGTTTGCGTATGAAAACCACCAATCGTATCTGCTTTGCCGTTCTCGCCATTCTCGGTCAAAATCGCGAGCCCAAGATCCGACACTTTGACTCGGCCTGAATCGAGAATCAAATTGCCCGGCTTGACGTCGCGGTGAATCAGATCGCGTTGGTGGGCGTGTTCCAATCCTGCCGCCGCGTCCAAAATGAATTGCAAAGAATCTTGCCAGGTGATCGGTCCGGAATTGGCGACCTGTGTATGAAGGTCTGGCCCCGACAACTCCTCCATCGCGATGTAGAGCTTGTCCTGATATTCGCCGGTGCTGTAGGCGATCACCACGTTGGGATGAGCGAGACGAAGCACCAATTCCATCTCGCGGCGAAACCGATCGGTCGCGCGTGCGTGCTTGATCAGTTTCAACGCGACGTGATCGTTTTCATCATGTTTTGAACGAGCTCGAAAGACTTGCCCGGCACCCCCTTCGCCTAACACCGATTCGAGCACGTACTTGCCGACGTCCATGCCGATGCGGGCATTCTTGACGGCGATTGCATCGTCGTCGAAATAGTAATGCTCGAGTTCCTTCCGAACGATCTCTAGCTGCGCTTCGGTGAACTTTTGGCTCAGACGTAACCGATCCAAAATGTTCATCGAAATCAAACGTGTGGGCGCTTCGATGGATCCCAAAGAATCTGTCACGATGTCAAACAACCCTAACCAAGGCCCCACTTTTTGATGATCAACACTCGAATATCGTAATCCAGCTAGCAGGGGCTGCCCACGCCCACCCATTCGAGCGACCCACTTCTCCGAAAGCAGTCCCTGTGCCTAATCGGGACACCTTAGGAGCTTTGTATGCCGTCTATTCTATCCTTAGTTTCTATTCGGAACGGAAGGGGAATCCGGAATAGTGACACAAAACTTGCTGCCCTTGTCGATTTCCGACGTGACATGGAGCTTCCAGCCGTGGCGCTTTGTGATTCGACGACAGATCGCTAGGCCGATTCCAGTGCCGGCATACTCGTCACGCGTATGTAGCCGCCGAAAAACATCGAAAATTTGCTGATAGAATTGTGAATCGATCCCGATCCCGTTGTCCTCGATCGAGAGTACCCATTCGTCGGGCTGACGAGTTGCGGTGATCTGAACGCGAGGCTGGTTGCGGTTGTACTTGATGGCGTTACCGATCAGGTTGGTCAGCAACTGAGAAACCTGGGCCGGGTCAGCATCCACGCTGGGTAACTCACCGCACGTCACAATTGCGTCTGCTTCGCGGATCGACTCTGCAAGCAGTTCGACGGCGTCTTCATAAATGTCGTTCAACGAGACCGATTGAAACGGTGCGGCGCGTGACTCGACGCGTGAATAGTCCAATAGGTCGTTGATCAGCCGTTGCATCCGCTTGACGCCTCGCACGATTCGATCGAGGTAATCATGACCGCGTTCATCCAAAGCGTCTCGATAGTCGCGTTCCAAGAACTGGCTGAAACCAGAAATTGCACGCAGCGGCGCTTGCAAGTCGTGGGATGCGACGTAGGCGAACTGCTGTAGCTCTTCATTGCTCTCTTGCAGCGCCTCGTTCGCGATCGCCAGCGCTTCATTGACTCGTTTCAATTCTTGCTCGGCGGCAACTTGGTCGGTGATGTCGACATGTACACCCGTCATGCGAATTGGTTTTCCGTCGGCGCCAAAGTTTGCCGTTCCTTGAGCCAAGATCCATCGGTACGAACCGCTCAAGCACCGCATTCGAAAGATCGACTTGTAGGCTTGCGTCGTCCGTGCGAAGTACGATTCGACGCAGGCAATGGCACTGGCGTGGTCGGCGGGGTGCAGTCGGGATTCCCAGGCCGCAAAGTCGTCCCAGTCGGCCTCGGGTGGGTGACCCAGTTGAGACTTGAAGGTGGGCGAGTAATACACCTTGGACGTTTGCGGGTTCCAGTCCCACAAACCCACGTTCGCGCCTGTCAACGCTAACTCCAATCGCTCGCGCGTTTGATCGAGATCTGCTGTTCGCTGTCGAACCAGCGTTTGCAGTTTCACTTTCAACTTCAACTGCTCGGTTTGCATCACGTGGCGTTCGGTGATGTCGATGAAGGTCAAAACGGAACCAATCAATTCGCCGTCGCGAATGACAGGGTGTGACCAATACTCAACCGGGAACGACGAACCGTCTTTGCGCCAAAAGACTTCGTCATCCACATGAACGCCCTCGTGCATTCGGAACGCTTGGTAGATCCGACAAGATTCCTGAGGATTGGCTTTGCCATCGGCACACGTATGGTGAATCAATTCGTGCATATTCCGCCCCAAAAACTGCTCGGGATCGCCGTATCCCAACAACGCCGCAGACGCCGGGTTGGCGAAGGTGCAATTCCCTTGCATGTCCAAACCGTAGATGCCCTCGGCCGTTGAGTTCAATAGCACGCGGTTGTGGAGTTCGCGATCTTGAAGTTCTGCCAGTGTGGCTTTCTGTACCGAGATGTCTCGCACGAATGCACAGAACTCGTAGCCGCTGCGAAGTTCCAAGGCAACGATCGATAACTCAACCGGAAAAACCGACCCGTCAACTCGCTGAGCGGTCGTTTCCATTCGTTGGTTCAGCATCGGCCCATGACCGGTCTTTAAAAAGTGCGACAAGCCGTCGTGGTGCGCGCCGCGAAGCGACTCGGGAATGATCAGGTCCGCGAGCTGTTGGCCCGAAACGTCCTCGGCTGACCGACCGAAGATGACTTCGGCTTGATGATTCCATCCCGTTACCGAGCCCTGTTCGTTTACCGTGATCACCGCATCCAACGCAGATGCCGCGATCAGTCGCATCTTTTCTTCGCTGGCCTCAAGGTCACCACTTGCGGCGCTAAGCTGATTCTGAAGATCGCCCTTGCGATGCTGGAGTCGCGGAACTTGGCTGCTGAACAACGCCGTACACCAAACCGCCACGATCGAAAGAACGTGGTACGCATGCGACGACTGGTCGATTCCGCCGCGGCTGGCGAGAGCCCACGCCATGCCTGTCAACGCAGTACAGATCCCCGCGATCACAAGGACTCCGTTGCGTGAGTACGACCATGCCGCCAACAGCACGGGTAAGAAGTACAGCACTGAGAAAACGAATTCGCTGTTGAGGATGCAATCCGATGCAAACAACAACATCGACGCAACGCCGGCGATTACGAGAAAATTGACATTCACGTCATGGCGATTCAATTGGCGGCCTCTCCAAATTTCTTCGCACATCCCCGACGAACTCCAGTCCCGGCCGGGTCGAACAAGCGACTCTAAGTGTGGCATCGCCCGCTTTCAAAGCAATCCGATCAACCGTTTCAATCTAAGCCCGCTCGGCTGCGAATCCAAGCAACCAGTCGATTTACTTGTGATTCGACGTCGAAAAGCCAAGAAACATCGCTGTTTAAGAAGATTGCACGGGGTAAACCGATGCCGTAGCATGGGGGGTCCCCGCGGGTTAGTAAACCCTATATCCCAGCAACATTGATTGGAGCCGAAGATGAATCGAGTACCGTTTGCCAGGTCGAATCGAGAAAAAAGCACGTCGAGCAATCGGAAACGACGCAGCCTGCGTTGGGATCTTACACAGCTAGAGCAGCGAATCATGCTTGCCGGAGATTGCGGCGTTGCCATGTCTCAGGTCAGCGAGTGTGCGACGGTGCAAGTCGCACCACCATCGGTGGTCGCAGCGGCACAGGCGTCGCATCTGGTTTTCATCGATGCAAGTGTCGACAACATCGAACAATTGGCTGGCGGTGTCGCAGACAATCACGAACTGGTTTTGTTGGACGCGAACCGCAGCGGCATCGAACAGATCAGCGAAGTGCTTGCAACGCGACGCGGCGTGGCCAGTCTCCACATTCTTGCCCATGGCGAGTCGGGCCAGATCCAACTCGGCAACGAACTTGTCGACCGCTCAACGTTGGACCGAATGAGCAACTTGATTGTTGGATGGACACGAGCCCTGACCGTCGACGCCGATATTTTGATCTACGGGTGCGAAACCGCTGCGGGTTCGCGCGGGCAGCAATTCATCCAGCGGATCGCGGAACTTACCGGCGGCGATGTCGCAGCGTCAACGAACACGACCGGTAGCCGACTGCGCGGCGCCGACTGGGACTTGGAACAACACGTCGGCGCCATCGAGTCATCATTGGCGTTTCATAGCACCACGCTGAATGCTTACCAGTCCACGCTTCCAATCACGATCCGCGCCGCGGGCGCACGAGGCGAAGAAACGATGTTGCTTCAGATCGATGGTGCAACGGTCGCGACCTACAACAACGTGGGTGGCAACATCGCCGCTCGTGAATACCAATCGTTCACCTACAACGCAAACGGCATTGATGCCGACCGAATTCGCGTTGCATTTACCAACGACCTATACGATCCGGCCAACGGAATTGATCGCAACTTGCGCGTCGACAATATCACCGTCGACGGAGTGACTTACGAAACCGAAGCCCCCGAAGTGTACTCGACCGGTACATGGTTGGCAGCGGACGGCATCGTTCCCGGATTCCGTCAAAAAGAAACGCTGCACGGCAACGGTTACTTCCAATACGCCGGCCAAGGGGAGCCCGTTGATCCGATCGATCCAGTCGATCCGCCCGATGGAGCGTTCGCGATCATCAACGAGATTCACTACAACCCGGGCCCCGACGGCGTCGTCGATCCCGATGCCGAGTTCTTGGAATTGTATAACCCCGGCACCGCTGACTATGACCTTTCGGGTGCGTCTTTCGCCGGATTCGATCTCGTCTTTGCCAGCGGCACGACACTGGCCGCCGGGCAATACGCCATTGTTGCGCCGTCCGCGTCCATCGCTCAATCGCAATGGGGCGTGACGCCGATCGCCGAGTTTGCCGCCGGCGGACTATCGGGCGGAGGCGAGACCATCCAACTGATCGCCGCCGACGGCGTGACGATCATCGATGAAGTTTCGTACGACGATGCCAGTCCTTGGCCGGGCGGCCCCGACGGAAACGGACCATCACTTGAGTTGATCAACCCGACGTTCGACAACTCACTTGCCGCAAGCTGGGGCACCTCAACGACCTCGCCAACACCGGGTGGTCAAAACTCGATTTACGCAGAATCGGCACCGAGCGATGTCACTGGCATCACGATCACGCCGGGCGTTCCGGTTGCCAACCAAGCCTTCACGGTTTCGGCAACCATTGCCGACGCGGCGTTTGCCACGCTGACCTACAAGGTAATGTTCGGCGCCGACCAGACTGTTTCGATGACCAACATCGGCGGCGATGTCTGGCAAGCAGTCGTACCCGGCCAGGAAGCTGGCACGTTGGTTCGCTATCGCATCGATTCCGATGTCGCCACGGCGCCATTCGAAGGCGACACGATCAACTACTTGGGCGTCGTGGTCAGTCCCAATGTTCCCGGTAACACGCTGCCGCTGTTCCAATTCTTTGTAGATGAAGCTGAGTTCCAAGAGCTGACAACAACCGATCTTCGGTTGACCAATACGACAATCGGTGCGGTTGTCGCGTACAACGGCGAAGTGTTTGAAAACGCGACCATTCGCGTCCGTGGCGGCGATCACGCGCGAGCGAACTTCCCCAAACAAAGCATGAAGTTTGAATTGCCATCCGGCTACGCGATCGACATCGGTCCCGAAGGCAGTTACCCGATCGATGAATTCGGAATCAACGCAGACTTTGGTGACTGGACGGTGCTGACTCCCGAGCTTTCTTGGGACGTGTTCAACGCTGAAACCGACTCGTTCGTAAGTTCTTTCTTCACCCGCGTCCACATGAACGGTGACTTCCACGGGCTTTTCCGTTTCCAAGAGCTGTACGACGGCGCTTATCGCAAGGCGACTGGAATCGACGACAACGAACTGTTCAAGGCGGAAGAAGGTGGATTCGGTTCCACCGCAAAGTTTGACAAGAAGAATCCAGACGACGGCGACTACTCGTCAATCAACGCGATCAACCAGGTTTTGACCTCGCCACCATCGGCGTCAAAAACGGCCTGGCTGTATGAAAACGTGGATGTCGCAGAAACGGTCAACCACATGGCGTTGTCGGCGCTCATGCGGCATGACGACCAAAGGGTCCAGAACTTCTACATGGCGTTGGATCCCGAAACCAACGTTTGGTCGATCATCGAATGGGATGTCGACCGAACTTGGCGACTGACCGATGACGAAACACCGGGAACGTTCACGACGCCCGAGCCGATCCGTCACGAACTGCTGGATTCGATGTGGGAAGTCCCAGAGTTCCGCGACATGTATTGGCGCCGAATCCAAACTCTGGTCGACAAATACTTGGGCAATGATCAACTGATCCAGCGACGCGCCGAAGTGATTGAACAGATCGGCGCACTCAACGGCGCCGACGAGTTCGCGAAGTGGGGACGATCCAACATCTCCACCAATCAGTTTTGGGTCGACGACTGGCAAAACTCCATCGACATCCGACGCGCTGATTTTGCGGCCGAAACCCGCATGCCGGGAACTGCGTCGGGCACTGCTAACGTTGTCATCAACGAACTGCATTACAACCCGCTGGACGGCCAGGCTGAGTTCATTGAACTCTACAACAACTCCAACGAATCGATCGATCTGTCCGGTTGGACGATCGACGGAATCGACTTGACGATCGGGTACGGCACCGTCCTGTTGGCTGACCAGTATGTGGTCTTCACCGACAATGCGATTCAATTCAAGTCGCAATACGGCGGTAATATTTTCGTCGGCAGCCAGTATTCGGGCGGACTCTCCGGCGGCGGTGAAACGATCACACTGTTGGACGTCAACGGAAGTGTGGTCGATCAAGTTGCCTATGATGACGCCGCGCCGTGGGCGACGGAGCCTGACGGCGGCGGCAGCTCGTTGGCGTTGGTTAACCCCAATTCCGACAACAACGTTGCGACCAATTGGGTCGCCAGCGAACAATTGGGCGGAACGCCTGGTTTCGCTAACGACCCCGGTTCCGCCGGCGGAACAACAACGATTCGCATCTTTGCGGCCGGTCAAACGACCAACGAAATCATCCAGCTGCAAATCGGCGGAGCAATCGTTGCGACATACAACATCGGTCTAAGTGGTGGCAGCTTGGGCGACTACTCGTCTCGCAACTTCATCGAACTTTCCTACGAAAGCCCACAACCCGTTGCCGCCTCAGACGTACGGATCAACTTCGTTAACGACACGTACGACCCGGCAAACGGTATCGACTACAACGTGAAGATCGATCGCATCGAAATCGGCGCACTCTCGTATGAAACGGAAGCGGCGTCGACATTCTCGACCGGGACCTGGTTGCCGGGGGTCGGGATCCAACCCGGATTCCTTCTCAGCGAAGTCCTGCACACCAACGGCTACTTCCAATTCTTGGCGTAGCTGCAAACAGGTAATGTGGCAATCAAGTATCGTCGACGAGACGGGCTAGCGTTCGCGCGAATCACGCGGCGTTTCGCCCGTCGAGTCGTCGACCATGATGGAATCGAGCTTTAACGATTCAGTCGAAGACAATTCGGGGGCTCCGCCGCGACCGCCACTGCCGGCAGCGGTATATATCACCTCATCGATCACGGCGAATCCGCTGCCATGACGACCTCGCGCCAACGATGGCCAACGCGACCACTTTCCGGTCACCGGGTCCAGGCTCTCGACGTCTTCATGAGCCACCTTCAATGATCCACTCTCGCCGCCACCAATGATGATCTTGCCATCGATGACGGCGGCCATATTTCCTGCTCGCGGCGTGGGTAGATTTTCGACAGTTCCCGACGGCAACCAGGCACCCGTCGTAAAATCGAAAACGTCGACTTCGGGAACGGTCAAGTCGAACGTGTGATTGGTTCGCTGCGACGTCGTTCGTCCCGCCAGTGCATATAAGTAATGTCCGACCACAACGGCTTGAAAGTGATCGCGTGCATGGGGTGCGTCCGGCATCATGTCCCAATCGCCGGTCGTGGGATCGTAGCGATCAAACCAAGGCACATATCCGTCTTGGTGCCCGTTCGTGATCCCACCGACGATATAGATTTTCCCGTCGTAGACAGCTGCACCCGCGCCGCCGCGACGTCGTGTTTCGGGGATGTGATGAACGAACTCAAACGTATCCGTTGCCGGATGATAGACAACGACTTTTTCTAGTGGCGACTCAGTGGGATAGCGACCGTTCATCGCACCGACCATATAGATCGAATCGCCCAAGGATACCGATTGAAAATGATGCAGTTCCATCGGCGACTCGCCCTTAGCCGCCCACGTTCTTGTTACCGGATCAAAAACTTCGACAGGATTGATCCGGCGACCGCCCATCAAATAGACCAGACCCTGGTGCGCAACCAAGGCGGCTTCGTGACGCGCGGTAGGCTGACCAATGGTTTCGATCATGCCCCAACTTGATTGGGCGACGTTCGGAGCCGTTTGGACGTCCACCACCAATTCCGGAACTGGCTGTGCATGGGCAACGGACGCGATTCCGAGGAAAAGCAAACTGAAAAAACGATTCGAGTGCATCTGGAAGTCTTGTGTACAAAAGGCGGGACTGGGTCGACGCAGCCATGCGGCGTGCGGCGTGCGGCGGCGAATCTAACACAACGTCATGATCCACGATCATGTGTCTCGCACGGATCGACGCCAGCATGATAAGTTGTGCCTGAATCAAGCGGTTTCAATTTTTGCATTTTTAAGAAGAGATCCTCTATGGCCAGCGGATTGTTGATGTTGCTCGACGACATCACCACCATCTTGGACGACGTTGCCGCGTTGACGAAGGTAGCCGCGCACAAGACCGCCGGAGTCCTGGGCGACGACTTGGCGCTGAACGCCCAGCAAGTATCGGGCGTCAAGGCGAACCGCGAACTGCCGGTCGTTTGGGCGGTCGCGAAAGGTTCCTTCTATAACAAGGTCATTTTGGTTCCCTCGGCACTGGTGCTTAGCGCGATCGCACCGTGGTCGATCGGTCCCCTATTGATTGCCGGGGGCGCGTTTCTTTGTTTCGAGGGATGCGAGAAGCTGGCTCATAAGTTCTTACACCCCAAGGAAGACCAAGAACATCGAAAGGCCCATGAGGCCGCGATCGCCAATCCGGCTGTCGATATCGTTGCAATGGAACGCGATAAAGTATCGGGCGCGATTCGCACCGACTTCATTTTGTCGGCCGAGATTGTTGTGATCACGCTGGGCACGGTTGCGACCGAGCCGTTTCTGACACGCCTGTTTGTCTTGGTGGCGATCAGCCTGCTGATGACCGTCGGCGTTTACGGGTTGGTCGGCGGGATCGTCAAGCTGGACGACCTGGGCGAGTATTTGATTCGCACCAGTCCAGAAGGTGCCGGGCGTTCCCTGCGACGCCGCGTCGGTGAGACGATTTTGATCGGTGCACCGTATCTTATGAAGTTTCTGTCGATCGCCGGAACGATCGCAATGTTCTTAGTGGGCGGCGGGTTACTGTCACACGGAATCGGACCCGTGCATCATCTGATCGAAAGCATGCAGCATCGTCTCGAAGCGATCGAGCCGCTGGGCAATGTTCTTGGTTCGCTTTCGTCGATGGTCGCCAACGCCTTGTTTGGCGTTCTGATTGGTGCGATCGTTCTGGCAATCGTGCACTTCGTTAAAATGGCACTCGGCAAACGGAAAACGCCCGAACACTGAAACGCCCGCACACTGAAACGCCCGCAATTTGCTTGTTGGCGTGCAAGCCTGACGTCACGCCAAGTCGCGGTCACGAACCCCCAACAGATACAGCACCGCGTCGAGTCCCATCGTCGACACTTGATGCTCAGCCGATTGACGCACGATGGGTTTGGCATGAAATGCGATCCCCAAACCGGCTCGCGCCAACATCGGCAAGTCGTTAGCACCATCACCGATCGCGATCAATTGCTTGCGGTCGACGCCTTCCGCTTTGGCAAGTTGCTCTAGCAGTTCGGCTTTTCGCTGAGCGTTGACGATCGGTCCGACGACGTTGCCGGTCAGCATTCCGTCGATGATTTCCAACTTGTTGGCGTAAACGTGATCGATTGCCAATCTTTTTTGCAGATAGTTACCGAAGTACGTAAAGCCTCCCGACAAAATCGCCGTGCGATATCCGAACCGATGCAATGTGGTGAGCAATCGTTCGGCACCTTCGGTCAGCTCAAGTCGCTCGGCGATTTTCGGCAGGACAGTTTCCGACAATCCCTTCAGTTTCGAGACGCGCTGCCGCAACGATTCGTCAAAGTCGATCTCGCCCCGCATGGCTGCTTCGGTGATCGCGATCACTTCGTCGCCAACGCCCGCTTCTTTCGCCAATTCGTCAATCACTTCAGCCTGCAACAGCGTCGAATCCATATCCAGTGCAACGACGCGGCGACTGCGCCGGAATGCGTCGTCACGCTGCCATGCAAGGTCGAGATTCAACTCGCTGGACAATGACAAAAGGCTGGCCTTCAATTCGCGACTGTCCAGCGGCTCGCCTCGCAACGAGAACTCGACACACGCTCGCGTCAGTTCGCTGTTGGCGACTCGGGGCGGGCGACCGGACAATCGAGTGATGACGTCGATGTTCAAGCCCTGGTCAGCTAACATTTTGGTGACGGCCGAAAACTGTTTCGCCGTAACGGCCCGCGATAAAAGCGTCAGAATGAAACGCGATTTTCCTTGGCGTTCAACCCAAGCATCGTAGTCATCCGACCCGATCGCTCGCGCCTTGCATCGCAATTCCAATGCGTCGGCACACGTCCGCATCGCGTCGATCACCGCCTCGTGATCGCATCCGTCCGGGATCCTGACCAAAACGCCTAGCAACAGCGATCGGTGGATCACGGCTTGGTTGACGTCGATGATCGTGCAATCGAACGACGCCAAATTTCGCGACAAAACGGCCGTCAATCCGGGGCGATCTTCGCCGGTGAATCGGAACAGCACCAGCGAATCGTTCTCTTGGGCGTCCGCAGGAATTTCTTGGTTTACGTTCATGGCCGATAGGTTAACGAAAGATCCAATCTTTCCGAGGCCACTTCGCGAACGGCACTTCAAAAGCGGCAAGGTGAAAGGTGGCGGTAATGCAAACCGCCCCACTAACTAGTGTCTGTCCAGAAATCGCATGGCCGCAGGAATTACGACTAATTTCGAAGAAAAGCTCCCCGAAGATCGAACCCGCAAGCGGGTTCGCGCGTTGGAATTGTTGACTAAAAGCAATTTCAAACGC
>NZ_SJPW01000019.1 GCF_007860125.1 Rubripirellula tenax
AGTTCGCGCTTCGCAGTGCTGCTTCCGTTCGGCCTACGGCCTCACTCCAGCAGCACTGCGAATCACCGATCCCAATTCCCCAACCCAATCTTTCATAACGCCTGGTACAGGAATTGGGGGCATCCCATAATGGCTAAAACATCGCAGCTTCCATCATCGCAGTGTCGTTACAAATTGGCCGCAAGGTATGAAAAGGTTCGACGTACCGCGGGAAGGCTTGCTTCTTGGCGAATCTGCGGATCGCATTGCTTTAAGCTCTACCAGATTGGATCTGGTTTCTTTAACGATTTGAAATTCGCTGAAAACCGTCGGAAGCGAGGTTTGTCGTTTCCGCGACAACCTACGCTTGGTTCAATTCTTGCAACTTGATTGCTCATGCCATCCGCGGATCGTTGATGTTGGAAGATTTGAAATCCATCGCAGAGCTAAAAAAAACGCAAGCTTGAACGACAATCCGCACCGCTCTGCAGCCGACGTCATTGCCGGGGACCGACCGTCGCTGGACTCAACACGTGTGGCGGTACGTATTGCGATCGGCCTTTTGGCAGTCTCTGTCCTTGTCTATCTCCCCGCGGTGTCGTGGATCGTGACCCTTCCCGGGGCCGCGCTGTGGTTCGGCTGGGTTACGGTCGCTGCAGATCGTAGAACCTAATTTTTGCCTTGGTTCTGGACGGCAAGTTTGGGCTTGAACGCAATTGTCTCAGCCGTGCTGTTGCGGCCGTCGCTTGATGGTCGCATCGACGCTCCGATCGCGTACTCGGTTGTCGCGGCCACTGTATCTCCTATCTTTCTTTTGTTTGGGAGGCAGTGGTTCACGGCTATGCCTTTTGTGCCGCCGCTCAAATGAACCGAAGTCGCTGCTTTTGTCGCTGCAGTTTGCTGGAATTCAGAATGCCAAATTTTCGATTCGCCGTGTTCGCTGTGATTGCCGTGTTCGTAACGGTCGGTTGTTTCGCGCAAGAAGTTGCCTTTGAGGGTCAGAAAGGCAAAGACACGATGGTGCCAACGGAGTACACCGAATCCGAATACCGAATTTCGGCATCGTTGTCTGATGGGACGAATGTCGACGCGAGTGAAATGCCCCTTTCCAAATTGCTGTTGGAGTTAAGCGGCATGCACAACATTCGGATTGTCGTGGACGGACACGCATTGGCAGATCTTGGGATTCGACCGGAGCAGCCAGTCACGTTTGTGGCCAAGGACGTGACTCTAGGTGTCGCAATAGGACGTCTCACCGACATGCTCAATCTCACCTACGTTGTGCACGATGAATCGGTGCTGCTGACGTCGTCGAAGGTAGCGGCGCGCGAACAGGACGTCAAAGTGATGATGGTTTCGAATGCGCTCGAAGGCCAAGAAGGCAAGATCATCAGAGATGTGACTGAGTTCGTGAGACCTGAATTGTGAAAGTCACGCGGCGGAAGTTGCGAGATCAAGGCGAATAACGCTAGGGTCACGATGATCGGAAACGAACGACTGTTTCAGGACGTTGCGATGTTGCTTGACAAAATGGGTGAAGACGCGGAAGCCAAGGTGCAAACGAACGCGAAGTGATATCCGGATGCATCAACGGCGGAGAACCATGCGGAGCACCGCATCATTTTTTAATGTGGTCGTCGCTGTGGTGCCCGATGGCGACGACCGAAACGGATACGAGTCCATTGCAATGCGTTTCGCTCACTTGATCTGTATTTTGACCGTCACTTGCGTTGCTACTTTTGCACAGGAGACGCTACCGTTCAACGACGCCTTCGAAACTGCAGCGAAGGATTCCGAGCGGTCGGCGACGCACCCGGATGTAGAGACGCCCGTTGCGCGGATGATGTCGCTAGCGTACACCGATGGGCTGCCTGCATTCGATCGCGTTGAAATTTATGCTGTATCGAGTTTGCAACGCGATCCTTTCGGCGACGAAGAATCGAGACCCCGCGCGAGAGGCAGAACGTTTCCCGTGCGACCGTACGGAACGCAAGCGGATATCCACGCCCACGCCACCGTCACAGGAAAGGGCTGTCAAGATCTACGAACCGCATGGCAAGCGTTGGCGTTTGATAGGCACGGTGGTGCGTTTTGTCACTACCCGGCATACGGGTTACGCTTTTACCGTGACAATCAGCTTTTCTTTGAGACCACGATTTGTTGGAAGTGTCGGAACTTCTACTTGCCGACTTACGACAACGAGCAACGGCGCTTCGAGTCGAGTTGGCACGGATTTGCAAACGATGAAAACGCTGGAAATCTGCTCGCATTGTTGCAACGCCTTTCGCCGCATCCCCAACTCGATGAAGATCGCAGAAACGACGGCTAGCAAGCGGTTAGCGAGCGTCTAGGCCGAATGGGCCGGCGACTGTTTTCCGCGAGCGTTATCGTCGACGACTCGGGGCGAATCGAAAACCCGCTGCCAAACATGGAAACGACGATTCATGTTTCATGGCAATGCATGCTTGACGGCGGGGGGGCGATTGGGGGCTTGAACGAGCTTTTCCACGTATTCGGTCCTGCTTCATCAATTTTGAATCTGGCGCATCCAATCGCGACAATCAAGCGAGTGAATCCGCGAAATTGATGTATATTCACTCGATTGCGTGTCGCGTTTGAATTTTTCAGCTTTATTGATTTTGAAAAAGTGAGCTGCCCTGCTTCAAGTCTTGGCATCATTGACCCGATTGTAGGGGTTGGGGATAATACGGAGTCGCACCAACGCCACCCAAAGATCGTTTCGCAATGTTTGCCCGCTTCATCCAACGACTGACGCTTCTTGCGTTCACCGCACATGCGGTGCTTGGTTGTTGCTGGCATCACTCCCACGCGATGAAGTCGATTGGCTGTGCAGAACATGGATCGCACGCTTCGGAAGTCGAGGCTTCGTGTCACGATCATTGCTCGGTCGACGATCATTCGAAGCACCTATGTCATGTGAGTGACCCGATTCTGAATGCGTCGGAAGATTGCGATCGCAATATTGCTGCGATGCAAGCGATGTGCGGCGGTTGCCCCAACGAACATTCGCATGTCTGCGACGAAGGCCGATGTAGGTATGTCGCGGTGAAGTCACAGTTGCTCGGCTTCGACCGAAATGCTTGCACTTTGCAATGGGGCTGTTGTAGTGCGAAGCGATTTCCAGTTGTCGGTGGGGTGTCTTCGTGTCGACGGATCGATTCGCCCATTCTTGATCGGCTGGCAACTTCCTCGCGTCGCTGCGCGTCTTTACAGTCCTGGCAGATCTAGGACAGCTGTGCTTCTTGGATTGCGAGTCTTCGTTCGCAGTCTTTCATGACAACTTGGTGTCACGGGCAATTGTCCTGGGCAGGATGACGGTCGTGTGTCCAAGCCATTGCTGCGCCGATTCCGACACTCGGATTCGACGCCAGTGTCAGAGGTAAGCCGTGGCCTGTCGTGCCGCGGGGCGCAAACGCAATCATATTTTGAGTCTGATCGATGCAACATAAAGCTAACAACGTGGGTGGTACAGCGATTCGCTGGATCTCGTGCTTCCTTGTGATCATCGCGGCCCTGGCGACTCATTCCCGCTGGTGGCCACCGTTGTCGAAGATGATCGACAAGACACTCGCGTCACAGCGAACAAATGACGGCCCCGGCGACAACGGGCATGATCACGGAACCGCGGGTCACGGTGCTCATCCAGAATTAGGTGGCAGTGGGCAGTCCATTACATCGTTGGAACTGAGTCCTCAGGCGATGATGAACCTGGGACTCACGTCCGAATTCCTGCGACCGGTCGAGTTGTCAACTTATCGCCGATCGACCACCGTGCCGGCCGTCGTGGTGGCCAAGCCTGGTCGATCGTCCATCATTGTCTCGTCACCACTCAACGGCGTCGTCACTCACGTTCATGCGGTGACCGGCGAAGCCGTGATGCCGGGTGATCTGCTATTCGAGGTTCGATTGACGTATGAAGATTTGGTCGAGACTCAAACGTCTTACCTGAAAACGATCAGCGAATTGGAAGTCGAAGATCGCGAGATTTCCAGATTAGAACAAGCCACCCAGTCGGGCGCGATTTCTGGCAAGCAACTTTTGGAACGTCGCTACGAAAAAGGGAAGCTCGAGGCGTACGCCAAGTCACAGCGCGAGGCCCTTCGAATGCACGGCCTCTCGGATCGCCAAGTCGACTCGATCGGAACGGAAGGAAAGTTGCTGCGTGAGTTGAAAATTGTTGCTCCCGACGTCGATACGCACGACCATCACGAAGAACTTCGGCTCAGCCAGATCTCGGCGATCCCGGTGTCTTTTACTCAATCGATGCCACCTTCGATCCTGCCCGAACTCAAGAGCTCAGATCACGACCAAAGCCACGATCACACGCACAATCACTCGCACGGTAAAAATGCACTCGTGATTGATGACTTGCAAGTTCATAAGGGCCAAGCAATCTTCGCGGGTGAAAAACTCTGTTCACTGTCCGATTACACGCAGTTGTTTATCGAAGGGAAAGCTTTCGAGAACGATATTGCCGCGATTACCAAAGCGGTCGAACGCAACTGGACCGTCGACGCCGTGCTGAGTGGATCTTCGGGCAAGGAGTACGTTCGTGATTTGAAGCTCGTGTTTGTTTCGAACTCCATCGATCCCGAATCACGGACGCTGTCCATGTTTGTGGAGTTGCCAAACGAAACCGTTCGCGATGAAACGAATGGCGATGGCCAACGGTTCCTGTCCTGGAAATACCGCCTTGGTCAGCGGATGGAGTTGCGTGTGCCAGTCGAAGAATGGGATGACCAGATCGTGCTACCCGTTGATGCTGTTGTGAAGGACGGCGCGGATTGGTTCGTCTTTCAACAAAACGGAAAGGTGTTTACACGCGTTCCTGTCCACGTGCGGTACCGCGACCAGAATGCGGTTGTGATCGCGAACGATGGATCGGTGTATCCCGGTGACGTCGTTGCATTTACGGCCGCTCATCAGATGCAAATGGCGATTAAGAATAAGTCTGGCGGCGGTGCCGACCCACACGCCGGTCATACTCACTAAAACGGACCCGAAGTCTCATGCTAAACGCAGTCATCCGATTTGCGCTTCGCCAACGTTTGCTTGTCATCGCTATTGCTCTGTTCCTAGTCGGGTATGGGACATGGCAAACGATGGTCATGCCGATCGACGTTTTTCCCAATCTCAACCGCCCTCGTGTTGTGATCATGACTGAGGCGCCGGGCATGGCTCCGGAAGAAGTCGAGTCGCTGATCACGTTTCCGATCGAAACGACGATGAATGGTGCTAACGGCGTCGAAGCCGTTCGAAGCTCCTCGGGCGTCGGCATCTCAGTGATCTATGTCGAATTCGCGTACGGCACCGACGTGTATACCGACCGTCAAATCGTAGCCGAGCGAATGCAGATGGTTCAGGATCGCTTGCCCAAGGGAATCACGCCACAGCTTGCACCGATTTCGTCCATCATGGGACAAGTCTTGATGCTTGGCATGTGGAACGACAATGCCGACGCGGATCCGATGGAGTTGCGGACGACTGCGGATTGGGTCGTCCGCCAACGGTTGCTAACGATTCCTGGCGTTTCACAAGTCTTTACGATGGGCGGGCAGCGAAAGCAGTTTCAAGTTTTAGTCGATCCCGACGCAATGTTGCGATATGGCGTAACGCTTGCGGAAGTCGAATCTGCTGTTTCACGCAGCAACGAAAACGGCACCGGCGGTTACCTCGATCGCCAAGGTCCTAATGAACTGCTTGTTCGGTCGTTGGGACGGATTGCCTCGATCGATGACCTCAAGAAAATTCCGGTGACCATTCGCGAAGGTCGGCCGGTGTTGTTGACGCAAGTCGCAAGCGTCGTCGAAGGAGCGCAGGTCAAACGGGGTGATAGTTCGGCGTTTGTCAGGTCCACCGATTTTTTAACTTCTCCGCCCACAAGCCAATGGCGGGGCGGGCCGGCGGTGGTTCTGACGATCAACAAGCAACCCGATGCCGATACTCGCCGCGTTACCGACGATGTGATGAAGGCGATTGAGGAACTGAAGCCGACGCTTCCGCCGGGAACTCAGATTTCAACGGTCTACTCGCAAAAAGCGTTCATCGACCGCGCGATCGATAACGTCGTGGAAGCACTTCGTGATGGCGGCATTCTTGTCGTCGTCATCTTGTTTCTGTTTCTGTTGAATCTGCGGACAACTTTCATCACACTTACCGCGATTCCACTTTCGCTGGTGATGACCGCGATTGTGTTTTCGGTTTTCGGACTTTCGATCAATACCATGACGCTGGGTGGCATCGCCGTAGCGATGGGCGAATTGGTCGATGACGCGATAGTCGATGTGGAGAACATCTTTCGGCGTTTGAAAGAGAATCGAGCCGCGGGCAGCCCGTTGAATCCGTTGCTGGTCGTCTTTCGCGCTAGTACCGAAGTCCGCCGTTCGATCGTATTCGGGACCATGATTGTGATTCTGGTGTTCTTGCCGCTGTTTGCTCTCGGCGGCATGGAGGGCAAGTTGTTCGTGCCGTTGGGTATCGCGTACATCGTTTCGATTCTGTCCTCGCTGATCGTTTCGCTGACGGTTACGCCAGTGCTGTCTTATTGGTTTCTGGCGCTCAGCAAAGGTCGCGAACCTGAACAGGACGGCTTCACCCTTCGGTGGTTGAAGTGGGTTGCGGATAAGATCATTCGATTCAGCTTGACGTTCCCGCGATTCAATCTTGGCGTGACGATCCTGATGGTCGTGATTGCGACCATTTTTCTGACGCGACTGGAGAAGGACTTTCTTCCACCGTTCAACGAGGGCACGATCCAGTTGAACGTTGTTCTTCCGCCCGGGACTTCGCTGTCTGCTTCGACGACGATCGCGCGGACGGTCGAGGAATCACTGAAGAAGATCGACGACGTACAACGGTTTGCTCGTCGGACCGGGCGTGCGGAACTGGACGAACACGCCGAGGGCGTGAACATGTCGGAGATCATCATTGAACTTGATCCCGACTCGCCAAATTCACGTGAGGATCAGTTAGCCAAAATCCGCGAATCGATGGAACAGATCCCGGGCGTCGTAACGGCCGTTGAGCAACCCATCGCCCACTTGATCTCGCACATGTTGTCAGGCGTGAAGGCGCAAGTCGGAATCAAGATTTACGGAGACGATCTGGATCTGTTGCGACAAAGGGCGGAACAAGTTCTTTCAAAAATGCAACGCGTTCCCGGCGTCATCGACGCGATACTGGAACCTCAAGTGATCATTCCTCAGCTGCGTATCGAGTTGGATCGCAACAAGCTATTGCAGTATGGAATGACAACGGCCAGCGTCAATGATTACATCGAAACGGCGATGAACGGAAAGGTTGTTTCAGAGGTGCTGGACGGGATGCGAACGTTTGATTTGGTGGTTCGCATGAAAGACGAGTATCGCGAGGATATCGAGGAGCTGAAGCGGCTGTCGATTCAATTGCCCGAGGGAGGTACGATGCCGCTTTCAGCGCTAGCGAAGATCTACGAGTCGGGTGGTCCGAACGCAGTGAATCGTGAGAACGTCCGTCGCAGGGTTGTCATCCAGTGCAATGTTGCCGATCGTGGGGTCGTCGACGTGGTGACGGATATTCAAGCGGCGATCGCGCCGATCGTCACGCAACTTCCATCGGGTTACTTTGTCGAATATGGCGGACAGTTCCAGAGTCAAAAATCGGCCAGCCGCGTGATCTCGGTCCTGTTCGTTATTTCCATGGCTTGTGTTTTCTTGGTTCTATTCACACTGTTTCGAAGCGTGAACTTGGCGTTCCAAGTCATGGCAGCGCTGCCGATGGCGTTCATTGGATCGGTCGCCGCCTTGGTAATTACCGGTCAAACGTTGACGATCGCGGCAATGGTTGGATTCATTTCGCTGGCGGGGATCGCTTCACGAAACGGAATTTTGCTGCTTCAGCACTATTTGCATCTGGTGCAACACGAAGGCGAAGAATTCACACCTGCGATGATCGTTCGCGCCGGGCTTGAACGGCTTGCGCCGGTGCTGATGACTGCCCTCACGTCCGGCATTGGCTTGGTCCCTCTAGTCTTGTCGGCAGGTGAAGCCGGGAAAGAGATTTTGTATCCCGTCGCGACCGTGATTCTGGGTGGCTTGATCAGCTCCACGGCGTTGGATTTCTTTGTTCACCCAGCTCTATTCTCGCTCTTTGGCATCACGTCGGCGAAACGGGTGGTGGGTGATTCGGTGAAAGAAGTGACTTTGGATGAGTGATGCACCAGCGGCAAGGTGTGTTTTGCCTTCTCGGATCGAAGCCAATACCATTGTGACAGACACCGCCTAAAATTTTTCCGTTTGATCGCAAGTCAGATTCGAAACTCTTAACTCTTTTGCTAACGAAAAACATGCGTATTCAACCGTTTTCCAAGACCTGCGTCGCCTTACTTGTCTTGTTTTCGGCCGGTTGCAACTCCAAGCCGACCGATCAGGCGAGCAGTTCATCGAACCAGACGGAAACCAAGGATGTGCATGCGCACCCCAGTGAGGGTCCGCATCACGGCACGCTCGTCGAACTTGGCAATGAAGAATATCACGGCGAAGTGGTTCACGACGACAAGTCTGTCACCGTCTATGTGCTTGATTCGGGTGCTGGCAAGAATGTTCCGATTGATGCATCTGAAGTGACGATCAATCTGTTGCACGACGGGACTCCCGAACAGTTCAAGTTGCTCGCAAGTCCGGAAGAAGGCGATCCGAGCGGCAAGGCGTCGCGATTCACCCTTGCAGACGCTGACTTGGCGGGCCACATCGACGATACTTCGTCAGCGCCGAAATTGATGCTGACCATCGGCGGTACGGCCTATCGCGGCGAGATCAAGCACGATCACGGGCACGACCATGAAGGCCATGATCATGCCGGCCACGATCACTAGTAAATTTCTACCTTTGATTTAGCCGCCATCGCGATAGGGTTGACCACGTTTGTCCGAACGTGGCTCCTTTTCGGAAGCCCACGAAGATCTTCTTGCCCGCTTGGCGCGGGCGATTGGACCGGCGACTACTTGTCGAACCAGTTCTTGACCGCTTGGATCGTTGTCGCACGCCCGGCTCGGGCAATCGATGTGGTGAGCGGAATTTCTTTCGGGCACACCGAGACACAGTTTTGTGCGTTGCCACACGCTGCAACGCCACCGGGGCCCATCAGAGCTTCTAGACGTTCGCCGGCCAGTGCCTTCCCCGTGGGGTGATTGTTGAACAACATCGCTTGCGAAATCGCGTGCGCGCCAACAAAGCCTTCGTCGAACGATTCAAGTTTCCGTTTCTCGAACGCTTCGTCAGACTCGCCGTCGTTTTGTGTCAGTTCGATCTTGTTGAATTGAGGGCACGCGTCCAGGCAACAACCACAGCTCATGCACTGGCTAAGCGGATAGTTCTGCTCCTGCGTGTCTCTCAAAATTCGCTCGCCAGCGCCCAAGTTGAAGTAGCTGTCGACCGGTACCCACGCCTTGACTCGCTGCAAACTGCGGAACAATCGTTGTCGGTCGACCATCAGGTCTCGGATCACGGGGAACTTGCTCATCGGTTCCAAGACGATTTCGTCAGCATTGTCGGCCAGCAACCGATCCACCAGCGCACTGCAGCTTTGGCGGACGCGACCGTTGATCAGCATCGTGCATGAACCACAAACTTCTTCTAGACAGCCGCAGTCCCATGCGATGGGCGCGACCACGTTGCCGTCGACGGTCTTTGCTTGCTGGGCGATTCGTTGCAGAACCGTGATGACGTTCAATTCCGGTTCGTACTTGATCTTGTGAAGTTCCCAGTACGGTTCCATGCCGGGACCGTCCTGACGACGAACGCGAACGTTGATATATTCGGGGCGTTTTTTGAGGCCGGGTTCGAGGGCGATCATCCGTCGATCCTATCTTTTCGAAGTGGGTTGTTTTTGAGTGTCACCGGTCGCTCGCG
Source organism: Rubripirellula tenax (assembly GCF_007860125.1). Taxonomy (NCBI): domain Bacteria; kingdom Pseudomonadati; phylum Planctomycetota; class Planctomycetia; order Pirellulales; family Pirellulaceae; genus Rubripirellula; species Rubripirellula tenax. The sequence continues at coordinate 9,888 of NZ_SJPW01000019.1, forward strand.
TGCGGCGGACCGTAAATGTCGAAGCCTTGTCAATCTCGATAAGCGTTTTGCTGTGAACGCCGCCTAGGCCGTTGCCGGTTCCATCGCCTTCTTGGTATCAGCGCGTTCTTTCCAAACCTTTTCGATGTCTTCGGCGCCGACCAATCCATACAGACGCGGGCGTGGTGCCAGCAACGAAGTGTCGACGTCTTCGTAGGTGATATCGGGCATCAACGTTTCGGTGTTCCAACGCGCGATGGTGCTTTTCAAGAACTTGCGATTGTTTTCTTCGAAGTCATCGCACCATTTTTCCGCCTGTTGTCGCCGCTCGGCGGGATCTTCCGCGGTGAGCGATGGCTTATCGAACGCCGGCTTGAAGTGGGCGCCACGACACTCGTCACGCATCAACGCGCCTTTGAGCAACGTTTTGGCGAGCGGGAACATGTCTTGCAGCGACTTGGTGAAGATAACGTTCTGGTTGGACCACGAACCCGTGTCGGACAACTTGGCACGCATCGCACGTTTGTGCAGATCGTCGACCTTCCCGAGCGCGTCGGACAACTGATCATTGCGACGAACGACGGTTGCCACACGCGTCATGATGTCACCCAATTCTTGGTGAATCAAATAGGGGTTCTCATCCGACGAAGAATCGCCCTTGAGCAGTTCGTCGTGACGAGTCTGTTGTTTCTGAACAGCACCATCGCTCACCGAGGCCGGCAAGTCTTTGTAGTTCTGTGGCTGGCTGGACGCGTAGTTCAGGATCGATGATCCCGTGAACAGCCCAGTAAAGATGCACGACAACAGCGAGTTTGCACCCAAGCGGTTTGCACCGTGGTAGTGATAGTCACACTCGCCGATGGCGTAGAGCCCGGGGATGTTGGTCATGTGGTTCCGCGGTGCGCCGGCTTCCATACCGCCGCTGGCACTTTTCACATAATCGGCCCAAAGCCCGCCCATGCTGTAGTGAACGGCCGGGAAGATTCGCATTGGCTCGACCCGTGGATCGACGCCCTGGAACTTCTCGTAAATTTCTAAAATCCCACCAAGCTTGCGGTCAAGTTCCGCCTTGGGGATGTGCGTCAGGTCCAGATAAACCGCCATGCGATCCGATTCGACGCTCAGCCCTTCGTTGACACAAATGTCGAAAATTTCCCGCGTCGCGATATCACGGGGCACCAGGTTGCCATACTTCGGATAGCGTTCTTCCAGGAAATAGAAACGCTCGTTTTCGGGGATGTCCATCGGCGAACGGACGTCGTGCGGTTTCCGCGGCACCCAGACTCGGCCGCCTTCGCCCCGCGCCGATTCGCTCATCAGCCGTAGCTTGTCGCTGCCAGGGATCGCGGTCGGGTGAACTTGGATGAATTCGCCGTTGCCGTACTTCGCACCCGCTTGGAAACAGCGACTCGCCGCGCTTCCGGTACAGAACACGCTCATCGTGCTGCGACCGTAAACCAAGCCGCAACCGCCCGTCGCGACAACCACGGCGTCTGCTGGGAAAGCACGAATCTTCATCGAAACCATGTCTTGAGCCACCGCGCCACGGCAACGGCCCTCGTCGTCCATGATCGGACCCAGAAAGTCCCAGAACTCATACTTCTTGACCAAGCCTTCGCTTTCCCGCCGTCGGACTTGTTCGTCCAATCCGTAAAGCAATTGTTGGCCGGTGGTAGCACCCGCGAACGCCGTTCTTTTGTAAAGCGTTCCGCCGAACCGACGACGATCCAAAAAACCTTCGCCGGTGCGATTGAATGGAACGCCGAGCCGATCCATCAAGTCGATGATCTTTGGTCCCCACTCGGTCATTTCCTTGACCGGCGGTTGGTGGTTCAGAAAATCACCTCCGTAAACGGTATCGTCGAAGTGCTTCCATTCGCTGTCGCCGAGTTGACGAGTTTGGTCGTTGCACGAATTGATACCGCCTTGGGCGCACACACTGTGCGAGCGCTTGACGGGAGTCAGGCTGAGCAGATCGACCGAAACGCCTAGTTCAGCCAACTTCATCGTTGACGCAAGACCGGCCAATCCGCCGCCAATGACGACTACGCGATGTTCTGCCATGGAGTTGAATTCCTTAACCAATTGCTGCGATGAGTGTTCTGTGGGTTCACCCTGGGATTCGCCCCAAGGTAATAATCATGCCGTGACAAGCCCGGCTTTGGCAGCGGCAAACGATGCTGGACCGGACTGACACGTTTATTCCGTTTCCAATAGCCGCTTTTCGTCGTTCTTGGGTACCGTTCCGGCCTTCTCGGAGGCGTCATACATACGGTTTTCGACTTCGCGGTATGCTTTGATCTCGTCCGTGCTAGGTGCGACCGCAGCCCACCAAGCCGTCGTTCCAATAACCGCAAGCAATAGTCCGAACGCCACACAGACTTTCGTGGCTCGGGCCTGGGCGGATGGCGTGATCCAGATCCCCCAGGTGATTCCGGCGGTCCAAAGGCCGTTGGCCAGGTGGTAAACGCACGACATGACGCCAATCAGGTAGAACGCGGGCCAGAAGAAGCCTTCCATCGCCGCGACCAGCGTACTGGCAGCATTGTAGGGATAGAACGAGCCGAATCCGATCGGTCGGATCACATCCAACCAAACGTGGGCGTGCATCCAACCGTGCAAATGCAGAACGTGAAAGAACAGGTAAACCAAAGCAATGACGCCCGTTACGCGCTGCCAAACGTACCGTCGATTTGTTGCAAACTTGTAGTGTTGGGCGTTGGAGTGCCCGGTTTTCGCGATCCAGATTCCAACGATGGCGTGGAACAACAGCGGCAGAAAGATTCCGCCCCATTCAATCACCGGCAGCAGTTCGCCAGGGCTGTGGATCATGAAGACAGCCCGCTGGAACGTTTCTGCCCCTGTGATCAGGCTGGCATTCGTTGTCAGGTGAACGCACATGTACAACCCAAGCGGCACGATGCCCAACAGCGAGTGAACGCGTCGAATCGCAAACTCGTGCCGCATGAAAAACGTGGATACGGGTACTGAGTCGCTCATGAGTTGGGATCGACTGGGGATGCGGTGGTACGAAATGGTTGTGGTCGGCCTTGCACACGCTCGACTTCCTACCCGCTAGGTTAATGCAAAAGGCGTCCAAGGTGTGACCCCACCGGGCGTGGATAACTTGTCGCAGTGGTCCAGAAATTGTTCGGGAATTCAATCCATGAGGAAACAGGCGGAATGAACATTTGGATCATCGTTGCTGTCGCGATCTCCGTCGTGCTGATCAGCATTCTCGTGTTTCGGTTGCACGCTTTCCTGACACTGTTGTTGGCTGGTTTTTTAGTTGCCGTCTTGGCAACGGGTGAACCGCTGGCGCAGTTCGTCGACTATCAAATCGAAAAAGGCAGCCTAGATGCCGCCGAGGGCGCGGCGCTTCTTAGCCAATCGGCGTCGTCTCGGTTGGCCAGTTCATTCGGTGAGACCGCGGGCAAGATCGGTATTCTGATCGCGCTGGCCAGCATCGTGGGTGGCTGTTTGTTGGAATCACGAGCCGCGACCGTCATCGTTGATCGCATGTTGGCGTACGTGGGGCCTCGCCGCGCACCGGAGGCGCTGGCGGTCAGCTCGTTTGTGCTAGGGATTCCTGTCTACTTTGACACCGTTTTCTATCTGATGATCCCGCTGGCTCGCAGTCTTCGTGAACGAGTCGGTCGCGATTATGTGTTGTTCATTCTGGCAGTCATGGCGGGCGGATCGATTGCCCACTCGTTGGTTCCGCCAACACCGGGACCACTGCTGGTGGCTGGCATCATCGGCGTCGACATCGGTACGATGATGATCGCGGGGTTGTCGATCGGCTTGTTCAGCAGCGTGTTGTCGCTGGCTTCGGCGCGCGTCATCAACCATTTCGTTGACGTCCCGCTGCGTGCAGCCGAAGAACTTCAAGGCGAATCGATCGCGCCGTCACGAACGGCCGAAGAGGCTGCCATGCCAATGCCGGGGCTGACCGAGTCGCTGTTGCCGATCGCCGTGCCTGTGCTGCTGATCGGCATCGCGTCGATTTTGGACTACTTGGTCGACGCGGGACAAATCGAGACTTCGTCGTTCGCGCGAGGCTTGATCACACTGGGCGATAAAAACATCGCGTTGGCGATCGCCGTTGGTTTCGCGTTCTGGTTGCTGAAGTATTGTCCATCGCGATCGAAGGTCACGTTGGTCAGTCGCTCGCTCGGATCGGCAGGCAACATCATTTTGATCACTTCTGCCGGCGGTGCGTTCGGCGTGATGCTTCGGCAAGCCGGTATCGAAGAAGCGGTGGGCGCGTTTGCGGGTGGCGTTCCGGGGCTGATGATCTTGCCGGTCGCCTTCGCAGTAACCGCATCAATTCGAACATTGCAGGGCTCGGCGACGGTCGCCATGATCACCGCTGCGGGAGTTCTGCAGGGTTTGGCGCAAGCAGAATCGCTGCCGTTTCATCCCGTGTATTTGGCGATGGCGATCGGGGCCGGCAGCAAGCCGATTGCCTGGATGACCGACAGCGGCTTTTGGATCATCACGCGTATGAGCGGTATGACCGAGTCCGAGGGCCTGAAAGTGGTTTCCACGATGAGTACCGCGATGGGCTTCTCGGCGCTGGCGGTCACGATGATTTTCGCGGCCATCTATCCGGCCAGGTAGCCGTCTATCCAGCTAGTTAGTGTCTGTCCGGAAATCACTCCGAGTGCGATTTCCTCGGGGTGAGCTTACGAGTTTCAGTCGCGAAGATTCGGATTCCGAGTAGCGGGCGAAGTGATTTCCGGCTTCTCTACATGTTTTGCGAGC
>NZ_SJPW01000020.1 GCF_007860125.1 Rubripirellula tenax
CGCACGTTGGAGGTCACGTTTTCGCCGCTGCAAATTTGGCGATAACCACGCCATGCACACGGAGCACGGCTTGCGAGGTTTTACAAATGGATGCCAAACTCTCCGTGCCCGGTGATGGCAACCGTTCCACGATGAAAGCGCGAACCGCTATTCCGTTGCTCGCCTTGCTGTTGGTCGGATGTGTTCGTGATCATGGACATGACATCGACACGGAGACGGATTCTTTGCCTATGCCAGCCCGCGTACTAGACAACGACTCGTACCGTGCCCTAAAGCAACCATTCGACAAGTTGCTGCCGGACTCCGTGCCAGTTGAGGCGGTTCAGGCCGAGCTCGCTGTCATGAAAGATCGGTTTCGCAAAGCCATGTCGAAACTCGGGACTGAAGGCGAAGACTGGGCACTTCCAGGGCACTATCAACACGTTCGCGTATTTTACGTGTATTTACAAACGCGAAGCATGTACTCGCCACAGCTTGTTGAGATCATTCGTGACACAATGCAAGATTATGACGCTTCCTGGATCGCGCAATTTGAGTGCTACAATGTTCCTGGTTGCGATGACCGACGAATTACACTGCCTTTGTACCACAATGGTCAATTCGTCTTTTCAAAAGACCACATCATTGACGACCTGATTCCGGCGTTGGGATTAGAACGCGAAGACGTGGAACCATGACATGCACCGAAGATCGCGACGGCGCAATTATTGACATGGACACCACAATGCGCGATCTCGGTGATGTCCGCCGTTATCGCACTCGGTGCTCAGTTGTTGCACGCAACAGCGGATCGCGTTTGCCCCGACGATCACTGGTGTCTTGATCTTCACTTTTCACACGGTGACACATAGCGTCACTCACGCCATTACTCGACTTGGACCTGATACAATCTACTTCACTGGTCGATTCCAACGGTTGCTCGCATCGCGTGCCACCGACGGGGCGGAACGCCGCTTGATTGTTCCGGATGGCTTGCTCCCAACGCTGGACCTCCGAATCTCAAACTGATCACCACTGCTGACATTCAGTGACCGTTCTTAATCCTGAAGTTCTCCCTACTACTAACACTTAGCTAATGCTCGCCGCCGTCCCGGCGTTGTTTTCTGCTCGCGCAGACCGTGCTGGCGACGTTCCGTCGATGTTTTCCGCTCTCGCGGTCAATGCCCGCAACAATCGGCGATAACCATGGGTTGTTACGGAGCGGCGGTGGCACGCTTTTTCGTTTGCTTGCAAGTCTTTCGCCGCCGCCCGCAAAACCCTACCGTTATCGGACTGACTCCGCAGATGTTCCGCGTGTTTGCTTGCACAAACGATTGCTGCAACGCTTGGTTTTAGGTGCGTCTTTTGGCTCTTGCGTTAGTTGCTCGCCGATTCAAACGCCTTAATTCTTCGTTGGCGATTTGCAGAGCCCACGCCGCTCGCATTCCTTGATAGTGTTCACTGTTGTCGTTTGCTGAACCAGCGTGAACGTTTTCGATCCTTCGTTTACCGTCTGCTGGGCCCGTTGGATGCAATGCCCGTTTACTTGCCGACCCGATCAACGCCCAATTGCTTGCCGCCCGAACCAATGCCCGTTAAGCTGTGGCGACGTGGTTGCCACTGCCCAACACTCGGTCAACGCCCGTCCATAAATGCCGATAACCAACACATGCACCGGAGTGGCGGTGGTCACGTTTCTTTGGAATCACGTCAATCGCCGCCACCCGGTGATGTGAAACGTTATCCGACTGAGATCTCTTCAACGCGACGCATTTTCATGACGCAGTATTGTGATGTTCTCGACTTTCTCGCGATCCACGAGACAGAAGATTCGCGGCGTGAACTGCTTACACAGTCGCAAATCGATGCCCTTGTTGCTGCTTACCCCAACGCACCGCAAGAATACGTCCACTATCTCCGAGACGTTGGCTGGGGGTCCGTCCGTGAGTCTCAATACATGGTCTACGCAGAACCAATGCTGTTGCGTGATCTCGTTCACAGATCCAAACGCAATCGATTCGGTGATGACGTTCTCGCATTTGGCGACGATTTCGCCGGACACTTCGGTTGCTTCCGACCGAATGACGACTGGGAGATCGTGGAATCGTTTCACGGGTCTACCTCTTTGCGTCGATTCAATGATGGGTTTGGTGCATTCATTCGTCGGCGAATGCTGATTGGGCCAGATGGTTTTGATCAACGCGAACCCTACACACCAGAAGGCGGATCTCCAGGAACACCACCCACTTCCCACCCGTGAGCGGGGCAAATTGCGTTAAGATGGGAAGCTTGCGGCAGCGGGCGAATGTTCCTCCACTGCCACCCCGAAGCGCAGCGTTGTAAGTCTGATAACCATGGCATTCACACGGAGCGGGGCTTGCCGCCGCATTTGACATGGACAACTTTACTCTCCCCGCCCGGTGATGCCGGTCGTTACCCGACTGAAGTGCATGCCAATCCGTGTTGACGATGTTCTCTACTGCAATCCGAGACACAGACGAACACATCATTGCTCCGACCATGGATGATGTTGAGCGTTTTTTGGCGCGCATGACATTTGCACCCGACTACTTTCTCGACGTCGATGGCGACGCCGGCATGGACGGCGGTGTCACATTGCACGGAGCTGCCGATGGGATAGCACTAATTGGATCGGAGGACTCACTACGCGGTTGCTACGCCTTTATGTTTGTTGATCCAAGCAAGCCGTTTTTACCGCGTACTGTTTCAATCCACGACGTCACAGATGCGAACGTCTGCGACTCGATTCCCGACATGGCAACCATAATTCGGACCTATGCCGCATCCGGTGACCTTGACCGCGGTTTCTCTTGGTCGCTCAACATTTTAAATGGCGCCGCCATGGCATACAATTGCAGGCTCGATTGTGGTGACGATCGACCGTTGACCACAGTCTTGGACTTAGGGCCTGGCCTTTCTCGTTGGCCGGAACATCGCGGGTAACCATGCCGTGAACCGGAGGACGGCATCAGGCGTTTACAAATGGAAAATCAACTCGCCGTCCCCGGTTACGGCGGTCGTTATCCGACTGAAATGCGCGAACGAACTTTGAACCCCTATGACGGCTCAAATGTTTCCTCGGAGGTGACCGTTGAGGTAGCTTGTTACCGATCGCGAATTGCCGGATTCCTTGCAGTGTTGGCATGCATCGCTGTGTTCTCTCTTTCTGCGTTAGACCAACACCGAGAAGGTTGTTCCCCTTCTGTACCGCTTGCACTTTTTGCGTCCTCGCCACTCTTTCCCGCGCTGGTGATTCTGTTTGTCGCAAGGCGCTCTCGCCACGCCGTTTGGTGGTCTTGTGCATTCGTTTCCGGACTTATCTCACTATATGGAATTGTCGGGCATTCTAGTTTCGCCGTTAGCCCAACGCCTCGCGTTTACATTGACAATGTTGGCCAGATGCATGTTTTAATGTTCCCGATACTTCACTGGGTCGTCGCTTTGGTTGCCTACGCGGTACTCGGGCTGCTAGTGTTGGTGCTCTATTCGCTGAAGTATTCGACAAGCGACGGATAACCACGACATGCACCGGAGTGGCGGTGGTTGCGTCCCTTGTCTGCTTGCAAGCGTTTCACCGCCACCCGGTGATGTCAACCGTTCCCCGACTGAAGTTCATCGCCTCCTAACAACGCATGACAGACTTCGATCCAATTCAATCGTTGATCAACAACGCGGCGATCCACGATCACAACGTGGAGGTTGCCGCTACGCACGTGCTCAGGTATTGGGACGCAATGAATGCCGTCGAGAAACGATTCATTGACCAGTCGGACCCCGATCTTCAGGAAGTGATTGCAGCGAAGACCGAAGTTCACGAACGATTCTGGATGCCGACAGATGACAACTATTGGAAGCCGTGTAGCCACGGCAGCGACGAGGAGTTCCGGGTCGCAGACATAGCCGACGTCGTCGTCCTGTCGGATTTCCGAATCTCATTCATCGTTCGTCTTGTGATACGAGATGACTGTGACCGGTTCGGTAAATCCGATATCGTATACTTGTTGCAAACTCAGGATCGACGCAAAGAGGGGGCCGTGTGGATCGTCAACGAATTCAGCTGACGCAAGCGATCGGGGAACCATCGCGTGCACCCGAGCACGCGAGCCGAGCGTTTTGAAATTGAGAATCTTTCGCGCGTGCCGGGTGACGCGTAACGTTCGCCGACTGAAGCGTTGAGTTTCGACCATGAAATACTCTCTTCCCTTCATCGTCGCAGTGTTTGTCATGGGATGTGGGCAACACGATGGCGGATCCGATCGCGTTGCTGCCGTTTCTACAAAGACTGAAATCAGCGATCTTCCTCACTGGGCAAACGTTGCACTCGCGGCGCGATGCGCCAATCTGCTGATGCCTACGCTTGACCGGTTATGGATTGACCCTCCCGCGGATGGCAGGCAACTCGTTGACGATGCAATCAACATCGCATCCAAATCTGCCCGCTTCTCTCATGCACAACCAGATACGCAAGCGACTGCTGATAAAATCACCACATTGATCCAAGACCTCAACGCAAACGGAGTGAGCGCGAATTCCAATGGCCGAGTTCAAGATATCATTGACGTCGTTCAACTTGCCGCGGAATCTGCTCTCGCGGACGACCGCGAAGAGGCACATGCAATCACTAAGGACTGCATCGATCGCGCGTATTGGATCGCGCACGAGCTGGAAGATGATTTACTGAGGTCAGAACTTGAACAGGCTGTCGACTCGATGAACCAGTTCTGCAAGAATTCGTACGCACAAGACTACCACTGCTTCTCGTGGCAGACAGATCATTGGCAAGTACGGAAATAGCGGCGAACCATGACATGCACGGGAGGACGGCTTGCGCGGTTTTTGAAGTGGAATGTCTTTACTCCGTCCCCCGTGATGTCCGCCGTTATCCGACTGAATGAAATGCGTTTGACGATTCGTCGCTCACTGGTGATTGTCGCTGTTTTCGCGATTCTATTTGCGACGCCAGTGATGTTGCACCGAAGGCTTGAAGATGAACTCTCGGTGATACGAGCGATCGAGAAGAAGCACGACGTACACTTTCTTGTCGTCAACCTGTCTCATCAACCGCGGCACTCCGGTGGTTACCATAGGATGATAGATGGGAAATTTGTTCCGACGGCAGGAAGAGCCTGGAGGAACGATGCGACACCGAATTGCTTATCATTTCTTCCCGTATCGCTTCAGATCTACTGCTTCTCACCGATCACGTCCGTTCAGCTCGACATGGATGTTTTGGGCGAAGGTGTCCTCGATGACTTGCAGGTGCTACGATCCTTGAAATCTGTGTCGATTATTCGCGATTCTCCAGATTCCCCTGCGCTGGCGAGGATGCGAGAGAGATTCCCAGGCCTAGACATTCATGAGCCGATGCGTTTGTGGGGGCCGCTTGGAACGAAGGCGGGCGGATCTCCAGGAACACCACCCACTTCCCACCCGTGAGCGGGGCAAATTGCGTTAAGATGGGAAGCTTGCGGCAGCGGGCGAATGTTCCTCCACTGCCACCCCGAAGCGCAGCGTTGTAAGTCTGATAACCATCGCATGCAACGGAGGACGGGTGGCACGCGTTTTGGTATGCTTGCAAGTCATTCGCCCGTCCCCGCTGATGCGTAGCGTTACCCCACCGACTATTCGAGAGCTCCTGGCTCAATCTAGAGGAAATTGCAATGTTTAGCGGTTCTACAAAGTCTGGATTGCCGGATAGAGGCTCTGGGTACGGCATTGATTGCGCGTGTGGCAATCGTTTGATTGTCAGCGCGTCTCAGGCTGGCGGGGTCGCTGCATGTAGGTGTGGTTCAGAAGTTTCAGTACCACCACTGTCGCAATTGAAGTCAACGGGTCCACAGCCAACAGACAGCTATTCCGAAGATTTTGAGGCGCTAAAGCGATCATTGCGATGGTCGGTTTTGCTGTTGGTTGTGACAGTTATTAAGTCGCTGGCTGCCGCGGTTGCTGTCGTGGTAATACTTGCCAAAAATGGATCGGAAACGGATCTTCTCCCGCTGGTCATCGGTGTCGGTGTCCCGCTTGGGTTGACGCTATGGGTACACGGCTGGTTTCAGCGCAATTGTGGCGACATGGAAGATCTGTTTGACCAACCGTCTCAGAGCCGCAATGGTCTCGCTAAGGGAATGAAATTGGGCGGGATCATTGGTCTAATGCTTGGTGTCGTTACCTCGGTTTGTTACTTCTTGTTCGCTGCGACGGAAGGGACAGATGGTTCAGCTAAATTCCTTGCAGAGTTGTCAGCGGTTACCGTCGTCGCTTCAACCATTGGGTTGTCCGTAATTCTTGGGATTCTATACATGGTTAGTGGCATGATGCACGACATGAAGCAAGCACGCGGCAACTAATCAGTGGAAGCGACGCGCTCAGAGTCGAATATTGACACAACTCCAATTGGGGTAACCATGCCATTCAACGGAGTACGGCATCAGGTTTTTACAAATGGACAATCCAACCGCCGTACCCGCTGATGGCGGACGTTATCCGTGCAAAACTCGGATGCCTGCGGTCCTTCATGCTCGAATACGTCCCTTCGTCCACAATGCCCGAAGAACGTGCACGGTCGTCATGCTCGAATACGTCCCTTCGTCCTCAATACTCGAAGGTCGTTCGTGGTCATCATGCTCGATGTTGTTTTGTCTGTTTGCCGATGCTACGATTATGCGACGGTTCGGTCACCCACGGGGGCGGAGTCCGGACTAATGGCTCTCGATTATCCTTTCGGGTTACGTATCCCGTGTCCAATCCAGGGTGCCGACGTCCCGTCGTTGTCTTCCGCTCGCGCGGTTGTTGCCCGTTGGCGGTCCGCCTCGTAAACATAATCGCGGATAACCAACGCATGCACCGGAGCGGGGCTTGCGGCCGTTTTCAAATGGAACACTTTACACTCCCCGCCCGGTGATGCGGGGCGTTATCCGACCCGGCGGCTCCATTCCGTTGCGTGACACAATGCAATTCCTTCTTTCATCACTACTCTGGTTGACTGCCTTCGCGGCAATTGTATTCGCGGTCGCCCAGTTGGCTGTCCGTCGATTT
>NZ_SJPW01000021.1 GCF_007860125.1 Rubripirellula tenax
AATCCGCAGACGGTCTCCGCGACCCGATCCGTGCATTTTGATTCTCACAAATCACAACATGACGTGCAACCAAAAACTAAAAACCTGTTCCTCCAAAGCCACCCCGAAGCGCAGCGTTGTAAGTCTGGTAACCATGCGATGCACCGGAGCGGCGGTGGTCAGCTTTTTCACAATGGAGAGCCGTTGGCCGCCGCCCGGTGATCGCGGACGTTATCCGACTGGCAGCGTACGCACTGGCAAACTATCTTCTACTCTGTCCTCGCGAATCAAGATGCTCCATCATCGGCACGCGCCGTCTCAAAACAACCTTCTTCAGCATTCGCCGACTGGTCTCTATTAACAAGCTAAAACATGATGCACCTACATCCATTTGCTCCTCCCAAAACACATACCGACCACCCTATCGAAAACGATCCACTGCAAAGCAGAATAGGATCTTGGCTGATGGGGTTCGCGGCTTATAGCTGTTTGATTTGCGCAGTTGTCATACTGATTGCCAACTTCACTCCGATACGAACGCTTGGACCATTGCGAATGCGCGACATTGTGATGACTGCCACGATATGGATCGCTTGTTCTCTTCTATTCGCATACGCTCGCCGCGGAATTAGACGGGGAGCGTTTCGACGTTCTGTGTTGGTTGCCCTAGCGACCATTGCTGTAGCGGTCGCTGCGCCCCGTCTCGGGTTCGGCATTGCCTATGGATTTTGAACTCACCACGGCGGATAACCACGTGATGAACACGGAGTCGGGCTTCCGGGCGTTTCGGCAATGGTAAGGTTATCTCTCCCGACCCCATGATCACAAACTTTATTGGACTAGCTCATGCCCATAATTTTTCGCATCGTTATTGCATGCATGTTCGTTGCCCCATTGCTTGCGGATGAACCGGCACGTAAGTCCGCGTTTCTCCCGCACTCCGGTGGCGGTGTAGCCGTGGAGATTCCACCGGGATGGAATGTACGGCAACCGCCCACAGGGTCTAATCGTCAATGGATTAGACTGACTTCTCCATCAGGAGTTGAGCTTTCAATTGGTCCCGCGACCAATAATGATTGGACCGCGTCTACCCCCGACGAATCGAAAAATCTTGTCGTGACGCTGAACGAGCTTCGGCTCAAAACTTCCGTTTTCCCGGTCACCGTAGTCGCCCAGCACGAAACGGTGTTCGGCCGCGTCGGCTACGCCGTTCACACATCAAAGGCAAATCCTGGCGTCGCTGCTTCGCCAAAGGGCTTCCGCCATGCGACTGACGGCGCTCTCCTGGTGAACAAGATGCTATTTACGTTCACTCTGCTCACGCAAGACCTGCAGTCCGAGGACTATGCGGCTGGTCTTGACGTACTTCTAGATGGGATCCAACCCCGTTTCTTCGAGAAATCTAATGCAGTTCCACAGGACGGCGGATAACCAAGCCATGAACCGGAGGACGCGGCCTGGCGTTGTTGTGAGGCGACGTCAATCTCGCGTCCCCGGTTATGGCCAACGTTATCGGACTGACTCCGCAGATGTTCCGCGTATTCGCTTGCACAAACGATTGCTGCAACGCTTGGTCATCGGTGCGTCGTTCGGCATTTGCGTTAGCGACTCGCCGATTCGGACGTCTTGATCCTCCGTTGGCGATTGCCACAACCCACGCCGCTCGCAGTCCTCGATGGTGCTCGATGTTGTCGTTTGCTTTTCCATCGACCCCGTTTTCCAGTCTTCGTTCAACGTCTGCAAACGCCGTCGGACGACAATGCCCGTTTACTTGCCGACCCGGTCAACGCCAAATTGCTTGCCGCCCGAACCAATGCCCGTTAAGCTGTGGCAGCGTTGTTGCCACTTCCCGATGTTCGATCAACGCCCGTCCATAAATGCCGATAACCATGCCATGCACCGGAGTGGCGGTGGTCACGTTTTTTTGAGATCGCGTCAACCGCCGCCACCCGGTGATGGCCACCGTTCGTCGACAAACAAATGCATCTCAACTACGTTGTAACGCTCGCTTTTACGCTGGCACTTGTCACTGCGTGTTCCCCGTCGCCGGATCACCACGCCGAAAGTGCGGCATCTGCCGACTTCGAGGAACCCACAGCAATCGAGATTTCGGAATCAAAAGCGATCGAAATCGCACAGAACTGGGCTGTCGCAAATCTCGATCTCGATGAAATACCAATCACTGACTTCCACGTGGACGTAACTCGATTTGAACGCCGCGACGCGCCAGATCAGCTTTACGTACAGTTTGCCCACAAGGAGGAAATGTCTAGTATTATCCATGATTACGGAATCGAGGGCGTTTACGGAGGATTTCCTTACTACTTCTCCATTACGCTTAGCCTTGATGGAAAATCTGTTCTGGAACACTACGATTCATCTATGTAATACGACGAACCATGACATGCACCGGAGTACGGGTGGTCAGGTTTTTCTGTAAACACCACGATTTCGGCCCGTACCCGGTGATGTCCGCCGTTATCCCACTGAAGTCATTTGACACTCGTGCTGCCCAAAATGAAACGCAACACTCGACCGAAACTCGACAAAGAATCAACTGCCACGGACTCCCCATCGGGAATCGTTGCGGACGGATATGACCGTCTCGTTTCCGCCGTCGAATCCGACGCTCGCCGCATCGTCGAGGCAAAGTACGCTGACGAATGGAACGCCTCGGGCATGCTGCGACGCTGGAAGCTTCAACGACAGATGGACACTGAAACTGCTGCTATTGTTGCCGCGACCATGCCTGACGTGTCACCCGACGCGCTATTTTGATGCTACACTGTGCTCCACTCACGAGGCCAACGCTCGATCCAGGTTGGCGGCGTCCCGCCGTTGTTTTCCCCTCGCGGGGTTCATGCCGGCGACGTTCCGTCGTTGCTTTCCGCTCGCGCGGCCCATGCCCGCTGGCGGTCCGCCTCGCAACACATGATCGCGGATAACCATGGATTGCACCGGAGTCGGGCTTGCGGCCGTTTTCAAATGGAACATCAACACTCCCGACCCGGTGAATCCGGACGTTCCCCGACCGATTTCATGAATACGCAATCTGATGGCATATTTAATCGTACTCATTCCAGCAATCTTCATCGCCATCCTGTTCGTGAGGTGCTGGCAGAAAACCATGGAGAAACAAGTTGGATTTTCACCACAGCCTTGCATCACTGACGACGAGTTTTGCGCGCTGATTTCCGATGTGCCGGACGAAGTGGCGTTGAAGGTTCGCGATGTCCTTACTGACGCGACTGGCTGGGATCGTGAAGAAATCCATCCGCGAACGCGGCTGGTGGAATTTGACCTTTGGTGATCGAATAGTCGCTATGTTTTTCGTTTGCGTTTCGGTTGCCATTGTTATCGCTGATCACTGCAGCAATGATGGACTATCAACAAACAAGAAGAGGGGAACCATCGGTTGCAACGGAGCCGGGCTTGCGCGGTTTCTCATATGGTAAGTCAACTCTCCCGGCCCGCTGAACCGTACCGTTATCGCAACGAATTGAGTCCGCTTTCCCGCTCCCGACCTTGATGCATTTGCTCACCGAATTTGTCGCTCCCCATGGATGGATCTCGCTCACCTTTTGCATGATCGGTACATCACTCGCGTCGTATCTTTGGGCGGGTCGTGGATTCGTATTGTCTTTGCTCTTGGTCGGCGTCGCTTATGCGATTCTTGACCAACGCTGGATTCGATCTGAAATCGATGCCCCTGGCTGGGATGGAACGCCGGACCAAGATGTGGTCTTCTATCTTGGCGTCACGATTAGACTTGCGTTTATGTCCGTGATTCTCTTCGCCACGTTTGTGACTACCCTGTTTTTCGCCTCGCGATTTGGCAACGGAAAGGCGCTTTGACGATGGTATTCGCAGACGTGTAAATGTGCGATAACCATCGCATGCAACCGAGGACGGGTGGTCCGTTTTATCGTCTGCCTGCAAGTCGTTCGCCCGTCCCGGCTGATGCGTAACGTTATCGCACTTACTGACACACTTGCCGTTTGCTGAACACTACCCGGACAGGGAAACCAATTCTCGCGATGCCCACAGCCGTGTCTCAGATTGTTAAAACTCTCGCGTGGGTCGTCGCCTTCGGACTGCTCGGGTTATCGCTCGCACCGGCGATCGCCTCTGCACCGCAGCAACACTTTGAACTTCGGTACGTGATTGTTGGGGGTGCGTTCGGGCTACTGATTGGCTTATTTCTTCACCGACCGTGGATTGCACAATGATGCTTGCCCGTGCCGCCGTCCCTGCGTTGTTTTCTGCTCGCGCAGATCTTGCTCGACTTGTGCTGGTGACGTTCCGCCGTTGCTTTGCACTCCAGTGGACCAACACTCAATCAATGCCCGCAATAATCGCCGATAACCATTGCATGCACACGGAGCGGCGATGGAACGGTTTTTTGACTTCTTGCACATCGCTATCGCCGCCCGGTGATGCTGACGTTATCGGACTGACGTCTCAGGTGTTTCACGCGTTCGCTCGCACTAGCGATTGCTGCAACGCCTGATTGGAAATTTGTCGTTCGGCATTCGCGTTAGCGAATTTGCGAGTCAAACGCATTGATCCTCCGTTTGCGATTTCCTCCCTCCAAGCCGCTCGCAATTCTTGAACGTGTTCGCTGTTTTCGTTTGCTGATCAAGCGACAACGCTTTTGATCCTTCGTTTACCGTCAACAAGCACTGTCGGATGACAATTGCCGTTTTACTGCCGACCCGGTCAACGCCCAATTGCTTGCCGCGTGAACCAAGTCCCGCTAAACTGTGGCGGCGTGGCAACCGCTGCCCGATGCTCGACCAATGCCCGTTCATAAATGCCGATAACAAACACATGCACCGGAGTGGCGGTGGTCACGTTTCTTTGGAATCACGTCAATCGCCGCCACCCGGTGATGTGAGACGTTATCGGTACTGCGCCTTGGAGTTGTGACTGCGACGTTCGTGGAGTTGATGGTGTATCGAATACGCTCCAACAGTACTGTTCCGAATAGCTTCACGACACGTTCGGCGAATCGATCGAACACACGACGCGTTTGACATGCCCGCGTGATGCATCGCAACCGACAACAATGTCGGATACACCGACGCCGGGTGACTCGCTGATGGACACGTTACGATTTGCTTGCTGGACAACCCACCGCTCGGTATGCTGACTTCAAGGTCATGCGGGTTTACTGACCGATCCAATGCCCGACCCGGACGACCGATAACAATGTCGTGCACACGGAGCACGGCTTGCGCGATTTCACAAGTGGAAAGTTGTCTCTCCGTGCCCGGTGACGACCGCCGTTATTTGCAAGAGCGCTGACGGAATGCCTGATAGCCCAAAGTCCTTGAACCCGTACTCATCGCCGAATTGCGAGACAGCGTCGCGGGGTGACACAATTCCTACATGGCCGCGCTACATTTCGTTCCTGGTCACTTCCGGAATTGTGCTCTCGTTGCCACCAATCCCACTATTTTTGTGGCTTGCGGAAAATGAACCATTTCACGGATCAGCGCGTCCCTGGCATCTGGCCTTTGTTGGAATCGCTGGAATCGTGGCAGTGTTTTGGTTTATTTGGGCCGTAGCATTAGTCATTGGGATAGCGCAACGTTGGGTAGCGGGAAACGCGGCGTGGTATCTTCTGTTGGCGAGTGTTGCGGGATGGATCTCGATTTCCGTCGTCTATGATTTCGGCTACGATCAAGGGTGGTTTGGGTGAAACTCGACCTCAGGACAGCAAATAACAATCGCGTGCACCGGAGTACGCGAGTCGGGCGGTATTGAAGTTGAGAATCTTTCGCGCGTACCCGGTGACGCGTGACGTTATCGCACTGAACTGGAACACGCGATTGTTTTGAACGAACGTTTGCTTCGGTCACGCGGATTTGATTTTTGTTGCGAACCGTAACTGAGCTGCTCGCCGCAGCTTGCTTGATTGACTGGAATGCAATTCCTCCGACACAATTGGTTCACTTTGGTCACGTTGAGCGTCGCGAAAACGACACTTCGTCCTCGGGGCAATCCGTCACCGACATGGCCGAAGGCTAAACGAACAACTGATCTGGCCGCGCAAACAACCGTCACTGCAACTCAATCCGTCGCCAACACAACCATTGCATTTGCGCCGCAGTCGTGTTGATTGCACGCGGCAAGACGGCACGACATCGGTTCGGCGATTCGCTTGATGCGCGGTCAGCGGCGCGGTAAGATGCGCTCGTCGGTGACCGCTCGTTGGTGGTCACGTTTTCGCCGCTCCAAATTGGCGATAACCACGCCATGCACACGGAGCACGGCTTGCGAGGTTTTACAAATGGATGCCAAACTCTCCGTGCCCGGTGATGGCAACCGTTATCGCGATTAAGAGTTGCGCGGACGAATTGGTGCGCTGACGTTGCGCAAGACGGATGCTCGGCGTGCTGGTCGTCCGCGAGATGGTCGCAGCGTCACCGGCGGGGCCGAAGGCCAGACAGACGATGCGCTAAAGATGGTGCGCTGACGCGGGTGTCGTCTCGCCAGGGCGCGAGTTTACGCGGCCAATTGATGGTTCGTGGTAGCTTTGGGTGCGTAAGGTCGTATCGACGCCTCATTAGCCTTCAAGACCGCGCCATAGGTTGACTCCCACGTTC
>NZ_SJPW01000022.1 GCF_007860125.1 Rubripirellula tenax
AAGGCTTTCTCAATAAACGCGGATTCCGACAGGAACAGAAAGCAGAACCATCGCATGCAACGGAGCCGGGCTTGCGAGTTTTCACAAATGGAGCATCAACCGTCCCGGCCCGCTGATGCGTGCCGTTATCACGCTCAACTGAAGGTTGCCTGAATTGAAATTTTCGCTTCGTTGCCTCCTGCTGTTAATTGCGGTTGTCGCAATCGCGTTGGGCTGGCTTGTGCATTCGCTCTCGACGATGAATGTCGATTTCGGCTCGAATGGCAATGACATATCCTTCCGAGACGCTGAAACTGCGTCGATTGCGGCCGATCAGCATCTCGAATGGAAACACGAATCACTTCTCATCACGGTTGACGGAATTGACGTTTCGAACGCACAGCATGAAAGTAATGTCTCGCGATTCAATATCGAGATTCACGGCAAAATCAAACGCAGTATTCCCGATCTTCGGCCAATTTGGCCATTTACGAAAAATGAACTTACCCGGATGATAGAATCGGAACTGGAAGCAATACTTGGCACAGACTCCAAGCCGAAATTTGTTTTCTCAACTTTCCCGATGGACAACTAGCGGGATAACAAAACGATGCACGCGAAGCCGGACTTGCGCGTGCCAATTGAAGCAATGATTTCTGTTCCGGCTCGGTGATCGTAACCGTTATCCGACTGAGACGCTCGACTCATGCTTCCAGCCAAAACGCGACGCCGGAGAGACGAACTGCTTCCAATCGGACTTGTAGAGCATCACCTGCTGGGCGACCGGGCACTTAGCTCGTACGACATTGCCGAACGTTTGATCCCTATTCACGATGCGGTAATCGAATCTGCTGATAGCGTCGCAATCGATTCAAAGTCGGTGATGATAATCAACAACTCTGTGACTGACGCTCTTGGACAGCCCGTCGGTGAATTCGTGCGTATCGAAGACTGGGACTCGCTGAATGAAATGATCGAAGATTGTGGCGGCTTCACCGAAGACCCTGCCCACATCGCGGGATGGTTGTTCTCATCACTATACTGGGACAACCTTACCGCATGCCGATTTGCAACCGCTTGGTTTTTCACTGATGCCATACTGATAAATCATCGGATGCCGATGCTAGAACTACAAAACAAGGACATCGGGGGTTTTCTAAGTGCGCTTTCCGGTTCCGGCCCGCCAATTTTGGACGGGCAAACCTTTTTTCCTACACAGTACAAACGCGAAACGGTAAGCGGCGGATAACCACGCCATTCACGCGGAGCACGGCTTGCAAGGTTTCACAAATGGATGCCACACTGTCCGTGCCCGGTGATGGCAAACGTTCCCCGACTGAAGTCCGTACTCCTCGAATTTGATGCCAACACAGATTCAACCGTTTCTCGATCAGCGTCCGCTGTCCACGCAATGCCACACCGTAGACCGTGACGCTGACATTGCGATCCACCTGGCTGTTTGGCGACGTTCTGAGTTTCCGGATCTCAACGCTTTTGTTGCATTCGTGTTTCGCTACTCGTCCGTTCTTCAGCCTTACATCGCTGAACCGGACCGTCGCGACCTCGCATCGTGGTTTCATCCTGACCTAAATGCAGACGAGTCCGCGGCTGCGTACATGACCAAAGCGTCACCACTTGCAATCAACGCGCGCGATTGGTTCGCACAACACGCCCCCACGGTCGATGGTGGATTCCTTAACTCGTCCTCAATTGACACGATCATCGTCGACAGCGATTCGATGTACACTCAAACGACCGAGTGGTACATCCACTCGTTTGTGGCCGACTTGCTAGATGCCCCCGAACCATTCCCGCAATTGGACGGACACGTGAACGAAGAGCCATGGTCCGAGGACCGAAACTTTTACGAATTTCTTGGTCCCGAATCTGATTCCGCATCGTGTAAACGTGATGATTGCGATCGCGGACGCGTAAAACACAGCGTTTTCTGTCGTCCTCACCACTTTGAGAACGTCAAGGGGCGTCCCTCACCCTACACACACTAAACGGCGGGGAACCATGGGTTGCAACGGAGGCCGCGAGTTAACTTTTTTGAAGTGGTAAGTCGTTCGCGCGGCCCCGCTGAACCCTACCGTTCCACGATGAAGACTTCGGTTTCGGTATGAAGTACCACGTTCTATCTGTACGTTCATCTTTCATCGATGGCCCGATACGCGCAATACACGCTGCCTTCTTCCACGGCAACGCATCTCGTGGTGGTGAGTTTCCGTCCGCCACGAACGCGCGGCTCGCTCACGACATCGACTTACCGCTTCGACTGCACAAAAACGCATACAACATCGCGGACGTTATCGCCCCAGCACTAGAGCTTGTCGTCTCCGGTCGCGTCGCCGAGCGTCTTTCTTCAATACCTGACTTAACTTTGGCGGAGACTGAATTCGCCGTCCTCTACAGCTACCGTTTCACAGTTGGCGACTTGTCATGCGGGTTCGAGCACTACGATGCGCAAATGCAATTCATCGACACGCGGACTGACGACGCTTCATTGCACGAAACCGTTCAACGTTACTTCCACATTGCGGCACCACCTGTGTACGAGATTCGTCGAATGCATCCGAGTGAACCGAACGTTTCAATCTTGATTGACGATGACATCGAGGACATCCCACTTTCGACGTCGATACTTCGTTCAAACCCGATATACTCTTTGGGTGGATCAAAAATCGTCTCGGACGAACTCTACCAAATCTTGTCTCCTTTCGTGGATTTCACCTACTATGCGCACGAGTCCGGCGAAATCTCCGATGCAGAATGACGTGGAACCATGCGATGCAACGGAGCCGGGCTTGCAAGGTTTCACGAATGGAAAGTCAATCGTCCCGGCCCGCTGATCGCCACCGTTATCCGTTGAAATTGAACACTGCATGACCCGCTCACCTCGAATTGAAAAACGACTCGCAGCAAAACGCAGCTACTATTCCAAGCCAATCTTTCGACGCTCACGAACGATTGAAGCGGTCTTGGGAACGGCATGCGTCGCGGCACTCATCATTCTCAAGATCGCATCTCAAATAGGTTTGGTTGCTGGGAAAGAATCAATTGGCAAGGCAATGGCTGTACTTTGTGGTGTTACGTTGCTGGCGGTGACTATCTGCGTCCTGCTCCTCTGTGCCCTTACCCTGACTGGTCCGATCTACAAACCCCAGCTCAATTTCTCCACGGGTGATCTAGAAACCTACGGTACTATCGACAGATTTGCCGCATTTGTCATCGCTTCTTTGATCATCGGCGTCGTAGGATACGTTGGGTACCGTTACGTGTTGCCTGTTGGTTGACGTCAAGACCGAATCGCGGACGGATAACCATCGGATGCAACGGAGGACCGGTGGTCAGTTTTCACGAATGGATGCTCAACTTCCGGTCCCCGCTGATCCGTACCGTTATCGGACTGACTCCTCAGCTGCTCCGCGTGTTTGCTTGCACAAACGAGTGCTGCAACGCTTGGTTTTTGGTGCGTCTTTCGGCTCTTGCGTTAGTTGCTCGCCGATTCAAACGCCTTAATCCTCCGTTGGCGATTGCCACACCCCACGCCGCTCGCAACCCTCGATGTTGCTCGCTGTTGTCGTTTGCTGATCCAACGACGACGTTTTCCATTCTTCGTTTAACGTCTGCAAGCACCGTCGGATGACAATGCACGTTTACTTGCCGACCCGGTTAACGCCCGATTGCTTGCCGCGTGAACCAGCGCCCGCTAAACTGTGGCGGCGTGGCAACCGCTGCCCGATGCTCGAGCAATGCCCGTTCGTAAATGCCGATAACCAACACATGCACCGGAGTGGCGGTGGTCACGTTTCTTTGGAATCACGTCAATCGCCGCCACCCGGTGATGTGAACCGTTCCGTCACAAAGGAGGCTCGATGACTAGTTCGTTGCCAACCGACTTTCTTGACAAATGCTCGGCCTCTGAACGCACACAAGTCGAGCAGTGGTGGGACGCGCTCAAAGACAGCAATCGCGACGACGTTCGTGTGTTGCTTGATCGACGTCACGAATCTCTTGCTTACGTCTACGCGAGTGACGAGCGCGGGAGCGTCGATTGGCACACTATTCCCTTCGTTGACGATGAACTTCCGATCGAAGATGACGACGATTACGAAAACGAATGGAAACTCGACTACTTTCACCATCTGCTTGACCAGCCCGGATTTACGCTCGGGCAGGACATTGTTGTTCGCACATTCCATATTTGTTCATTGCACTTGTCGGCAATCAACGCTCACCGAAATGGCATCATTGATTCGTCGTTCAATTGTTCAGATCACAATCCGGATTGCCCGATCGTTCGATTCATGACCGATTTTAATTCGGCGCGGCTTATCGGCTACACTTCAAAGTCACGCCGAAGCGTTTGGTTGTGCAAGCGAAAAGAAAGGACGGAACCATGCGATGCAACGGAGCCGGGCTTGCAAGGTTTCACGAATAGAAAGTCAACTCTCCCGGCCCGCTGATCGCGGCCGTTATCGGACTGACTCCTCCGATGTTCCGCGTGTTTGCTTGCACAAACGATTGCTGCAACGCTTGGTCATCGGTGCGTCCTTCGGCTTTTGCGTTAGCAACTCGCCGATTCAAACGCCTTGATCCTCCGTTGGCGATTTCCTGCGTCCAAGCCGCTCGCATTTCTTGATTGTGCTCGCTGTTGTCGTTTGCTGATCCAACGACCACGTTTTCCATTCTTCGTTCAACGTCTTCAAGCACCGTCGGATGCAATGCCCGTTTACGTGCCGACCCGGTCAACGCGCAATTGCTTGCCGCGTGACCCAACGCCCGCTAGACTGTGGCGGCGTGGCAGCCACTGCCCGATGCTCGACTAATGCCCGTTCATAAATGCCGATAACCAACACATGCACCGGAGTGGCGGTGGTCACGTTTTCTCGAAATCACGTCAATCGCCGCCACCCGGTGATGTGAAACGTTCCCCGACCGAAGTCTCCTTGTATTGCGCGAACAACCGAACTCGACGATGGCTGATCGAAACGACGGCAAGTGGACTCCCATCACACTCGACGAATTGTGCGTTCTTATCGACGAAGCCGTTTCTCGGCTCGATGACGACCAGATCCGCTTCTGGGATTCGATACGCATCGATCCTGTGAAATGGATGCAACACCCGTGGGGCGNACTTGGTGGTGGCTTCTGGGTTGTCGCGTTGATTGGCTCGACCGCTATTTGGTACAATGACATCGAAGACGGGTTCAACACGTCAAGATTTTGTCACGCGGGNAAACTCGATGAATACTGGTGCGACGACCTTGAGCTCAATCATGTCGTACACCAAATTCGCCGTTCGATCATAGAGGCGGCACCACTACCTGCAAAGCGTGGACCGCCTCGACCGATGGTCGATGAATGATCTCACCGGAGCGGGGAACCAAACGATGCAACCGAGCGGCGAAGTCGGGCGTTTTCAAATGGTTGATCTTCCGTCGCCGCCGGCTGATCGTAGACGTTCTGCGTTGGTATACGGTCGATGACAATCGTGCTTCTTGCCCCGGTGTGAGTTGCTGTCGATGCACCGGTGGTGAGTGCAAGCCAAGGTTGCGAGATCACTCCGAAGGCGATTGGTATCAGGAAAACCATTGGTGCGTCACATAGCCAAGAGATTTGCTGACGCCTGCTGGGAATCCAATGGCTTAGGAACGACAGTTTGTGGGCAATCAAATTGGTGCGAGCCGCAGCTTGCGGTGCATCACAACTCTGGCCATGAGCGAACAGAGCGATTCTCTCGTTGCGGCGTTAGAACCGAAAAGAAAATAGTCTATTGAAACTTCGCTGCTCGACACACTTTTTCGGATGCATCGAAAGACAATTCTGTTGAAAGACTGTTGGCGGCTCAAACGTCACTGCAACCAGGCTGACGGAAACTTGGCTGAAAAGAATCTGCTTGCTTTTCGTCGTGGAGATCGCTTAGAATTCATACTTAACTGGTGGGTTCGACTGCCTGGTGGAGACCGCAGAACCAAGCGATGAAACGAAGTCGCCGAGCTCAGACTAATTTTACCTCAACACCAAACCCGGCGACTCGTTTATCGCCATCGTTCCCCGAATGAATGATTTGCGCTCAACACTAACCATTGCCGTTTTGCTTATGCTTGGATGCTCCCAGCAGGGGACTGCTCCACAATCCGCGTCTGAGCTGAAGCCGCTCGGTATTCCCCTGCCC
>NZ_SJPW01000023.1 GCF_007860125.1 Rubripirellula tenax
ATCATCGTTCCACAACTCTTCGGGTGTCCCAGGCGGCACACCAGGAGTGGCAAGGTCGATGATTTCTTGTTGACGCTTCTTTGAGATTGCCATTGATTCTAGTGTGGAAGTTTGTTCGGCGAACGGTTGGCATCACCGGGTGGCGGCGAAAATCGTGATTTCGAGAAAACCGTGCCACCGCCACTCCGGTGCATGCCGTGGTTATCCCATTGCATTGAATCGAGCATTGAATCAGCGTTGGGCAGTGGTGACCACCGTTCAACAGCATAGCGGGCATTGAATCGTGCGGCAAGTTTCGAGCTTTGCCGACCGTCAGCGGGTCGGGCACGGCGACCGAAGGGAGCCGAAACGCGGACTCTCTCGCCAATGGCGAGGCCCGGTGGGAAAAGACAAATAGAGCCATTGGCGAGAGTGTCCGCGTTTCGGCAGCTTGCAGCGGAGTAAACCATTCCAATGCCGGACGAACCGCAAGCTTCGGGCATGGGGAAACGCTGGAAGCAACCTGGAGAACGTGACGTTCCGCACCGCCGGAAAAAATAGATCAGCGCGACCAAGAGATTTTCCGGCGATGCGGTACGTCACGTTCGGACGTGATTTCGAGTCAAGCGTTTAAAGCAAAGTCGGCCGGCATCCCCGGGAGTCGAGCGTTGCCGATCGAACCGCAACGAAGCAGGATCAGCCGGCACCTCCGCGCATTAGTTGGGATAACGGTACGCATCACCGGGCGGCGGCGATTGACGTGCAAGCAGACGAAAAAGTTGACCACCGCCGCTCCGGTGCATGCGATGGTTATCAGACTTACAACGCTGCGCTTCGGGGTGGCAGTGGAGGAACATTCGCCCGCTGCCGCAAGCTTCCCATCTTAACGCAATTTGCCCCGCTCACGGGTGGGAAGTGGGTGGTGTTCCTGGAGATCCGCCGTTGTGAATTCAAAATCCATAGGCAATGCCGAACCCGAGACGGGGCGCAGCGACCGCTATAGCAATGGTCGCTAGGGCAACCAACACAGAACGTCGAATCGCTCCCCGTCCAATTCCGCGGCGAGCGTATGCGAATAGAAGTGAACAAGCGACCCATATCGTGGCCGTCAGCACAATGTCCCGCATTCGCAATGGTCCAAGCGTTCGTATTGGAGTGAAGTTGGCAATCAGTATGGCAACTGCGCAAATCAAACAGCAGTAAGCCGCGAAGCCCATCAGCCAAGATCCTATTCTGTTTTGCAGAGAATCGTTTTCGATGAGGTGGTCGGTATGTGTTTTGGGAGGAGCAAATGGATGTAGGTGCATCATGTTTCAGTTTGTTGACGAAGACCAGTCGGCGAATGTTGGAGAAACTTGTGTTGAGACTGCGCGCGTTAATGATGGAGCATCTTGATTCGCGAGGACAGAGTAGGAGATAGTTTGCCAGTACGTCCGTTGCCAGTCGGATAACGTTACCGATCAGCCGGCGGCGACGGTTGATCATCCACTTCAAAACGCCCGACTTCGCCGCTCGGTTGCATCGGATGGTTATCAGACTTACAACGCTGCGCTTCGGGGTGGCAGTGGAGGAACATTCGCCCGCTGCCGCAAGCTTCCCATCTTAACGCAATTTGCCCCGCTCACGGGTGGGAAGTGGGTGGTGTTCCTGGAGACCCGCCGTAGTTTACCTAGAACTCGACCAACGACACACGATCAATGTTCTTCATGTCGGCAGCATCGCGGTGTTCGTAACTACAGCCAAGTTCGTTGTCGGCGAAGTAAAAATGTGGGACGTATGCATCTAGGTCGATGATTAATTGTTGGTGGGCCTCTTCGCTCCGGTCGAAGGAATGAGGCCAATCGGATTCGTGTTTGTCGGAAACAAATCCGAAAATCGATCGATAGTCCTCGTCATCTTCGTCGTCAATGTCTTCCGGTGGCATGGGCCACCCCCTGCCATCAGTGACGAGCTCCAATTTTTGCGACCCGGCCGTCCAAAGGCGAACGTAAAATACCCCGCTATCATCAATTGCCCCCGTCGTAAGAACGTCGCCCGGAAATTGATTTCGTAACGGTTCCAGCGACTCATTGTATTTCAGGTGATCAGCGAAGGTTGCCCATCTTTGATGCGGTGTTTGCACCAGCAATGACCAATTGCCGGAAGGCGGCACAAAGTCACGAATCGCAACCGAGTCGGTCACGTCAGTGATGCCCGAAACACAGTCACATGAGAAGAGTTCACTGATCACATCATCGGCTGCCGGTCGAATCAACCACGAGCTCCAGGTTTGCGGCGCAGTCCACGTTGTCCAGACGCCCCTGCGTGTAGAGATCTTGCGCCGATAGAAAGACTTTTCGTAGAGCTTGGCCATGAAGCATCTTCAGTCGGGTAACGTTACCGATCACCGAGGACCGGGAGTTGAGCGTCCATTCGTGAAAGATGACCACCGGTCCTTCGGTGCATCGGATGGTTCCCCGCATTGTAGTTTGGCAGGAGCCTAAAAGAGTGAAACAGCCTCACCGTCGGTGATATTGCCCTGTGAGTCGAAATAGACGGCGAGGCAATGATCAAGCAATCTCGGATCGTCCCCACCACTAATGAAAAACATCTCGTCTTCGTATTCGTTGCCGGAAAGGATGAATGTTATTGAAAAAGGGGTTTTGAGCATACCTCGTAGTTGTGAGGCGGTCACTTGCGGTGGGTCTTCTTCGCCACAATCCAAAAACCCGTTCAGTTGATCGAGTAGGTTTGAGACGGCGTACTCACGAAACGCTTTAAAGTAACGCACGCGGCCCTTCCAAACCCGTTCTGCTATTGGGACGAAGCGTTGAATCGCGTCGTCCGTCTGGCAAAGGAAGTGAAGCGAGATCTCTGCGCCCTTGTGGTCCATCGCGACGGAATACGATCCATCACTGCGATGAAACTTCAACGCACCAAGCACTGGAGATGTGATTTTGCGTGGCATCGTTGGTACATGTTGTTTTTTGTCGGGGAACGTTTCACATCACCGGGTGGCGGCGGTTGACGTGATTTCAAAAAAACGTGACCACCGCCACTCCGGTGCATGTGTTGGTTATCGGCATTTATGAACGGGCGTTGATCGAGCGCTGGGCAGTGGATAACGCGCCGCCACAGTTTAGTGGGCGATGGTTAACGCGGCAAGCAATCGGGCGTTGATCGGGTCGGCAAGTAAACGGGCATTGTCTTTCGACGGTGCTTTGTGACGGTAAACGAAGGATCGAAAACGTTGTCGTTGGATCAGCAAACGAAAACAGCGAACAGCATCAAGGAATGCGAGAGGCGTGGGCTGAAGCATTCGCAAACGTAGGATCAAGGCGTTTGAATCGATGAGTCGTTAACACAACAGCCAAACGACGCACCGATGACCAAGCGTTGCAGCAATCGTTTGTGCAAGCAAACACGCGGAACATCTGGGGAGTCAGTCCGATAACGGGTCGATTCACCCAGCGGCGGGATGAATCATTGATTTGTCAGTGCACCTGATCGCCGCTTGGGTGCAATCGTTGGTTATCGGACGATCTCCTTTGTGAGATCATCAATGGGAATCGGACGCGAGTTGCCCAATAGTATTGGTGACCATGATCTGTGAATCAAGTGCTTTCGAACACCTGACCATAGATAGTATCTCCGTTCCAGACCAGGGGAAAATTTATTTGCGTCGATGTGGGAATTGACGATAAGAAATGCCAGTGGAACTGTGTACGGCTCGCTGCAATCCCACAGGTCCGAAGGCGGATGCTGCAAGCTATGTTCATATTTGTAAGTCGCAGCCCAGGATGCTAGGTACAGACCAATTATCAAATGAAAGATGAAGATTGACCGAAGCGATAACTTTGGTAATTGTGTTCGCTTCAGCATGATATGATTGCCAGAGTCCGAATGATTGCTTGTCCGATAACGACCGAATTCACCGAGTACGCGCGGTGGACGTTGTGATGGCCAAGTAACTCAACTCGCGTACTTCGGTGCAATTCATGGTTCCCCGCATCCAGGCTCCGTTGAATGGCCATCGCCTACACCCCAAATTGCGTCAAAGTGTTCACGGTAATAGTCAACGAGCCAGCCATTGTATTCAATGTACAGGCTAGCCAGAGTTTCAGCTACCGACGAATAGATCAGGCAGCCACGATCATCGCACATGTAGAATACAATGCTTTTTGACTCGTTGACGAAATAGATGGATTCGTTGATGCAGGGAGTTCTTCCCTGCTCAAGACATGCGATACCCCGCAGGATGCCCCGATAGTCCAAGCGGCTCTTTGCGGTCCTAATAAACGATCGGCGCAGAAGCGGTTCGCCGTCCTCTCCGTTGACGATCACTGCGTTGCAACAGGCTGACAGTTCGGGGATAAGTGTCGCAAGGTAGCCATCGGGATCAGTCGGATTCAATTCGTCGCCGGAAAATCCGAACTCGTTCACAATCAGCACGATGGAATCAGTGTGAAGCATGCAGCGTTCAAATAGCACCAAGGCTCTCTCCGTCGCCTGATCGACTCGCCTTGACGTTCCATTTGCATGGCCATCACCAAGTTCAAAACGGAGGTGAATCTTGCCAAAGTCCATGACATCAGAGTTCAGTTCAAAGCCGGGAAATGCAGCAGCGGTTTGTTGTTCAAAAACGTCGGAATCGAAAGATGCAGGCATTTGTCGGTGGAACGTTGATTCTCAGTCGGGGAACGGTTGCCATCACCGGGCACGGAGAGTTTGGCATCCATTTGTAAAAACTCGCAAGCCGTGCTCCGTGTGGAATGCTCCCCAAAACCTGATCCAGGGGTTATGAAAGTCTAGAGCCAATTCCGGCGAAGGATTTTCCATGAGCAAGAAACGACGACGACATTCACCCGAACAGATCATCAAGAAGCTACGTGATG
>NZ_SJPW01000024.1 GCF_007860125.1 Rubripirellula tenax
TTCCTCCACTGCCACCCCGAAGCGCAGCGTTGTAAGTCTGATAACCATGCGATGCACCGGAGCGGCGGTGGTTAGTTTTTTTGATTGCTTGCAAGTCTTTCGCCGCCGCCCGGTGATCGCTACCGTTCGTCGTACTTGCATGAATTTGATCTCACTGAATTTTGGCCTGATCGCAATCGTCGTCTTGACGCTCGTGATTGGATGCAACCCCAACGCTCTCACGCCCGACGAGCGTATTCGACAGAACATAACGTCGGATTTGGAACAGATGGGCGCGTACTACGTCGGATTCGAAGAGGACACCTCGATTCCTGACGCGGCCTTCTTCGTCAACGTAAAATCACTCGATGGTATCAAGCGGTACCCAACGCTCACTCATCTGGATTTCACCGATAGCAATGTCTCTGATCACGATCTCAGAGAACTCATTTCCCTACCGAACGTCTTCTATCTGGAATTGGACGGAACGAAGGTTTCCGACGTGGGAATTGATACACTTGCTGCGATACCGAACCTTAACGTGGTGGATTTGAACGGGACCCTCGTTTCCGATGCCTCCGTGCCATCACTTGCCAAGATCAGGGGACTGCAAGGCGTCGTTGCAGAGAGTACAAACCTCAGCGAGTTGGGCGTTCGAGAATTGATGAGGCTGCGCCCGGAGATCTGGGTAAAGCACGAATCAATCTTGGATCCGCCCGACGAACCATGAATTGCACGGGAGGACGGGAGTCGTGTTTAATGGTCTGCTTGCAAGTCTTTCGCCCGTCCCCCGTGAATTCTGCCGTTCTGTCAATTTTCAAAACTAGACCTTGGGGCTCCGAATGTCTGCGCGTGGTAGTCTTGTCAGCAATCCTAGCAAACGCCCAAAACTGATCAGCGAGTCGAAGCGGTACATACCGCTTCTGTGGCTTGGGATGCTGTCACTGGAGGACATCGACAACGATGATTGCGGCGCATTTGAGATTGATCGCGTGACAGCGATAGAACGCGCTGAGCGCAACCTCCCGTTTCTGACCGCCGTCTTCCCGAACCTCCCGTTCGAGGATTCCGCCCGTTCACTATTGGATCGCCTTCGCAAATTGCGTTCCGATAACATCGGGATCGATATCACGGAATTGGTTGAACCGGATCCGCCGAACCCTGGATTGCAGGACGCTCTCGTTGCCATTGCGGCACAGAACCACAAGTATTCGCTTTCCATTCCTGCGCGAAACGTCGAGAACCCCGCGACTGGCGACATGATTAAGGTCAAGGCGCAAAAGATCGCGTCAACGCAAGACATGTTGCTTCGGGTATGCTGGCTTACGCCACATGAACTTGACGAATTCGACGACGAAGAACTTCGCGACATCGTCAGCGGCTATATTTGGAAATAGAAGACAGAACCATCACATGCACCGAAGGACGCGAGCCGAGCGGTTTGGCAGTGGACAGGTTTTCGCGCGTCCTCGGTGATGTGTACCGTTATCGGGATCAATACGAGGGTTCATGTGTGACGCGATGCGTTCGGTTTCTTTGAGGTCATCGATGGTTCTTCCTTGTGCTAAAACGTTTGGTCCTTCCCGTCTTGCTTGGACTGCAAGGCTCGGTACTACGACCTCTGCTGACTTCTGAAGACACGATTCGGGTCACCCCGATCGCCCGACCTTTCGAGCAAGCTCTACTCGCCGGTACGTCTTCAGATCTCCCCAGATAAGGGAACGTGATCTGTCCCCACCCAAGCTCCACATCTACCTGCACTCCGTCTTCCAGTTCGGTTTCGCGTTAGGCAGCACGCTCACCTGGAGTTACCGGCCTTGTATGTGGTTTCTGTACGTAACCTGGTGGGTCTTGGTGAGACGCTGCCGGTTGCTACACCAATCGAGCATCGCAGGCTTCCTCTCCACGGTCTGTCACCTCGCCGCAGTTGCCCTCACCTCGTGTTGATTTCTTACGAGCTATCCATCTGGTACGATGACTCCCTTGTTGAAATGACTGGAATTAAACACACAGGACTTTCACCTGATAAGATCACGCCCATGCTGGGCGTACTGCACACGGAGCACGGCTTGAACGTTGTCACGAATGGATGCATCAGTCTCCGTGCCCGGTGCTGGCCACCGTTCCCCGAATTCATCAACCCCAGCTGAGATTGCAATGGTATTTCGGACATGTACGTTTATCGTGCTGGCCTTCTCCGCGGTATTGGTTGCTGGCGACTCACCAAGTTCGCTGGGTTTTCTAAAACCTGACTCAACATACGTTATTACTTTTGCTGGATCTACGAACGCGTTCACGGAGACGCAAACCAGCGTAAACTTAGGTTCGGTGCTCAAAGACAAGGCACCACCAGTCCAGACAACCATTGTCCACAAGATTGATCACTTCGTCGTGAAGGAGCTTGGCTCCGCAAACTGGGTTTTGTTGGAACATCCTTCCGATCTGTTTGATGCGTCCAAGTGGAACGGCAAGCTTGCAGCTGAATCACTACTGAACGCCGACTACATATCTGAACTCGAAAAGAAAGAGGGCGGACCGCAGCAAATCAAGTGGCTAAGGTCACAAGCTGCGCAAGAAATCCCAAGCGTCCAAACTTGGGTGAACCTTTCTCACGCACTATCAATAGCGCCTCCAGCCAAAAAACCGAATCAGCTCAAGGTGCGGGTTAATGCAACATACAATCCTCCCAACAAAAATTAGGCCTCTATTCCAACGGGGAACCATCCCGTGCACCGAAGGACGGCTTGCGTGATTTCAAGAATGGATGCTCAGCCGTCCGTCCTCGGTGACGGGTAACGTTTTCCGAACTGGGCGCGGTGGTTGCGCGTTTGGTCGCTTTTCTGCTTAAACGTGGCGTTAAGGCGCGACTCATTGCCCCCGTAAACGAGTACAGCCAGATGCACGCTGGTGAAGGTCCGACTTTCGGCAGTGTTTACGATGTATGCGTCGTCGACTGCACGCATGGTGACATCAGGTCCTTGTTGAATACATGGTACGAACGACAATCCGTTGTGCCTGCTTCGATTGATCTGTTCTGCTTTCAGTGCGGCGAGGTGCTGGACGCGTCCCACGTCGATTGTCCTCGCTGCGGCAAACCGCTCGACTCTCTACCGATGGATCGACGCCAGGCGACGGCTAACTGCGACGATGCACGCGAATCGCCGAGCCGCGATTTAAAACACCGGTAGATCACTCGCGGCGACCTCGCGATCGCTTTCGATATCCGACTGAGTTCCCGCATGAAGATCGCAACTTAAAACTTGAATCTTGCCTCAGCTGCGAAAATCACGCCTGAGTCTGTAGAAAAAATGCAATCAAGTGAGGATGGTAAGGAGCGTCTTAAAAAACTGCGGAAATTTGCAGCAGTATCCATCGAAACTACTCGAACTTGGGTGAATCTCTCGCTCGCCCTCGCGATTTCTCGACTTTCGACCGTAGACACCAAACCAGAGGTTTCGCTGAGTGTGAAAATCGAAGACGGCAGCAATCGCAGCTGGTGGGACGATGATCCCAGAACAAGGAGTTCGGCAAATGCGACCGTCAAAGATTGATTGTGGTACGTATCCATGGTTTGTTACGTCGATGGTGTTCAGGAATCGGTTCGTCTTCTTTTCGATGCTGTCCGGTCGCGAGTTTCATACGGTATGCTGAATGGCAATGTTGGGTGGGGACTCTCCGATCCAGCGGCGGATTGCTCGAGGCATGCCCGTCATGATTTTTGAAATCGACTCTGAAGCGAAGTCGTTGATTGGTCGTTTTGAATTGATTTTGGAGATTTGAGAAAGGTGAACTGAGGCGGTGAATGTTCGGATTTCAGCACCCACGCACCCGCACTCAAGTTCGCTCTGTCACCTTGGCTCGTTCTATCGTTGAATAGCCGATGCATCGGATCCCTCTAGCGGAAATTGACGCAGTGAACACGCAACCCTCGCCCTGGACGCGATTCTTTGTTTCTGGTTTCCTCGCAACCGTGTTGGTCGGTGCTTGCGCGATGCTAATTCAGGGTATGAGAGTGGGTGGAATCCCGTTGCCCTTTGGGATTGGATTTCTTTGCATTCTGGGGCCGCTTGCTTCACTGCTGCTTTTCTTCACGGGGGGCAACTTCTTAATGGTCTTCACTCCCCGTGCAACACTATCGATTGATTCGGATGCGATCCGTCACGGTGACACTTTGAAAATTAAGTGGCGGATCCGAGGTGCTGCGCACAAGGTTCAAGACCTAAAGATTTTCTTGACGGGATTCCAAAAAGATGAGCGGGCATTTAAGGTCAGCAAAGACATGGTCGAGCGAATATTGGATCTTCGTAGGACTGTTGAGATCTTCGAATCGTCATCTCCTGTGGAGATCCGATCTGGCAGTTTTTCCTGGACAGTTCCCGAGAGCGTCCCGGTCTCAACAGGTTTAGCACCAATGGCTTGGACGCTCCGCTTGCAGGGCTCGATCGCAGGTTGGCCTGATGTTTACGAAGAAATCGATGTCGACGTTTTTGACGCCTGATTTAAGCGATACTCGACCAAGGACCGCGTTTCGGAAATTTGGCTATGGCACTTAATTGGAATGCTCCCCAAAACCTGATCCAGGGGTTATGAAAGTCTAGAGCCAATTCCGGCGAAGGATTTTCCATGAGCAAGAAACGACGACGACATTCACCCGAACAGATCATCAAGAAGCTACGTGATG
>NZ_SJPW01000025.1 GCF_007860125.1 Rubripirellula tenax
ACTTTATTAGCCAAGGCACTTTATTAGCCAAGGCACTTTATTAGCCAAGGCACTTTATTAGCCAAGGCACTTTATTAGCCAAGGCACTTTATTAGCCAAGGCACTTTATTAGCCAAGGCACTTTATTAGCCAAGGCACTTTATTGCATTGACATATCGCAAGGTTCCGATACGATGATTCTATCACGACTAGGAGCAAAAATGGCTGCAAAGACGATCAAGAAACCGCAGACGAAACCGGCTGGTTCGGTCGACGACTTTGTTGACGCGGCAGAGTGCTTGAAAACACTCGCACATCCGGCGCGCCTGCGTATCGTGCAGCTGCTTTTGCATGGGCGGTACACCGTTGGCGAGTTGGCCGCGGACTGTGGAATCCAAGATAACGTGGGATCGGAGCATCTTCGCCTCTTGCAGCGCTGTGGATTCTTGACGAGCGAGCGTGAAGGTCGAAAAGTTTTTTACCAAGTTGCGGAGCCGCACCTGGAACAACTGATGGCATGTATTGAAGGGCGTTTCTTGCCCGAAAAAGCAAAACAAAGGTAGAGAAAGTGGACGGTCTTCGCACCGTCCTTTTTTCGAGTATCTTTCTATCGTCGCATCGCGAGCATGACGGTTGCCGAGTCGAACGATGTCGCGATCTCCAAATTGGTCAAAGAGCTCGTCCCAGCGACGGGGGATCGCGTACTGGGGAATCGACCGTTGCCTCCGATGACATTTCATCCAATCTTGCTCGAGCTGATCAAGCGTGCAGACGGCTACACACTAAGCCCAACTTTTTCCATTCTTAGCTGCTTGCGTGAGCCCAAGGTCTAGCAGCTTACGGACAGGTGCCGATAGTTTTCGAACACCCTCGCCTCCCAGCGTGTGTTCGAAAACCCACTCAAGCCATAGGTGGTGCCGAACGCTTGCGATCACGTCACTGAATGTGATCGTCGCTTTGCCGGACCAGCTTCGCTCTCGCAGATGACTACTCGATTCGGGCATCGTGTCGTAGAAAGCCGTCACAACCGAGTACAGCAAGAACAGGCAGGGCGCCATCCGCAAGACCGTTTGCCGATGCCAGCAGCGCGTCGTTTCCAAACCGAGGTGCTCTCGCATTTCTTGGAACGTCGTTTCGATGTTCCATCTTCCGCCATAGTGTTCGATGATTTCATCTGTACCAAGCCTTTGCCACTTTTGAACCAATGGCCAGTACCCGTAATGACTTCGACGTTTCGCCAGCCACCGCCGTACCAATGTACTCGCAGTTTCTTGCCCTTCTTCTTTTTGGCCACCACTTCGCACGGTGCCGGAAGTGATTTGCCTTTGACTCGTGGACGTCCCACTCGGTTGCCTCGCGACTTCGGTGGTGGCTCGAAGAGACTGGCGTTGGCGACGATCTTGCTCACCAGCGACAACTGTTTTCGATGGCGATAGGCAAAACGGGACATCAGATGCGTCCCGTATGCTCCGTCGCCAGAAAAGACGAACTTTCGCTCGGGAAACCAGTGCATCAACGTGGCCAGCAGACCGCACATCAACGCGGCGGGCGTCTTGTGAGTTCGCCCTTCGGCTTGGTTGGTTTTTCTGTCGCGGTACAGGGCAACCAGAACCGGCAGGCCGAATGGCCGACGGGTGTAAGGAAGTTCGATCAGCACGGCCAGCACGATCCGCTTGTGTCCGTAGCGGTAGACCGTATGCGAATGTGAAGATCGCACGGCGTCTCGATGCCGGGCTTTTCCGTAGACCTTCTTGCCCCGATGACCATCGACGGTTTCATCGCCAACGACCTTGATGACGCCATCGGGATTAAATCGGTCAATGATGAAGGTCGTGATGATTCTTGCCAGCTTGCGTGGACTCCATCGCCAGTGCGAAAACAAACGATGAAACGTGGACGGGTTGAGAGGTTCGATGAGAGAACGCAGACGCAAAACGCCTGAGACGGTGCGTGCTCCGTTGACGAGAACGGATGCAGAGAAGAAAAGAATCAATCTGTGAGCGGTCTCGGATCTCGGCAACGCGGATGACCGATCATTGAGCAACGGTTTAAGATCATGGGGCACGCAAATCATGGTGGCTTCCTTGCCTAGGCTTGTAACTGTGGTAAGTCACAATCGTGCGCAAGGGAGCTGCCTTCACCTAGATCAAACTGCCAGCTCGTAAACGGAAAAAGTCGAGCTTAGCTATGAAGCGACCGATCAGGGCATGAAGGTCAAGTACCAATCCGATGACCCATACGGTTTGATGTTGGTCCAAGAGCACGCGAATTTGTTAGACGTTTTATCCAGAACGGCATGGAGGAATTCAAACGCCCTACGAGGTGCCACAAGCGCCCAGTGGGGATCGCCCTATCGGGAATAGCACCAAAGAAAATTCGCCTCTTGCATTGGCAAGTCGACCCCTTCCGTTTTGGTACATTGCACGAAACGGGATGTCGTATTGTGTGGATGGTTCTGGGTTCCAGAACCCTCGCATGATGCGGTATCATCATCGCGGTGGATCGCCAGCACGGCACCGCTTCCTCAACCATCGAACGATCGAATGAATCTGAGAGTTTTGCTGAACCTGATCGCCGCTGTTGCCGTGACATTGGCGTCAACGTCACTTGTAGCTGCTCAGCTCGGCGGATCATTTGGTGGCGTAAAAATTGAGACGATCGAAACCGATCAGCTTGAAAAGATGCTTTCAGACCGGAACACGGTCGTGACAGCGGCCGAACAGTTGGGTCAACCGATTCCAGATTCCGATTTCGTCGTAGTGGATGTGCGTTCAGAAAAGGAAGTCCGCGTCTCGATCATCCCCGGCGCGATCACGAAGGCTCAGTTTGAAAAAGAGTTGGCGAAGTATCGCGGCAAGCTTGTCATCCCCTATTGCACCGTAGGTGGCCGAAGCAACGCATACGCAACGCAACTCGCTGGAAAGGGCGTCAACGTCAAGAATTACCAGGGAAGCATTCTGAAATGGATCGAAGCGGGTTTGCCGCTGGTCACGATTGAGGGCGAACCAACAAATCGAGTCCACACCCACAGCGATCGCTACAGCGTTCCGGCCAAGTATGAACAAGTGACGCAGTAGTGCCCCAACGACGCATTGTTCTACTCGGCATCGGTCACACGAATGCTCACGTC
Source organism: Rubripirellula tenax (assembly GCF_007860125.1). Taxonomy (NCBI): domain Bacteria; kingdom Pseudomonadati; phylum Planctomycetota; class Planctomycetia; order Pirellulales; family Pirellulaceae; genus Rubripirellula; species Rubripirellula tenax. The sequence goes on from NZ_SJPW01000025.1 coordinate 3,110, forward strand.
ATTCATCAATGGCAGCGGAACCCGCTGCCAAACTGCGAGTTGGTCTGCATCAGCAAATTCCCCGCTGCGACCTACTCAGGAATGTTGCCCGGTACACTGGGACTGCAGTTTTCGGAAAACGAGATGCAGATTGACTTGGCCGCGCTGTGTGCACGATCCGGCGCGAGCCTGGTCATTGCCGATACAATCGGTTCGGATCTGGAAACGCCTGCGTTGCTTTTCGCCGACCACAAGCCGATCTCATTCGATGCACTGTCGATTGGCGTCGGTTCCATGCCTGCCGGATGGGAATGCCATAACCATGTCGATTCGTTTATCCCGACAAAACCGATGCAGACGTTCATTGCACGTCTGGATCAACAATTCCATCGCCTTGCAGGACGCAGCGAAATTCCGTTGAAGCTTGCCGTTGTTGGTGGCGGCGTGGCAAGCGTCGAGATCGCGTTGTGTTTGGACCAGCAGCTTTCGAAACACGCGCATCACGGCGAGTTTTCGATTTCGATTTTTACCGGCAACCAATCGGTAGCTCACGGTTTGCAGCGGCGAAGCATCCGCCGTATTGAACGGATCCTCCAGTCACGGAACATTTCCATCACTGCCGGCAACAATGTGACCGAAGTCGCCGAGGACTCTTTGGTAGCGGGCGACAACCTTCGTCATAGAGCCGACGTTGTCGTTTGGGCCACCGGCGCCTCAGCCCCGCCCTTACTCGGAAAGCTGAACCTGCAAACGGATGATCGTGGCTTCATAGCCACCACGTCGACACTGCAGTCGCTTTCGGATCCCCGTGTGTTTGCCGTCGGCGATTCCGGGACGATCGTCGAATCACCGTCGCCCAAGGCGGGCGTGTACGCGGTTCGCCAGTGCCCGATTCTTTGGCACAATCTACGAGCACTTCTTGGAGGCACATCAATGAAAACGTTCAAGCCTCAATCTGATTTCCTGAAGCTCATCAATACCGGTGATGGGAAAGCTCTTCTTGAGTACGGGTTCATCACAACCCACGCTCGGTGGTGCTGGAAGCTCAAAACATGGATCGACAAACGATTCGTCACGGCCTATCAAGTCGACCGCGATATCCATTCTTAAAACCGATCCAGAAATTGCAACGACACCGGTCATTCTTCACTGTGATTGATTCGGTAATGCTGAAACGCGTTGAGTCGGCTTACGGACTGGATTGTTGGATGTCCCACCAAATCCAACCCATTCGATCAACGAACCAAAGCTTGCCGAGCATCATCGACGTCAATCCGGTCAGCGTTGCAGTCAGGTTGAATGTTGCCAGACCGGCAATGAATGCGATCGCACCTAAGCTAGTGATGGTTGATAGAACTCCAATGACGCGGGGGTGTGGTCTCTTCAGGGCGCAGTTTGACGGTTGATTGAGGTGCGTCGGTTTCGCGGCATTGCGTAACCTCGGATTGGTGTTTCAGAACAAGGGCGTCCCGCGTCACACTGATGTTGCAAAACAAAAA
>NZ_SJPW01000026.1 GCF_007860125.1 Rubripirellula tenax
CGGTTGATGCCTTGCGAGTAGTTGGTGTAGTTGGCCATCGATGCCGCGGCACCGGGCCCGTGCAGCGCCGACTTGTTCGGGTCGACCATGCCTTCGCCATAAATCGCACTGGCGCCACGGTAGGCCAAGCCGCGATTAACGACGGTTGCAGGCACTGCCGCTGCCGCAATGGTAACGCGATAGTCTTCGACTTCGCCGTCGAAGGTCGCTCCGGTGACACTCAGATTGCCCGCTGTGCTGAGTCGGAATCGCGCGTAGGTGTCGCCTAGTTCAACGTTCGTCCCTGTGTCCTGTGGCACGGTGAAGCTGAGTGTTTGGATTCCGTCGGTCGTTCCAAGGTTGAAATTGGTAAAGATCTGTTCGCCGGCATCCAACCAGTCGCCGTCCCGGTTGAAATCGATCCAGGCGTCGAGACGGTTCGAAGTCGGGTCCGCGTTGGCCAATTCCACATCCACCGATGCGGTTGCGGCGGTCGACGACGACACGTAAATGGCGTTGGGCAGGACAACGCCGTCTTCGTCATCCGAGTCATTGGTGTCATCAAACGAGCTGTCGGCCGAATGGGTGCCATCGGCTTCGGAATCGGCGAGCGGGCCGAGTTGTGGACCGCCACTGGTATGGCGAGCCCCATCCTCGGCGAGTGTGACGGGGTACCCGTCCGGCGCGTCACCGAAGTCACTGTGAATCGCTTCCACATACGGTTTGACGAACCACCAGTCCGTGCTGCCCAGTGAAGCCGCAGTTGCGGGCGTCACCACGTCCAGTGTCATCGACGTTGGTGCTCCGCTGGCGTTGTTGACGCGGTTCAAACGCAAGTAATTACCGCTGCCGACATGAACGATGTTTTGCCAGCCAAACTGATCTTGCTGGATTTTCCATCGCACGCCCCATCCGGTAGCCCCGGGTTCCGACATCACGATATTCCCCGCCTCTAGCTTCGCGCGTCGGCCATCGACGGCCGACGTCAGATAGACCTCGTCGTTGCCGGCATCCTGAACAAGCCACTGAACCGTATCGTCTTCGGTGCGAATCGATGCTTGTTCAACCGCCGTGCCACCGTCGTTTTGCAACCGATGTGACGCGGCGCGATTGTGGATCACGTAAAGCGTTTCATTCGCGACTTCCGTCTCGCCATCCCAACCCGCGTACGCCTTTCCGAACGGAGTCAGCGCTTTGCCACTATTGGAAATGAAGAAGTCCGATCGGGGATTCGACTTCTCCCAGGGCGTGGTTGGTTCCGCACCTGTCCACAAGAACAGCGAATACTTATCCAGGTTCGCTTTTGATTCGGCACGATACATGAACTCCAAAATGAAATTGTAGTTCGTTTCTTCCGACCAATTGCCGCTTCCACCGCTCCAATCCACCACCGCAAATTCAGTCAGCCACACGTCTCGACCATTGGACTTTGTTTGCGTCGAATCGATCCAGTTAAAAACATTGTTCACATTCGGGGAACTGTACCAGTGCGTCCCGGAATAGTCGGTTCGATAGCCGAGCGCATCGGTTTGATCCGAAAAATCTTCTAACCAAGCTTGCCCTGCGGCTCCGTGGGCATTCGCGGGCGATACCAAGGGAATATCCATCGCCTCGAGTTGTGGCCACAGGTTGACTGCCGCAGCAACCGTCATGTTCGCCTGGTCTTCTTTGTCAGGTTCATTGAACCCGAGCAGGTACGACGGCTTCAGTTCATCGTTCCAATCGTCATACTTTTGGTGCAGAGTCGAAAGGGCTGGCCATCCCTGGCGGAACTGCATCGGAGCATAGAATTGATCGATTGGAAGTGAATCGAAATTGCCGCGTCCCCAGTTGTATGACCAACTGCTTCCGAACGAACCGACCGTGGCGCTGGCTGTTCCCTTTTTGAAGTAGTCATCGATGAACGCAAGTCGCCACTCTTGGTTGTCAGCCGGATCGGCGGCCTGATCCATCGGTTGTTGTGTCACCGTGTTGGGATAGGCACCGCCGGTGTGCAGGACCATGCCCGACCAGACATTCACAAACTGAAAGAACCCACCATCGGTCGGCTCGAGACGCCAAAGTTGATGCGGCGCGGCGGAGTAGTTTCCTTCGACAATGGCAGCACCTGCATCCAGCGAAGCATTTTCAACTTGCAACGCTTTGCCGGTGTCTTCGCTGCGGATGCGATAGGCATCTAGGGCGTACGAATACAGAACCTGATACTGACGTTCGACATCCGGAGTCCCGTTGATCACCTGGGTCGCACCGGTTTCGTCGGCAATCAACGCGCGACTGTTTTCGCGTGAAACGATTCGATACCAAGCGTCACCGTAGTCGTCGTACTTCGTGGCGGGCGGCGATTCGAATTTGACCGAAGTCCCAATCGGATAGCCGGTACCCGTGGACGTCGTATTCGCCGGCAACACGACCATCTCACGCACCGCACCACTGGCTTGATTGAAATCGATGCGAATTCGGTTTGCCAAAACCGGCGTCGAAAAATTGATGACCAATTCGCCCGATGTGTTTCCGGTGATCGAGTTGCCGGTCATCGTGCCCGACGAAACGGTGCCGCCGGGAATCGCGGTGTAAGAACTTCCAAAGTTGTTCGAGTAAAAAATCGTAAAATCAGTAAGCGTATTGATCGTCGCTCCACCGGTTCCCGATTCGCCCGAATACAGGTGGACCGAACCGACTTCGTGGCTGTTCGGAATACGAAGCGCCAGTCGGTGGACGCCCGACGAGCTATCCGAGATCCAACGCGAGTCATCGGCAACGTAACCGTCGACCGCGTTGACCGCGTAGTTGGTTCCGTCGACGGAAGTTGTCCCCGGCGCAAGTGACGCGCCCAGGTTCAGGTTGACAGCGGTTCCCAGCGGGTAGCCAGCCGGACCGTTTGCCGGCAGCAGCACAAACTCTTTCACTTGCAGTTCGTTCGCGCTGCTGGTGTGAATGCGAAATCGAGAAGCAGTGACCGTGGCCGGAAAAACCAGATTGTGATCCGTCGAGTTATCGCCCACGACGCTGGTGATCGTTTGCCAGGACGAGCCGTTGTGATACTGAACGTCAAACGATGAAACGTCGTTGGTGTCGTCGAGCCCAAGGTAGACGTGTGCCGAACCGACCGGATACGGCGCTTGCAACCGAACTTCGACCCAATGCGGACTGGTGCTGTCTTGAGTTACCAACCGTGAGTCGTTTGAGACAATCCCATCGGTCGCTTCATTGAGGCTGCCAGAGCCAATTGAATCGGCGAACGTCGGTTGGAATTGTGCCAAGTTCACCGTAAGAAGGCGTCTGGACTCAAGCTGCTCGACCAATAGACGCCTACGTCCGAGGTTCTTTGAGTGTGGCTTTCTCCGCATTGACATACTGACAATCTTGGTTCGTAGGGACAGTCGCTTGAGACGAGTTGATTCGGCATTTTCATGCCTTGTGCTTCGGTAAGATAAAAACGTGGGGAAGGCATCATGCCTGCCAATCATCCGACCGCGGCAGTTGCAAGCTGGAAGCCAACATTGCGACTAGGCCAACCCCAATATTGAATGTGGTTGAATCGCTAGGATGACCTGCCAGCCGGTGTTGGGTAGGCATGTCGAGGGGGAGTGAATTTGCTGTGATTGGCGGAGAATTTCGGCTGGTATTTTAGGCTCGATCTCGAAAAAGGGGAACTCGTCAATTGTAAATAGATGCCACCGCTGACCGAAGTTCTTAGAAAGAAATTGACGGATTTGGAGGAGAAAAGAATGGGCCGACAGTGGATTGAAGGACTTTCCGCTGCAGAGCAACGATCGTTCCATGAGCGATTTATCAAGATTTTTCTTGACTCCAAGTGCTGAGAGCTAAATCAACGAGGCCGTCTTGCTGCAACGGTTGATCGGAAACCCAATCCAATTCATCGTCGCGGTCCGATAGTGAGTCTTGCTGGTCAATGGCGCTCATTTCAGCTTGCTGACTCGACGAGCGTCCCAGCTTGTTGATGATCTGCAGACTGTCCAGGGCGGTCACCCGGCCATCACCGCTGACGTCATAGAAGAACGCCGACGACTGGCGTTCTGAGAAACCCCACAGTTCGGACGACGCAGCGGTTT
>NZ_SJPW01000027.1 GCF_007860125.1 Rubripirellula tenax
GGTGTCCGCCCGAGTTCACGGTGACGGCCGAGCCGATCGATCCGGTGCCGCCCAGGGTGGCACTTGAGTCCACGGTGTAGACGCCGCCACCGGTGTGCGTGCCGTCGATTCGCAGGGTGCCACCGGCCACGGTGGTTGTGCCGGTGTGGGTCAGGTTGCCGCCGAGCGTTTGCAAGCTCTGACCGGACTTGACCAGGCTGACGTAACCGTCGATGGACCCGCTGTAATTACCAGCACCGCTTTCACCGGCAATGTTGAGTGTGCTACCGGCCCCAGCGGTCGTGTTGCTAGATGTGATTTGACCAGTGCCCATGAGCGTGCCGATCGTTCCACTTGTGATATTTTCGCCGGTCCGGCCGTTCAAGTCCAACGTCCCATCGTTGTGGATCACTCCGGTGGGTGTATTGAGCATGTTGCCGATTGCCTTGATAGATGTGCCCGCCATCAAGGTCAGATCGCGATTGACCACTCCGTTTCTCGCCACCACACCACCTTCCGCAACAATCAAATCGCCATCCAGCGTGCTGGACTTTTCCATCGATAGCGTGCCCGGTCCAAGCTTGGTCAGATTGCCCGCACCTTGGATACTGCCGACAAGCATCTGATTGCCAGCGACCCCAACACCGATCGATGCGTCACCGTCGAGGACGATCGTGGATTCATCACTGCCATTTGAGCTGCCGAATCGCGTGCCACTGCCGGCCTGGCCGTCAGTGTACAACGCGCCTTTGCCGTCAACGCCGTCGCCGGTGATGGTCAGCATCTCGTTGCTGATACGAACACCGGGGTTCAATTCGAGCGTGGCTCCGTCAAAAACGATCGATCCGTTCGACGCCAGCGTTCCAACGGCCAAAGAACCGTTGTTGCCCATGGCCTGCGAATCTTTCGCCGTCATCCGTGTTCCACTTAGCACCAACGTGAAACCGTCGTAGTGATTGCCGTCACCTCGATTGATCGTACCGGCACTCGAGAATCCGCCAACGTCGTCGCCGTTGGTTCCCAGCACTGTGATCTGACCCGTCAAATTGTTGACGGTCACTCCATCGGCCGGCAAGCTCGTGTCATCGACATCACCGGGGTTCTTACGCCATTCGTTGAACCGTTGCCCCACTCGCACGTACGCATCCGCCGGCAGCAGGCCCGGATCGATGTTACTGGTCAACGTCACGACATTGTTGGTGCCATTGATGTAGGCAATGTCCTTAGTCCGACCGACCTGAGGAACATTGCCCACCAACTCCAATTCAACATTGGTGTCATTGACGTAGTCGCGGCGATAAAACAGCAGCGGCCCGTTGGTTGTGTCGCCTCGCGAATTGGTGATCACGGTTCCCTGGCCCGGTTCGAATCCAACCTCGCTGCCAAAAGCCGACGCGTTGTCGACGGTGACAACACCCCGAGCAGCGATCAACGAGAACGCTTCTCGCATGTTGGTCACGACGACGTTTTCGAGGACGAGCCCCTCGGACCACGGAAGCGAATCGCCGTCGCCGTAATAGCGTATGCCGTCCTCGCTGCCCGAGATCAGGATGTCGGCGTGCATCTGGCTGCCCCAGGCCGTGAAGCCGTATTCTTGGTACACCGGGTGATTGATGACATCGTTACTGCTGAACATCTGACCGGTAACGGTTGTGTTCCGGATCTCGATGTCGTCGTAACCTTGAACGAAGACACCATGTCCGAAAGTAAACATGTCCAAGTCCAGTCCGTCGATCTTGGCATTCGATCCCCATCCGTTCAGTAGCACACCCGATGTCTTGTTGTGGCCGATGTAGGCGCATCCGCCATCACCCGCTGGCAAGTCGCGGCAAGAGGGTGGCGCGCCTTTGCCGAAGGCGTCGCCGTAGCCGTACGGGTTCGATCCCGCGGTGATGATGTGGGCGTTGTTGAGTTCAACGTTGCTGCCGGTGATATTGAAATAGGTTGCCGACCTGTTGGGGTACCGCCGAGCACCAGGGTCCGTGTCCAAGTCGACGTCTTGCCCGTACAATTTCAGCCCATTAACAATCACGTTGTCACCGCTAATCCGCATGACATCGAAGCTAGCGGTGGCCCCCGATTCGTCGCGATAGCCGGCAATGTTGCGCGTGTCGATCCGGAATTCGGCTTGCCCGAGATTGAACGTGCTGTTGGCCCCGCTAAAGTTCAAGTACGTGGCGTCTGGCCGATCACCATCGATCCAGTATACACCGGGGGCCATCGTGACCGTCACGTTTGAAAGGCCCGCAAAGACTCGCAATTCGGCCAGGCTGCTGACCGTGCCGTCGTTGGGCAGTAGGATCGTAAACGAGTCGCTGGTGACGCTTCCAAAACCGTCATTCACAGCAAACGAAAAACTATCCACGATTGACGAGCCATTGTGATCGTAGGACACAAGGTTGTTGTCGATGTCGGCCTGTGTAAACGTGTCATAGATACCAAGTGCTGTCCCGCCGCGAAGCAGTGTCCCACTTCCAGGCAGGCTAGTCACCGTGTACGTCAACTCCGCCGCGGACTGTTCGGCGTCGGTCGACTGCAGGTCTGCCGACGTGATGACGGTCGTGGCGTTTTCGCTGGCGGCCAGCGTGTTGTTGGTCGCCAATACTTCTTCGGTGTTCGGCGACGTGGTGTTCGTGTACAGATCCAACACATCGACTGCGGTCAGTTCGGTGTCGTAGATGCGAACATCATCCAACCGACCGTCATAGCCTTCCGAGCCATTCGTGTTTGCGCCGAATGTAAAGGCGGTGATGCCGGCCATCGCCTTGGTTTTGCCGGTAGCCGACGCCCATGATTGGCCATCAAGGTAGATGGTCATCGTGCCGGTGGTCGCGTTCTTGGTAAACGCCCAATGATGCCACGAGTCTTTATACACCAGGGGATCGGCGACCTTATTGATCCGGTCGTACCCCGCATCGTTCCCGGCGTCCCAGTAGACTGCGCCGTTGCTAAACGGAAGGTGGACATTGAAGGCTCTACCTCCCGACGAATTGACTCCGTAAAGAATGCTGTCGTTGGTCGGTTGCGTGTCTCCCCCATAGGCCCAAAACGCGAACGTCACTTCTTGGCCGATCGTATCAAACGTAGAGACCGGTACAGAGATATTGCCATCGACATTGAATTCGATAGCTCCATCAAGTTGGCCATCCCCCCACGCACCACCGGTGACCGTGCCATGATTGCCATTCCCTGTGGCATCCGTCGCCACCACGCCGGACGTTTCATCAAGCGGATACCAAGCCACCGCCGTCATTACCACACGTGCCTCGAGAGTCTCGAACAAACGCAGGCGACGCCGTTCGTCTGAAGTGCGGCGCTGACGAGACTTGGATCGACGCGACCACAGATCGGAAGCAAAGTGATGGAGACGGGACATTGGCTTTCCGGGTTAATCCTGGCTTAGAGAGATTTCGAACTGCAACGAGCTAGAAGCGAATCGGACTTGACCGTAAAGAGCTTCGACTACCCCACTAGCAACGGGTCATTATTCTCGACGCCAGTTACTGAGCGCCAGATCAACGAGGCGGTCTTGTTGCAGTGGACGATCGGAAACCCAATCCAATTCATCGTCGCGGTCCGATAGCGAGTCCTGTTGTGCAATGGCGATCACTTCAGCTTCTTGGCCCGACGAGCGTCCCAGCTTGTTGATGATTCGCAGGCTGTCCAGGGCCGTGACTTGGCCGTCACCGCTGACGTCATAGAAGAACGCCGACGACTGGCGTTCTGAGAAACCCCACAGTTCGGACGACGCAGCGGTTTGTCCGAGGAAGTTGATTCCGATCAAGGCGTCCAACGCCGTGACCTGTCCAT
>NZ_SJPW01000028.1 GCF_007860125.1 Rubripirellula tenax
AAAATGACTCTCCAAACAACTCAACAGAAAACATCGACTTCGGTCGAGACTTCATCACCAAACATCAACGAAGAACCCGCTCTGGCGCGTCGCCTGCCAGAGCGGGTTTTTTCGTGCGCGCACAGAATCGCAGAGCGAAAACCGGTTACCCGATGTGGACCCGCGACGCCGTCGTGGGATGGGAACTGCAAAGCAGTTCATTTGGAAAACGGGGCACACCCTGCAAACGGAGTCGCGGGGCCACGAGGTGTGACCTAATTTTGACAATGCCCATCCTTGTCCCTTATCTTGGGAGGTCTTGTCATCATTTCTTAAGGGCTGTTCCATGAAATCGCTCATTTCGAGTCGGCGGCGGATCGTCAGCGTCGGGTCTCTTTCCATTGCCTTGATCGGATGGGCGTATTGGATCTGCTTCGCGGAAAGGAAAGTGACTCCCGAGGATATTGCAGCGGGACGGGAATTGTTTCTTCATGAATGGGTAGCCGATGATCCGATGTGCGACGGTGGCGATGGACTCGGTCCCGTTTTCAATGCCGCGTCTTGCGTCGCATGCCATTCGCAGGGTGGAGTTGGTGGCGCCGGTGGACTCGAGAGTAATGTGTTGGCGTTTGAGGCGGATCCGGATTCGAGTCGCGCCCACGTTGTTAGCCATGTCGTGCATAAGTCAGCAACGCGGCCGGAGTATCAAGAGACGGAAGAGACGACAGGAATTTGTTTTCCGCCGATTCGTGGCGGGGCCAGGGTAGATGGTCGAAACGGAACGGCGGAATTGATTGATATTCCGGTTCTTCATTTTGAAGAAATCAATTCACCTGCTCTGTTTGGCGTCGGCTTGATGGACCAGGTTACGGAATATGAGATCGCGCTGGCCAGCGCCGGTCGATTCGGATCGACGTTGTCTGACAATTTCAACGGCAAGTTTTCTCATAACAAAGGCGGAAAGGTCCGCAGTCACTCGTTTGGGCGCAGCGGCAAATTTGGGTGGAAGGGACAGTTTGTCTCGTTACGCGATTTCGTGGCATCGGCCTGTGCGATGGAACTGGGGCTCACCAACCCAGTGAATTCGCAACCCTTGCCCAGACATCACTGCGAAGACAGTGACGCGGCGCTGGATATGACGGACGATCAATTGCACGAACTGGTTTCTTTCATTCGCAGTTTGCCTGCGCCGAAACAAATCATTCCGACCGATCCGCGAGAGCGTGAAAAGGTTGTTCAAGGTGAGCGATTCTTCAACGAAGCGGCCTGCAACGAGTGTCACTGCAAGGATGTCGGTCCCGCGAAAGGTATCTACAGCGACTTCCAACTCTATTCGCTGGAATTGAAATTGCCCCGAGGTGGCGGCGGGTATTACTTCGGTGGTGATTCGCTAACGCCAGCGCAGACGACGGGGAAAGTGGTTCCTCGGCCCAACGATGTTCCTGCGCTGTCACAATGGAAAACGCCGCCGCTTTGGGGTGTTGCCGATTCGGCGCCCTATTTTCACGATGGAAAATCGGCGACGCTTGTCGAGGCGGTGCTTCGACATGACGGGGATGCCAGCACGTCGAAAAAACGATTCCAGGCGATGAACGCGCAACAGCAAGCAATGCTGATCGACTTTTTAGGTTCGCTACGAGCACCGCAAGATGCTGAGATCTGAATTCGATGAAGACGCGAGCTTCCGAGAGCCAATGGACGATCCCAATCCTTACCAGCCACCGCCGGGGCACGAATCGCAACGCCAGGTGACACCGCCGCGAAATAATCGCTATGCAGCTTCATGGATTTTTTTCGGTATCGGTTCGCTTCTTGGTTTTCAAGGACTCAGCACCAGTGCGATGTCGTTCATTTCTCCCCGACCGATTGCAGCGGACGTATTGTCAGGGGTGATGTTGGTCGGCGCGGCGGTTCTGTTCGGTTTCGCGATCAAAGCCCGCATTCAATATCGCAGTGGTGATTGAGAACGATCACTTGGACGCCGAAGCAAGTCCTTGAAGTCGCAACCAATCGCTGACAATCGCTGGCCACTGATCGATCACGCTATCTTCGCGCCGACGCAGGCCATATCCGTGGCCGCCGGTTCGGTAGATGTGAAGTTCGGCATCGACGTTGTGCTTTTTTAGCTTGGTATCAAACGCAACACTTCCAAGTGAGTCGGCGGCTGGGTCATCGTGCGTGTGAATGATGATGGTCTTTGGCGTCGATTCTGTGACTTCGATGCCATGTTTCAGCCTTCCGGATTCATTCAGCAATCGCCACGGATATACGAGAGTCCCAAAATTGGGACACCACAAATTTTCGTCGATCGGATCCGTCGATTCGTACATGGCTTCCTTGGCCGTCAACAAAAAAGCGGACGCCTGACCTCCTGCCGAAAAGCCAAGCACGCCTACCCTGTCTTGATCGATCGACCACTTCGACGCGTTTGCGCGAATCGTGCGAATGGCGCGTTGGGCGTCTTGCACCGGTTTTTGCCAAACGTTGTCGCGTTGATTGTCGCCGGTTCGATAGCGCAGCACAAAAACGGAGACTCCCATTGCGTTCAGGAAAGCCGCCGCTTCGCTGCCTTCAAGATCAGTGACCACATATCCGAATCCGCCACCGGGCAACACGACCACTGCGGTTCCATTGGGATGTTCGGCGAGAAAGACATCCAAAGTCGGCGCGGTAGTGTTTTTGATTCGGGTGATGGAGTCCCCTTTGTCGAGTTGCGTTCCCAGTTCGGCGCTAGTCTCGCCGGGGGCGTGGCCGGACCACAGTCGAACCGATTGCGCAGGCGCGTCGCAGTGTGCCGATGTTGTCCATAGAACCGTAATCAGCGCCGCCGTAATTGTCGGATTCCAAGATTTGTCCAACGGTTGGGACGCTACGTTGGTTGTCTGCATCGATATACCTTGTGATGGATTCGTGATCGGCCGGTCATCCACAACACTGTAACCGTTGCACACTGTAGCCATTGCTCCCCGCGAATTCTTGTCACGACAACTCCGTCGATTCGTCGTTGCAGCGGCGAAACCGTGCAACAAGTCGAAGACTAGCGAGGTGATTTGCGGCGCGGCCAGGCTTCTTCGATGACCTTTCCGGCGACGGCGGCCATCGTTCGCGGGGCCAAACCTGCGGCGATGAACAACCGATTCATGCCGACCATCAGATGGTGCCAAGCGTCGATCGCCTCGGGAGTTCCGATGATGATGGCATCGGTGCGATCGAATCCGATCTCGCTGATTTTCATGGTCGGATCAAGATGCAACAATGCTTCGATCATGAGGTGATGATGACAATCCTGGGGACTCATGCCCACATCATCGTAGATCCAAAGATGCGATTGCAGGTGGAATGCTCCCCAAAACCTGATCCAGGGGTTATGAAAGTCTAGAGCCAATTCCGGCGAAGGATTTTCCATGAGCAAGAAACGACGACGACATTCACCCGAACAGATCATCAAGAAGCTACGTGATG
>NZ_SJPW01000029.1 GCF_007860125.1 Rubripirellula tenax
CAACCGTTATCGGAATCAATTCGTATTAGCGAGAATCTGGATATAAACGCTCGAACAATCTCGCTTCGCGATCTGCTCATAGGCGAGGGCTCTACAGGTATCCCAAGCGACCTTCGCGAATCGGATGTAACTGAAGTGCTTGGTGAGCCAACTTCTGTTGACGATCTTACATCTGGGGCAACGGTTTACCGCTTCGGTTGCTACGAACTTGCGTTCCATGAAGGCATCGCGATGTATCTTATGAATGACTCTTTGGCTTTTTCCAACTGCCAGCATTTTCAAAATCGTCGTATTACGATTGATCCCTGGGTTTTTGCGCGTAACGAACCGCAGACAAGACTCGAGATAACCAAGCACCTCTCTGATGTGAAGGCTAACTACCGAACGGCGATTTGGTGTGAACGCGAGGTATATCAGATGACGAACGGCGTTCTGCTTGATTTTGGGCCCGACATTGACGAGCTTCAAACTGTGTGCACGGGAATATGGATGCACTTTCCAGAGTTCCCTCCAAATACTGTTTTCATTAACCGATAACCATGGGTTGTTACGGAGCCGGGCTTGCGGGTGGAGTTTTTTGCTTGCAAGTCAAGCGTCCCGGCCCGCAAAACCCTACCGTTATCCGACTGAAAGAACGCATATGCCCAACAAACAGTGGCCCACAATTTTGATAGCATCAACGCTTTCGTCGATGCTCGCCTTTGCATCTGGTTACTGGATTGGTGCTGCCACGCAGGATAATCAAATTCAACAAAGTGCCGAAACCTTAGATTTCACACTCGGCAATGGCTTCTCCAACACATGGACGGGGTCTGGTTTTCGGGGTATTTCGACGCTGACACCCGATGGCTGCACTACATCCTGGCACAACGCTGGTGGAGATCCTATTGAAATCGGGGCAGCCACGCCTGGATTGCAAGAAGACAACCCATTCCAGGACGCTGTTGGCGATGCTGATCCTTTCAACTAGTTTGGTTGCTAATCAGCGTTGATCTTCAGATAGACGGATAACCAAGACATGCACCGGAGTGGCGGTGGTTGCCGTTTTTGTCTGCTTGCAAATCGTTCGCCGCCACCCGGTGATGTCAACCGTTATCGGACTGACGTCTCGGGTGTTTCACGCGTTCGCTCGCACTAGCGATTGCTGCAACGCCTGATTGGAAATTTGTCGTTCGGCATTCGCGTTAGCGAATTTGCGAGTCAAACGCATTNATCCTCCGTTTGCGATTTCCTCCCTCCAAGCCGCTCGCAATTCTTGAACGTGTTCGCTGTTTTCGTTTGCTGATCAAGCGACAACGCTTTTGATCCTTCGTTTACCGTCAACAAGCACTGTCGGATGACAATTGCCGTTTTACTGCCGACCCGGNCAACGCCCAATTGCTTGCCGCGTGAACCAAGTCCCGCTAAACTGTGGCGGCGTGGCAACCGCTGCCCGATGCTCGACCAATGCCCGTTCATAAATGCCGATAACAAACACATGCACCGGAGTGGCGGTGGTCACGTTTCTTTGGAATCACGTCAATCGCCGCCACCCGGTGATGTGAGACGTTATCCGACTGAAATCCTCTCAATCGTGGTTAGCGATTCAGACGCTTCCTTAGTACCACTGAGTCACCTTAATGATCTATCTTGCAACGCTTTTCGCCGTATCGCTGTTAGTTGCGATTGCCTTTCGGTCGTTGCTGCCCGCTCGTTTTTTGGGGTATCGACACGCCGGCGTCTTGTTCGCGTCTGCTTCGCTCGTCGCACTCGGACTGATTGAGCAGAACGTGCTGGCAACAATCGCTGCGTGCATATTGCTCGCTGTTGAATTTCGCAGCGGCATTCCGACTGCAACGGACGCTGCCGATGCCGCTTAGTTCGCTGGGCTGCCGACGTCCCGTCGTTGTTTTCCGCTCGCGCGGCCCATACCCGCTGGCGGTCCGCCTCGTGTCCACAATCGCGGATAACCAACGGTTGCAACGGAGTGGCGGTGGTCGGCGTTTTCGTTTGCTTGCAAGTCTTCACCCGCCACCCGCTGAACCGAACCGTTATCCGACTGAACAATGACGATATTCTGCCCTTCCGTCGAACGAATGCCGGTTCCTGTGACCGCAACGTGCCCGCGGTGCGATCGTTCGTACACATTTGACTCTATGCACGACGACTGCAAGCAGTACTTGCTCGACGCAACCTCGTATCACCAGCTTCACAACGAACTTACACATCTCAAGGCGATCGACCGAATCATCCGCAATTACCCTGGTACCAAGAATCGACTCATCATCTCCAAAACCAAAAGTATTGGATCGGGGCATGACGACCCTGCTGCCGTGGACCAAATCATCGACGAAACCCCCGGACTACGTGACTGCCTTGCACGATCCAGCTTTCTGTTCTCTGCACGCTTTCCCGCTGTCGCTAACGCTGTCGGCCGAACGCAGAACAAGATTGATGCCCTACTTGTTGAATGCGACGACTGTGACCGACAATACTTGACACTTCCCACTGACTACTATTGGTCCTGCGGATAACGCCAAACGGCGGATAACCATCGCATGCAACGGAGCCGGGCTTGCGAGTTTTCACAAATGGAACATCAACCTTCCCGGCCCGCTGATGCGTAACGTTATCCCAACTAATGCGCGGAGGTGCCGGCTGATCCTGCTTCGTTGCGGTTCGATCGGCAACGCTCGACTGCCGGGGATGCCGGCCGACTTTTCGTTAAACGCTTGACTCGAAATCACGTCCGAACGTGACGTACCGCATCGCCGGAAAATCTCTTGGTCGCGCTGATCTATTTTTTCCGGCGATGCGGAACGCCACGTTCTCCAAGTTGCTGCCAACGTTTCCCCATGCCCGACGCTTGCGGTTTGTCTGGCATTGGAATGGTTTGCTCCGCTGCAAGCTGCCGAAACGCGGACACTCTCGCCAATGGCTCCATTTGTCTTCTCCCACCGGGCCTCGCCATTGGCGAGAGAGTCCGCGTTTCGGCTCCCTTCGGTCGCCGTGCCCGACCCGCTGACGGTCGGCAACGCTCGAAACTTGCCGACCGACACAACGCCCGCTATTCTGTGGAACGGTGGTCACAACTGCCCAACGCTGATTCAATGCTCGATCCAATGCAATGGGATAACCACGGCATGCACCGGAGTGGCGGTGGTGCGGTTTTCTCGAAATCACGACGTTCGCCGCCACCCGGTGATGCCAACCGTTATCGGTACTAAACCTTGGAGTTGTGACGCGACGTTCGTGACATCGATCGTGAACCGAATGTGTCGCAACCTTACCGGACCGAATCGCTTCACGAAACGTTCGGTGAATTGATCGAACACACGC
>NZ_SJPW01000030.1 GCF_007860125.1 Rubripirellula tenax
TTTTTGTTTTGCAACATCAGTGTGACGCGGGACGCCCTTGTTCTGAAACACCAATCCGAGGTTACGCAATGCCGCGAAACCGACGCACCTCAATCAACCGTCAAACTGCGCCCTGAAGAGACCACACCCTGACGACATTCGGAAGTTCTGCGACAAACTTATGCAGGCGAAGCAGGATGAGTTCGTTACTCACGAAATGAGGTGTAACGTTCACTATAAAAAGCGGGAGTTCGCCAAGGCGGCAACGGCGATGACCAGCGCGTTTCTTGAAACACGCGAATACTGGAGGCTCGAATCTTCGTTGACTACTGCATTGCGGTGTTGCATAGACGGCAATGACGACGAGGCATTTGAAGAGCTATTCAGCTCGATTGAGACTCATGAGGCATTGGATAGTATTGGTGGACTATTGAACAACGTTTCACTTACGCTTATTGAGAAAAAACTGTATGGCCATGCGAAGAGAGTACTACAACTTGCCACAAAGAACGACAATGAGAGCGACAAAACCATCGCCTACATAAATCTCTGCCAAGTAAAACTTCACAGTGGCAAGAAGCTAACGAAAGCTGACATTGCCAAGCTCGAGGAGTACCAGGAGCATAGTTCTCGTCATCGTGTTTGCTGCCTTGTGCTTTTGCAGCGTTTCGATGAGGTCATTGCCGTAGTTGCAGGCGATGAACATTTCAACGCTTCTTCGAGACGCAGGTTCGTTCACGAATTTGTTTCTTGGCCATTGTTTTCGCTGATACCCCAAGACAAACAGACTGAGCTAAGAGTGCATCTCGCGCCACCGAAGGCATTCGGTGGGCCACGCGAGCGGAAGAGAACGGATGCCCATTAGGATTTCCCGATCAAGCTTAGGGCCTTCGTTTTGCTTTCCTCATTAGCTGCACTTTAGGTGAGTTGTGAGGATAAGAGTTTTCGTCAGGCGGCCAAGAATAGTAGGCGTTCAAGTCGGTCGCGGATTTTTGCTTGGTCGGCGGCGTTTTGCAGATCGCTCAAAAATTCACTTCGCAGCATTTCGCGGGCAATTCGCCTGCGACGATCAGCATGCGACGGACGACGAGATGGATTGTCCCACGGACGGTCGCGACGATCAACCAATTGTTCCGCAGTCTCGTCCCAACATGCCAACTCGACCAGCCCGTACAGCCAGCCACAGAGGTTCCAACAGCCGATGCTCGACCAGACGTTTCGAACTTGCTGCTCACCGGCGCCCCAGACTTCTTTGACATCGTGAAACTGTTCCTCGATTGCCCAGCGGTCCGACACCAACTGCAAAATCGCATCGACGCTCATGGCCGGCTCAGTGCTGATGTATGCAGCCCAATTGCCTCGCGCATGTTCCACCAACACCACACGCACTGCGCCACCAACGACATGGCTAGTCGCCAAGAACGTTTTGTAACGACCTTCGGCCATCACACCGCGGCACGCATAGCAAATGGTTTGCCAACCGTCACGATGACACGCACGTTTGGCCAAACTGATGCGATTCTTTCCATACTTGCGAGGCCGACCCCGTCGACCCGCATTGTTCACCGGAACATCAAACAACTTCGCATCACGACGAAGCCGAGTTACCACCACCACGCCTTCGGCCATCAACGGTCGGATCAATTCGGCAGCCGCGTAGGCGCCATCAAACACAACGGCGATACCAGCCTTGCTGCCCGAGGCTCGAAGCAGTCCGATCACATGGTGCAACAATTCCAAAGCGAGCTGGTGCTTGGTGCGAAATTCCCAGCCATAACGCTCCTTCAGCTTGTCGATGTCGATCTTACGAACGTACAGAAGAGACCGCAGCGGCAGGGCGATGACACCGAAAATCGGATGGCTCAACAGCATCGCCAAGCAGACCCAGTTGTGACCGTAGAGCCAGTCTCCGTCGCCTGGCCCTGGTGTCGGGTTGTGATGAATGTTGGCCGCTTCGACACAGGGACCGAAACGCTTGGTCGGCGAGTCGTCGATCGCCATCTTCCAGAAGCCGCCTTCACCAGGATCAAACTGCTTGAGTACGACGATCAGTATTGGCAGCATCAACTCGCTGGCGTTCTTCCCGATCGACTGGAGCAGATCGTAGAATCGATCCCAGTCCTCCTTGACACCCGCGCAGCGAAACCAACTTGCCGCCGTACGGCGACCGCCGGCGAGCATCGCACCCGCGATCACGATGGGCAATCGAAAGGCCATGCGACTGTCGAGCAACCGGCTCATTGCGGCGGCCATGTTAGCAACGGTTCCGGTGAGTGGGACATTGGCACCGACCGTGTACTGTCGATTCGGATTGTGCTTGCCGAGTCGTTTCCGTTTGTCGTGCCGAGACGGCTTGGACTTGCCTGCATGTTGAGGTTGTGGCGGGCGACCCTTGGGATTACGATTTGCCATCCTTGGCTCCGTGGTGACTGGTGTGGTGTGAGAACCTCCATTCTCCACGCGAGCCTTTTTTGTGGCTATATCAATCCCAAAGCGACGAACGTTCCCCTAAAGTGCAGTCATTAGTGAACGCGGTTTTCTCCGCTGTTTCGTGGAGCTATCAGAACCAGATATGTGCCGTACGCGTTTTATGAGGATGCCGTTCAATGTTCAGTCTAGCTTGCGTAATGAACGATAGAAAACAAACAGCCACGGAAGCGAGATAGCGACACTGCAGCCGGCGACGATGAGCCACTTGGCTAGCACCCACCAAGCAAAGCGTTCTTTCGAGTTGTCGATGCGGTCGCGGATTGGGCGACGTTCCCATCGTTTGAGATTGCTCCAGGGGTTGAGGTCGTCGTCGAACAAGAAAAGGCTCCAGGACTCAAATTTAGTTTCGTTGAGAGCATGCGTTCGCTGCTCCGGTGGCCGACACCGGAAACTCCGGCTTCATCGACCAGAGCTAAGTTTTACTATTGTTAAGGTCGCCAGCGAATGTCATGCACCGCGAAGGGCTCGATCCCAAACGCTGCCCAAGTCGCTGGCTTC
>NZ_SJPW01000031.1 GCF_007860125.1 Rubripirellula tenax
GCTCGCAAAACATGTAGAGAAGCCGGAAATCACTTCGCCCGCTACTCGGAATCCGAATCTTCGCGACTGAAACTCGTAAGCTCACCCCGAGGAAATCGCACTCGGAGTGATTTCCGGACAGACACTAGCTATTGACTACACCTATACCGTCGTTGAAAACGGCGGGTAACCAAGCCGTGCACCGAAGGACGGCTTGCGCGGTTTTACGAATGGAAAATCAACCGTCCGTCCTCGGTGACGGCCAACGTTATCCGACTGAAATCCGCTCACCTCGTTTCCGCTACGTGACCTGCTTTCGATGACAACACCGAACGTTGTATTCGCCTTCGACACCATCGAAATGGCGTTTGACTACGCAAACTTCGATGATCGCTCGAATGACGCCTACCTCGACCGCCATACGGGCAGCTCACTTTACTTCTCGATGCTTGGCGACTCCGACGACGAACCTGACGACTTCGACGACACAACGCGCTACGTCGCTATACCCGACACACGAGACTTTGGCCTGGGATCGCAACTTGCGGTTCAATTTGCATCCGAGATTGCACCGGCATTGCTCGATGATGTTCGCGACGCATTTGGTGGACGTGGTGCTTTCCGTCGATTCAAGGACTTGCTTGACCGGAATGGATTGCTCGAATCTTGGTACGAATATCAGGCTGGACACGAGCGCAAAGCAATCTTGCAATGGTGCGCAAACAACGACATTCGCTACACGATGGATACACCATGACGGCGGATAACCAGCACATGCACCGGAGCGGGGCTTGCGACCGTTTTCAAATGGCACACTTTACACTCCCCGCCCGGTGATGCGGGGCGTTCTGCCACTGAATTTATGTCTGCACCTAAACGCAAATCAAACCGAATCACTGTCGGTGACCAAGTGTTCCGTTGGCGTTTTCACTACGACGAAGACGCTCCTTGGCAGAAGACCGTTTCAATTGTCGCAGATGACGATTTAAATGGCCCGTCGCTATTTGCCCGTTGCCACTATGACAACGATGTCACCCCAGCGATCGTTCGACGCTTGCTGGACGTCGCATTTGAGAATGGATGGCCCCCAATTTCTGACGAGCCTCAAGACTTTGGGCTCACCGACGAACGCATTTACGATTGCTTTCACGGTTTTCCGCGTCTGTTGGATCACAGGGGTAATCGGTTTTCGTGGTATCCCGACACGAAGGGCGGACTCCACTTAAAGATCAAAAACACTGGACACCCCAAGGGCCAACTGTTGGCAACCAACTGCACACTACAACGTGAAGATTGCACCGAGGAATTGGCCATCGCGTTCATAGATGCCGCAATTGATCTTGGTTGGAAGCATGGCCGAGCGCGGCGTGATTGCTTCTGGCTTGAAGAACACATATGTTCCTTAGTGCTGGACACTTTGCGAAGTACTGGCTGAAGGCAGAACCATCACATGCACCGAAGCCGGGCTTGCGGGGTTTTACAAATGGAACATCAACTTTCCCGGCTCGGTGATGTGTAACGTTCGTCGACAAATATGTATCAGGGACTTGGCGAAACCTACATCAACGTTTTCTTCACGCTTACAGCATGGAGCTTCGTTGCTGCGTTCACCGCCGTGTTGATCATCCGGCTCGCCAAGCGTTTCGCAGCAGGCTGGGTAATTGCTGCAATGATCGTGCTTGGAGTTGCATTTACGTTTGCGTCAAACTCAATTTTCCATCGAAGGATGTTCGTTCGGCAGCATCAAGACAGCAACACGCTGGTGCCGGCTACTGGTTGCGTACACTACGAACCGTCTTTCGGTCACCTGTTTGCCGCCTACAAAATGACTGCGGCTGAATTTGATGCTTGGGTTTCTCAACATCCCTGGGGCTTGGTTGAATACGATCGAGGGCAGATTGAACATGACGAGCAAAGGCTTGGTTTCTCCGATCCCTCAGAGGCGTACGCAACGGAAATGGCATCAAACGGTGGCCAACTGCGAGTCTACTTCAAAGACGGAATGATGTATTTGTCGTACAATGTGATGTAGACGACACTCGGAGCGACGAACCATGAATTGCACGGGAGGACGGGAGTCGTGTTTAATGGTTTGCTTGCGAGTCTTTCGCCCGTCCCCCGTGAATTCTGCCGTTATCCGATTGAAATCTTTCATGTCCACGCTACTACTGACCTCAATGGCATCGTTATCACGTTGTTTCAAATCGTTCGCGGTACTCACTGTCTTGGTGCTTCCTGCTTGCGACAATCGCCAATCTCGCCCGACGTCGATGCGGTCATCCGGCGAACAATACGATGCTCAACTGGCCAAATACGCGGACCGGCACGGGCCACCGCTTGTCAAGGTTGTCTCTGCTGACAATGGCGACCCCGTGCCTGATGTTTTCGTTGGCATGACGCTAATCGGCCCGGATGGCGGCGATGGCGGGTTTGAACAGTTTTTGACGCGAGCGGACGGAATTGCCGAACGATGGAGTCGGCTATCTCCAGGACGATACCAATATCATGCGCGGCCACGACCGGATGGACGTTTCGTTCGTACCGAATGGCGAAGGGGCGATCCATACTTTACCGTTGATGAATCGGGCGGTATCGTCGATTCCTCTGGTACCGCTATCGTCCCTACCATCACTCTCCAAACTGGCGGATCTCCAGGAACACCAGCTACCGGCCCCGCGTCTGACGGGTGAATGATTCAGGTTTTTGAGCGGTGTTTGGCAGCTTGATTTGAGCCTTCGTGTCTCCGGTGCAACGGATTGATCCCTTTTT
>NZ_SJPW01000032.1 GCF_007860125.1 Rubripirellula tenax
CCCTACCGTTCGTCGACTGCGACAATCCACTCTTTTCTACACTACACTTTCTGCGAGGTTTCAAAATGTTAATCCGAACACTAGCTCTGTTGATGTTGATCACGCCAACCCTAGTGGCAGCTGAACTGAATGACGAATATCAAATAGGCGAACTCAATGACGAATATCAAATCGGCGAACCCGATGACGAATATCAAATGGAAGAAGCCGTCGGCTTGGACGATCCCTTTCACGTTTCGGACGTTTCCCAATTGGGCAAGCGTATGCTTGTTGATGTCACCTACGAAAAACGTTCATTCGACGAATCCGTGATCGTCAACTTCCGGACAGTCGGTCCATCGCATGACTCTGACACTCGCGCAGAGTTTCCGCGCGACGACATGCATATGGTCATCCAGGGTGCGAAGGGCGCTGTCGTCTTTGAATCTGGACTTGCGTGGAAAGATACTGGGGAGAAAACGATCAAAGGAAACCCGACATACATTGCGAGAATCCTCGTGCACGCCGACATGAAAAACGGATTGATCCTCACTGAATCGGTTGATGGATTCGACGGCAAATCAACTGTCGGCATCGTTACGTTTCACTCACTCTTCAATAAATGAAGACACGACGAACCATCGATTGCACGGGAGATCGCGGGCTGCCGGTTTGGCAATGGTCAATCTTTCGCGCGATCCCCGTGAATCGTGCCGTTACACGAATCGATAGAGAGCAAGGCGGATTGTTTGTGGTTGCTCTGACTTTGCTTCGATGGCGCGGACGAAAGATGCGCGGTCGATTGGTGCGCGGTCGGCTACGCTCGTGATTGGTGGAATGACGATTGATGCCGAGATGCGCGGTCGTCGGTACGCGGGGCAGCTCATGCTCGAGATTGGTGCGCGGTCGCAACTCCGCAGCCAGTGCCCGTGGTGTTTCATTGATCTCGCATCGGTCCTTCGTGCGATGATCCACAGTCAACGTTCAAATTGGCGTGCTCTGTCAAGCTTGCTCGGTCTAACTTCGGTAGGCTACAATGGTTCGTCGCGTCGATCGAACTGGCGACCGGTCACCGGTCAACAGGACTCGTCGTGTAACCATCCGATGCACCGGAGTCGGACTTGCTGCCGTTTTTCAAATGGAACATCAACACTTCCGACCCGGTGATCGGTAACGTTCGCCGACTGGTTGATCGACACGACAATGCGAATCTCGATACGATCTCTTCTGCTAACAGCACTCGTAGTGGCGAGCGTCGCCGCGTTCATTGGTTCGTCCGCTGCAAGCACCGACAATGTGCGAATGGCCGTCTCGTTAGGATCGCTACTTTTGGCGTTCATAGCGGTACCCGTCACTTCAGCAAGCCTCGCGTACGACATCTATGCGACCCGACGATCAGCGGAGTTGGGTGCGTTCTACGGGTTTGTTGGATTCTCACTTGCGGGCATCTTCATTGGCTTGCTGCCCGCCGTACACTGACCACTGTATCATCTCTCGTGACGCTATTTGCCGTATTGGTCGTGCTAAGGAATTGCGGCGAACCATGACATGCACGGGAGCACGGCTTGCAGCGTTTTTCGCAATGGATAGTCAACTCTCCGTGCCCCGTGATGTCCGCCGTTCGCCGACAGGGTGCTCTTACAGCACGACTTCATCACCAATCTTACGCTTCATAACTATCATCACAATCAATTGACTCTGAATCCGTACCAGCCGACACATTTGACTGTTCCCACAGGAACTTCGTGGGTGCGATTGGTCGCGTGCCTAACGGCAATGTTCTTCACGTCGATCGCGTCTGTGTATTTTGTGATTGTTTCAGTTTTCTATTGTTGGATGCTGTTCGTGCCCACGCTTGCTGGATGGACCTACGATCAAATACTTTTGAATGTTCTTATCTGGGCTGCATTCGCTTTTGCTGCAGCCCTGGGATTCCGAACAGCTTTTCGTGCTTTGAATCGTCCACGAGTCGCTGGCGAATGACGTAACTCCGAGCATGATGGAATGCGGCGAACCAGGCGATGGACCGAAGTCGCGGGTAAGGCGTTTTGAAGTGGAAACCACATTGCCGCGACTCGGTCATCGCGGACGTTCGCCGACTGAACAACATGACGGATTCTTCGACCGGCCTCTACTTGTCATTCACTACTCCACACTCCGCTGACGCCTCGTCTTGGAGCGAGGCTGGCGAGACAATACGCCTGGCACTCGCGGATTCACTCGAGACTGCCGGGGCAACTGTTGAACGAGCAATGGATCCACATGAACCTGATTGGATTTTCTACGGGACACGAGATGGACAACGATTCGCTGTGGTTCTCGTGATCTCCAAATTTCGACCATGCACTTGGTTTGTTGCGATGGAAGGTCCTACACCGAACGACACCGCCCCAGAAGCTGCACGAGCATGGGCGCAGCCGATTCTTGAATCTACCATACGGCGACTCGGATCTTCCGACCACATTTGGCATGAATCCCACCTAACGCTGTCGTCATTCTGATCCATTACCGGCGGCGAACCAGGCGATGCACGTGAGCCGCCGAGTTGAGTTTATTGAAGTGGTAAGTCGTTCGCGGCGGCCACGTGATCGTTATCGTTATCGGACTGACTCCGCAGATGTTCCGCGTGTTTGCTTGCACAAACGATTGCTGCAACGCTTGGTTTTAGGTGCGTCTTTTGGCTCTTGCGTTAGTTGCTCGCCGATTCAAACGCCTTAATCC
>NZ_SJPW01000033.1 GCF_007860125.1 Rubripirellula tenax
CGTATCCCAGCGGATGAGTTACTTTAGACGTATATGACGGGGAACCATGCCGTGCACGCGAAGCCGGACTTGCGGCATTTTTCACGATGGAAAGTCGTCACTTCCGGCTCGGTGACGGCAACCGTTACCCGACAGAGGGTGCTTCCCTGAACGCCGACCTTGCTCGATTTGTCGCCGAATTTCGGAACGTCGATTTTCGTCATCGCGACGAGCTGATCTCCGGGATTGAGGCAGGAACTGTGTCCTTACATTCCGTGAGCGAAAACTCGACACAATCGATCGAAGAAATGGCTCGAACGTTTGAACTGCGCCGCAGACACTTGGATCGACTGCTAGAAGCAGAGTGTTGCGACCGAAAACAATCGGTCAGAGACGATACAGTGGTACTTTGCGATGGGTTTCGCGCACATCTTGACGACTTGTGCGATTTCTGGCTCTTTTCACACTCGTCCGGCGGCACTATGTGCGTATACGTTGCTCGTCGAGCGCGTAAAATAATGGGATGCGTTGGCGGAATGAATCCTGAAGCGAGCGACTCGGCGACGCCAAGCGGGTAACCATCGGATGCAACGGAGGACCGGTGGTCAATTTTCGCGAATGGATGCTCTACTCCCGGTCCCCGCTGATCCGTACCGTTCCCCGACTGGGATGATTCCACTCTTGAACTTCGCACAGAGGCTGTAACTTTGTGAAACGTCCAGATGTTGTCGCTGAACTCGTACTCACTGGAACCCAAAGCGTTGTTGGCGTGAAAATCCAAGGAGACAACTACGAAATCAACGTTCTGCTATCCGCTGATGACATTGGTCGTCTCAATCGTGAGGAATTGCCCGTCGTGCCGGATGAGCATGCCGTCACGGCCGGGACTTGTTTCAACGCGCCCACGCACTGGTCCCGTTGCGACGGCAACGTTATGGCCATTGTAGTCGGACAAGACGATGTAACCTGGGACTTTGGAGTCTGGATGCCCGTTGATACATTCACGGAAATCAAACGACTGATCCTAGCACTTCGTCCGTCGCTCTGAGCCTGTAAGAGCGGGGAACCATCGCGTGCACCCGAGTACGCGAGCTGGGCGGTTTTGAAATGGAAAATCTTTCGCGCGTACCGGGTGACGCGTGCCGTTATCTGGACTGAACTCATGCGATGGATTGCGATAATCACCATTACTCTAGCTGCGGGTTGCTCCGCTCTTAATCCTTTCCCCAAGCCCTCGGTAATGCGGGCGATGAAGGACGCAGACCGAATTGTCGCGAATGGGCACGAGATTACGGATCGCGAGACTGTCGAGGGTTTGCGCAAAATCTACGGCAATGCAAAATGGCGTCCATTCATCGATACAGAACCGATCGATCAAATTTCGATTCAACTCTTTCATGGCAGCGAAAAGGTCTTAGAGTTTTCATATGGCGCTGGTTGGCTGATGGATGAAGCCCGCAAGGGAGTACTAAGCGAAGTGCAGCGACAATGGATGATCGATCATATTCGATCGAAGATACCTGCTGAGAAACTCCCTGATCGTCACATCATCTAGAAAAATCCAGATAACCAAGCGGTGAACCCAAGCCGCCGATTGCGTCGTTACTTACATCAGCATCAAACTCGGCGGCTGGGTTACCGCCATCGTTATTCGGCTTTAGTAACTGTTGGCTATCGACCTTTTGAAAATCACACCTACGCTAGTATCACCCAAGGAAATCTCATGAGACTCGCAGGCTATTTAGTCATTCTCCAACTCTGTTTTGCAACGGCTGCCTCGGCTGATTTAATCGTTTCGTACAGACCCACTGGCGGGTTCGGTTCGACCGCAAGTTCGACAGGCACTGGAGTGACTGGGCTCGATCTAGCTCGCGGGCCAGGAATTGATGCCACGACATTCAGCAACGGTTTTTATGCCGCATCACAATGGACAACATCTTCTTCGCTAGACTTGGATGATTACTTTCAATGGGGCTTCACTTCCACCAATGCCTTCGATCTAACAACACTGGATTTGGCATACAGTAGAGATTCAAACGGGCCAAAACAAATAGACGTACAATTCAGCACGGATGGAGTTAGTTTTAGTTCCGTTTTTGATGACGCTTCGGTCGTCGATTTTGGAGAAGCTAACCGAAACATCGACATCTCGGCATTTACTAACGTGACGAGCGGCACGTTTCGTCTCTACG
Source organism: Rubripirellula tenax (assembly GCF_007860125.1). NCBI lineage: Bacteria > Pseudomonadati > Planctomycetota > Planctomycetia > Pirellulales > Pirellulaceae > Rubripirellula > Rubripirellula tenax. The sequence goes on from NZ_SJPW01000033.1 coordinate 2,172, forward strand.
GTTTCGATGCAGCGGAAACATTCGGTAAATTTGCGCTATTGGACGTGCTTGGCGGCGGCAACTCCATAATTGTGAATGGAAACTTAACCGCGGTTCCTGAGCCTTCATCGCTCTTGCTGGTTGCGACATGCGGTTCTCTGTTTGCGTTTAGACGTAGACGGCCGGTACAACTGACGCGAAAGTAAGGAGGCCGCAAACTATTCTCAAATTGACTCCCTCCCGTTGTTGGAACGGCCAAGAGAATACCGAATAACCATCCCGTGCACTGGAGCCGGGCTTGCGGGCGTTTTCGTAATGGTTGACTCTTCCCTCCCGGCCCAGTGACGGGTGCCGTTCGCCGACGGAGGGACGCAATTCGCGTGCGGGGTATGAATTGCTTACAATGTGGCGATGGAAACGGTCTATCTCGAAACCACTGTCGTCGGCACAATTGCGTCGCGAAACCACCCGGACCCAAT
>NZ_SJPW01000034.1 GCF_007860125.1 Rubripirellula tenax
CCAACCTGAGAGGACGTCGGATCGCCGAACGACCAAAGCGCCGCCGAAACGAACAACGTCAATGCTCCGAGGGCAGTCTCCAATCCGTGCGCCCCGCCCGCGCAACGAAAAACTAGCGTCCGCTAACGGAAGGTTTTTACGACACCGCCCTGAACGAAGCGAGCGAGTCTGACCACCGGACGATTATACCAATGCCGACGCACGTTGCCTACCAACGAAGGTGTGCCGAAGGCCTAGCGTAAAAACCATGTTGTCCGCCCCTACGCGGCAGGGACGACTTTGGAAACGTCAAGCGAATACTGCCCCTCGCTGCTACGACCCGCAAGTGATTGTTCCCAGAAGAACGCAATTTGCACGCCCACGCGATTCTCCAGATCAGCGTGCCGAGCCTCCATTTCCATCATGTTGTACGAGCACTCGTTGCCGAGTTCGTGAAATGCGCGGTCAAAGGCATCCGCCTTGGACGCGTCCAGAATGTAGATGTACGGTCCATCGAGATCAATCAACGGCTTGCCATCGCTCGGTGGTGCCAACGCACCAGAACCGATCGAGTAGCGACCCGGGGGAAGCGAGATGTCATACCGGGCCAGCCCCATCACGGGGTCGCCAATGCAGATTTCGTTTGTGACGAGGTCGAAGCTGGACATACTTGGGGCGGACAACGGAAGGTTTTTACGACACCGCCCTAAACGAAGCGGTGGAGTTTGAATCACGAGAAATTGTACCAATGCCAGCGCCCGTTGCCTACCAACGAAGGTGTGCCGAAGGCCTAGCGTAAAAACCATGTTGCACGACCGGTGAAGCGGTAATCAGGCAACCATTGCGAATAAAGCCGCAAGCAATCCAGCGCAAATCATGGTGACGTACCCGAACACGTAGAGGTGGCGCATCGTTGCGGGCATCAATCTGGGGCCGAACGAGATTAGAGTCCCGCCACGGATCACGGACAGTTTGGCGACGACGAACGAGCCAAACCCGGCAGCAAGAGCAAAGCCAATCGCCAGCGCGACGTTTACCGGTGAATGATGGACGACGTTGCGGAAAGCGAAGAGTGCGGGCAGAGCAAACCCCACGGATATGCCAATCAAGGCGATGACAGCCAGCGGATCGAACGGGATGAGGTAGTGATGAACATTGCCATCACGGTCGCGTCGGCGAAACGAGAGTGACATGCGATCCCTTTCGGCTAGGTCGTGCAACGGAAGGTTTTTACGACACCGCCGTTACCGAAGCGGTGAAGTTTGAATCACGAGAAATTCCGCCAATGCCAACGCACGTTGCCTACCAACGAAGGTGTGCCGAAGGCCTAGCGTAAAAACCATGTTGCACGACCGCCGCGCTACCAACACGGTGTCCATGCCGGAAGACTTGCAAGTCGTCAGGCTGGGGGCGAGGACGAACCAACCAACATCGAGGAGTCGTGAATTACGGTGATCGTACCACGTGCGACGATCCGCGCGCCTTCGGCGATCCCAAACTGCGCGCCAACAAATAGGCGACCAGCTTGAAGCAGCGGAGCATGGAATGATAGCGAAACAAGCCCCGTGTCACCGCCATCCATTGAGGAACGGTCAAGCAGCGTAATGGTGACGCCATTGTCAACGTCATCGAAGCGGAAGCAAGGCCGGTAGCCAGAGGAGAACGGCGAGCGACGACCGCCATCGGATTCGGGCAGGCTGTAGAGTTCGGCCTCTGCGTGTGCATCCATTAATCTGAGGTCGTGCAACGGAAGGTTTTTACGACACCGCCGTTACCGAAGCGGTGGAGTTTGAATTACGAGAAATTATACCAATGCCAGCGCCCGTTGCCTACCAACGAAGGTGTGCCGAAGGCCTAGCGTAAAAACCATGTTGTCAGACATTGAAATGCCAAAACGGCCTCCACCCCAAAACGCATAATCACGAAACGGGTGTTTCGGGGGTGAATTCATCGACGATCTCGAACTCAGGGCCAAGTTCCGATCGAAGGTCAGTCAGCAATTGTCGGGCAGCGGTATTGAAACGATCGCACTCGTCAGCATCCCATGGGCCGGGGTCGGGCGGATAATGGCGATTGAGCGCAGTATCGTGCCAAATGCAGATTTCACGGACACGAGCGACGGTTTGGTCGGAGAGAGGTAGATCAGCGAGATCAACCGCGTAGTCGAAGGCAGCACGCGCCGCATCATTGGCCGACCAAAGGGGCAGGCATGACCAATCGTAGAAGTACCGAAGTCGATATTTTGCGGTCACATCAATTGGGCTATGTCTGACAACGGAAGGTTTTTACGACACCGCCCATAACGAAGCGAACGATGTCTGAACTACGGAAATTGTACCAAGGCCAGCCCGCGTTGCCAAAGAGGGAAGGTGTGCCGAAGGCCTAGCGTAAAAACCATGTTAGCCGCCGCTGAGTACCGAATAGAGCCAGCATCCGCTAAGAACCGTCCAAAGACCTGCCACCCCCCACGCCGCCAAGCGTCTAGATCGGTCGATTGGGTTAGTTAGTGTCTGTCCGGAAATCACTCCGAGTGCGATTTCCTCGGGGTGAGCTTACGAGTTTCAGTCGCGAAGATTCGGATTCCGAGTAGCGGGCGAAGTGATTTCCGGCTTCTCTACATGTTTTGCGAGC
>NZ_SJPW01000035.1 GCF_007860125.1 Rubripirellula tenax
AACTATTTGCTTGCCTTGAATCACAGACCGGAGTCCGTCACCCAAAGCGTCGCAGTTGCTTCTTATTTAGATGCCAACTACCAAACAACCAAATTGTCAAATATCAGTTTTCCGCTATCGGCTTGTGGCCGAATCGCGGAAGACGCTGTTCAAGACAGCCGGCTGACGTCGTCGTGTCAGACGTCAGCCGGTTATCTTGCGAGCGAGGCGGAAAGATACAGGTGGTCGTTCTTGGCGTCAACAAGTCACGACCGACTTCTGTCGGTTTTCGTGAATTTACCTCGAAGGTTCCTGCATACAGCCGCACCAGCAAGCTCGAGCGAGAAACAAAACAGTGCTAAAACGCCGTAAGAACCGGCGCCGGACTCGGCGGCACCCCCTCAAGGAATGCTGGACGAAAATTGAGTTCGAGTTGGCCAGATGTGCTCTCTTCGGAGGCACGCCTGCACCGACTGCACTGGCTAGCGAGAATAGGCAATCTAATGTTTGCTACGGAAACGTCTCGGCGACGCTTGCTCCCTGGCCTTCCCGGTGGGCCAAGCAGGGAAGAGGGGAAAACGGAAACGCGTTTACCTTGAATGCATTGGGCCAAAGCGTTGCCGCTGAAGGCCCCTGCTGGCTGGAGCGGGGATAAAGACCAGAGAAGAATAGGAACCCTGCGAAAGAGGTTAGTGCCAACTCGCCGCAACAATCGCGTCTCCTCTTCTTGCTTCTTTATGTTAGGAGCGATTTACATGGGGGAGCTGAAAGTACGCGTGAGCACTTCGCAGCTGCAGGGAGAGCAAACGACCGCGGATCGCTGCTGCACAAATGAGCTGTGCATAACGACAAAATGCAATTGGGCGTAGCTACTCGAAAACGGAACTGGCATGCAACCGAGAGGGCCGTCGCTTCTGATTCTTCCGACCTCCAGCCTCGGTTAGCTGTCGCAGCCAGAAATTGGTGTGACTCAGGCAAACGGAACCGTGTCGAGCCTGGCTGCGATCTCGCCCCCCAGCTTCCCGCCTTGTCGAAACGCTCGCCGCAAGCCTCAGCCCGGTTTTGGCACCGCCACTTCTTTAGCGGGACCGCGAGAGAACTGAAAAGCGGCTTTTTGATCCTGCTGGCCCTAACAGCCTGCTGAAAAGGGCTGACCCTTTGGAGGCGCTGCTGAAACGTTGTGAATTCAAAACGCCGGAGAGGGCCAAAACGCCGGAGAGGGTCAGCACCCTTTTTCAACACGCTGCTAAGCAGAGCGGGCAGCAACCGAAGTGGCACCGCATTTTAGGTTCTACCCGGGCTGCTCACTAGATTGCGCTGGCCAGACTCGACGCTCCCAGAGCACGGATGCCTACTCAAAGTCCGAAAAACGAAACCACTTGATGGTCTAGCTTTTGATCCAAACAACGACAACAGCCCCCAATACAAGAGTCAATGTCGCGTCTAGCGGTAGCGTCCAATCCAACGAGACGATGCAAATCGCGAAATGTGCATTGCTTTTGGCCTGCGATTTTCGACAGCCCATTGATCGCCCGATGGTCACAATATGTACGTCTTTCCCAAGCTCAATCGCGGCATGCAGCACTGCCTGAGTTCGACCGAGGACGCTACGACCGGGGTCAATCTTTTCTAAATCTTCAGAAACATGCTCCGACCGCCTTGACGGCAAGGCCGCTCCCGGCAAAGATCATCACTCGAGTTTGGCACACGACTGTTCGTCCTCGCGGCGAGCGGAACGGTGTCGACATTGATCTTTGACAATTTGGTGATGAAACTTCTGTTGAGTTCAGATTTGCGAGGTCATTTCTCGTGATGCTGACTCGAGCTTGCTCGGGTTGGTTGAAACGAAAAAATGGCGAATCGCTGGAGTCTT
>NZ_SJPW01000036.1 GCF_007860125.1 Rubripirellula tenax
GGTGCTAGACGAGGAGCTGCTCTGACCGTTTAGACGGCGGGTAACCATCCCGTGCACCGGAGCCGGGCTTGCGGCCGGTTTTGAAATGGTTGACTTAACACTCCCGGCCCGGTGACGGGCAACGTTATCGGACTGACCGCTCAGGTGTTTGGCTTGTTCGCTCGCACTAGCGATTGCAGCAACGCTCGATTGCAAGTTTGTCGTTCGGCTTTTGCGTTAGCGACTCAGCGCTTCGACCGTCTTGATCCATTGTTGACGGTTGCCGCGACGTACGCCGCTCGTAAGCCGAACTTGTGTTTACTGTTGGCGTTTGTTGATGGCACCGCAACGTTTTCGATCCTTCGTTTACGGACAACACCCGATTGCTTGCTGCACGAATCAACGCCGGTTAGACTGTTGCGACGCGGTTTCCGCTGCCCAGCACCCGTTCGTAAAAGCCGATAACCATGACATGCACCGGAGTGGCGGTGGTTACGTTTGCTCGAAATCACGATGTTCGCCGCCACCCGGTGATGTCGAACGTTATCCGACTGGGTGCGCTCATGCCCCGGATCGAACAAAGGCACGTGACACCGCATGGAACTCCTGACTGACCGATTCGTTGTTGCGTTCTTTTGCATCGCGTTGTTTATCACCATTGCCTTGATCGCTGCGAGTAGGCGCGAGCGATCTTTCAACGAGCGTTGGCCACCCATTACTGACGATGAATTTGTCGCGAAATGCTCCCCCAATGTGTCTAGGGATACTGCGTTGCGAGTGCGAAGGATCGTTGCTGAGCAACTCGGGATACCTTATGATCGCATCCACCCGGATCAAGACTTCATACGCGATCTCGACTGCTGATGGTGCGGACAAGCCAGGTTGGCGGCGTCCCGCCGTTGTTTTCTGCTCGCGCAGATCATCGTGGCGGCGTCCCGTCGTTATTTTCCGCTCGCGCGGCCCATGCCCGTTGGCGGTTCGCCTCGTAGACATAATCTCGGATAACCAAGACATGCACCGGAGTGGCGGTGGTTGCCGTTTTCGTCTGCTTGCAAGCGTTTCGCCGCCACCCGGTGATGTCAACCGTTATCCGACTGAATCTTTCGCATGACCACGCCGACCGACATCACACGATTGGCTGACGTTTTGCACGCGACGATCGTATACCACCATCACACCGAGCCGAATTACCAGGTCTTCGATCTTACATTCGTCGATCCACTGCTTAAGTATTCGATGATGATCCGGCCGCATGCCGGTATCATCCAGCTGGCCGCCGATCCAGATGCACCAATATCCGGTTGCCCTTTGCTGGAATACGGATTCCGCTACGATCCGCTTGACGTCGGCGATAGTGCATACGGACCCGGACCTGCCATTCGCTTCTACGATGGCCCTTGTAAACGCAATGACATTCGGCTTACGATCACGATACGCTCTGATGGACGACTCTACCTGTTCGCGAACGCTGATCCAACGCCGTACCCCGAACGCACCGGATCTCCAGGAACACCACCCACTTCCCACCCGTGAGCGGGGCAAATTGCGTTAAGATGGGAAGCTTGCGGCAGCGGGCGAATGTTCCTCCACTGCCACCCCGAAGCGCAGCGTTGTAAGTCTGATAACCATTGCGTGCACCGGAGTCGGGCTTGCGGCCGTTTTCAAATGGAACATGCAAACGTCCCGACCCGGTGACGCTGGACGTTATCCCGACGAAAGCGCGGAGTGCCGACCGGATGCTTGCGATTGGGCTTTGCATCGCCCGAATGCCGGGTGTGCCGACTGGCTTTGATGCAACGGTTGTCTCGAATTGACGTACGAACACGACG
>NZ_SJPW01000037.1 GCF_007860125.1 Rubripirellula tenax
TAGTGTCTGTCCGGAAATCACTCCGAGTGCGATTTCCTCGGGGTGAGCTTACGAGTTTCAGTCGCGAAGATTCGGATTCCGAGTAGCGGGCGAAGTGATTTCCGGCTTCTCTACATGTTTTGCGAGCCTTTGGTTTGCGCCATTGCAGACCGATAGCCCATCTTGTGTGCGATGTCATTCAGTGAGTTGCTAAGCAGCTTGACGAAGGCTCGTTGCAGCGGCCGACGATTGATGCTGCATGGCGATCAGCAACTTCCCTAGCGTGTGAATGTTGCGGCCCAGGATCGCCAGGCCAAGGTAGCGTTCAAATCCCAACTCACTACGATCGCGACAACGCTTTAAGCCGTTGCCGCGTTGCAACACGCCGATCGCCGCTTCCACACCACTGTGCTGCAATCGTGTTTGATGAAAGCTCACCGATGCGTTCTTGAGTCGCTCCGCATATTGGCCTGGATGACGAGGCAGAACGCACACGTTGGCGATCATCCGTGTCAGCTCATCTTCATTCTCTTCGCTGTGAAAGCCGCGATCGAAAGACGCCCTTTCAATCGAGTCACCATGCTTGCGTTGAGCGATCTCGGTTTGCTCGACCACCACGTCGCGATCCAACGCATCACGATCCATCAAGTGATAGTGGCTGATGAAGCCAGCTCCGTCTTCATAGATCAATGCCAAGCGTCCATACTGATTCGTTTGTCCTGCTTTGCCTCGCCGATACAACTGAGTGTGAGTCTCGAATAGGCTGAACAACTTCTCGTTGTTGGGAACCGATTCACCCAGCAAGACCCTTCGCCGTGCAGTGTCGCAAACCTGTTCGGTAAGCTCGATCCAGTGCTTCAAGGCATTTGACTTTTCCAGAACCCCAGGTGACGATGTTTCATCACGAGCCGTCTGGATCAGTGTTTTTGCACGCTCGATCAACAAGTCGGTGCGATGTAACAGATCACTGTAAAGCGACTCCATTGCCTCTTTCTTGCCACGACTCTTGCTAGCGGCAAGCCTTCCGATTGTCTGCGCAAGCTTCTTGATCTTTTTGCTCAAGTGCCCAGCCTGTCTCCAGCCGGTGACATTCAATTCATCGGCCAGTTCGATACAGATCGGCGTGAACTTGCCGACTCCGTCTTTGATCAGGCTGCTTTCAGTGGGGTAATGAATATTCGTTTCAATGACGAACGAGTCAGCTCGCGCGTACTGAGCGGCGGTGCCATGGATTTCCTGTCCGGCCGCGACGATGGTTTGATTGAGCTTTTCGAGAGTTGACGTTTTGATTTTGGTCAATGTGTCATGGATACGGCGGAAACTAAAATTCCCGGGGTCCTCCCAATCGCCGATGCCCATGATTTGTCGCAGCGTCCGATGGTTCTCGACTTGGTCTTGTAGTTTGTCGTAATCAAAGTTGCATCCCAACCTTACCGCGGCTAAGACAACGACGTGCCAATCATCCATCCCAGGTCGGCCGACATCTCGGCGCGAGTCTTCGTTGAGATCAGCGGCGACCAACTTGACAGCTTTGTGTCGCAGTTGGTTGTTGGTATAAAGGAACTGTAAGCCAGCGAGTACCGGAACGATTTCGTCTCGGCACTGGACGTTGAGTTCAACTTGCGCGATGGGGCTGCAGTCAAAGCGTTGCTGCGATTGATAGTGCTTTCGGACCACGTTCACTCCTCGAAGATTTGCGTTTGAAATTGCTTTTAGTCAACAATTCCAACGCGCGAACCCGCTTGCGGGTTCGATCTTCGGGGAGCTTTTCTTCGAAATTAGTCGTAATTCCTGCGGCCATGCGATTTCTGGACAGACACTAG
>NZ_SJPW01000038.1 GCF_007860125.1 Rubripirellula tenax
GGGTGCGATCCGCCTGATGCGCTGATCGAATCGCACATCACGCGGTTTCCAGATTGATAAGGTCGTCGACAGCCGGTTTTGATAGTAGCCATTTCTCATAAACGGCCTCCCAGACTCCGCTGAGCAGTAGGCATCGCAGCGTCATCGCATGTTGACCACCCTCCTTCTTCCAACGCATCCCTGACAGTTTCATCCGTTCGCTCACGATCTGTTTGCAGGCCGACTCCACTACGCCGCTGCCGATCGGATAGCCACGTGACTTCATCCCCGCGTAATCCATGAACCGATGATAGCGACGAAGATACCGCTCCGCTTTCTCTGCATCGTCGCAGCCCGACCGCTTGTAGCCATAAAGCTTTCGCATCGCCGCGATGCTGCGGAGCATCCGTCCGTGACCACCCGGCTGCAGCAGCAACCACCGGGCATGCTCAAGCCACTTTTTCCGCTTCGCCTTGTCCTTGCCAAATTTCAACGCGTCGGCAATCGTCGTCAAGCGTTCGGCGGCGTGATAGTAATCCACCACGCGGGTGATCTTGATCCGCCGGCCATCGACGAAAAACTTGCTCAGCGTGTTTCGCCAGTAAGCCGTCTCCACCTTGCCCGCATCGCTGACGTACACGATCTCGGGAATGTGATCACCGCAGCGACGGATCGTCGCCTCCAGAAGATCGGTCAGCTCGCTGGAAAGCGTCACTTGGTTGGTTTCTGGCACTCGCCCCAAGTAGACCGTGCCCAGCTTCTTGCCACCGGCGATCACGCTGACGCATGCGACACTGGCCATCTCGAAGAAACTCCACGGAGCCAACCCCAGTGCCACGCCATCGCGACTGACCGACAACACCGGCTTCTTTCCATCCTTGCGAGCTTTTTCGATCAGCTCCATCAACTTGTCCACGCGTGCTTGCTGGCCATGCGGCTGCATGTCACCGGCCAGCGTGGCGACGATTCGGCGGAGTTTCTCGGTTCCAATATTGGTTCCCATCTGATCGGCAATCATTTCGAGGGTGCGTCCCTGCGAACTCCCACAAGCGGCGAACTGCTGGCCGACCCGACTGGCGGCCGCCGGCGTGCATCCGTCTTCGATGCCCAGCAGGATCTCCAACGGAAAAATGGTGCGACCGCGACGGCCGCGTCGATAACGGGCCCGGATGAGCGAGATTTTACCGAACCGCGTGAGGATGTCCCTGCGAATCGTCGTGCCTCGGATTCGGCGATGGGATTTGCCACGAAACGACACGGTCCCCGGCGTGTCCTGGGGCTCTGGCTGCAGAAGCGAAAAGATGGCTTGGATCAGCCGGCAACCGAGCTGGCGAAGTTGTTCATACAAGTTATTCTCCAGATCATTGGTCTTCTGAGCTGTTGGCGGGTCGCCGGCAAACTGCTCGATCAGTTCGGCAGCTTGCTGGCGAAACGTTCCGGTTGCTTGGTCAAGCAACGATTGAATTTCGGAATCTGCGATTGCCCGTGTGAGACGACCGACGTTACCTTTGACATCCATGAGGCTTCCTTTCCTGCGGTGTTAGTGTGGTAACCAACATTTTGCAGGAGGAAGCCTCTTTTCATGAATATCAATCCGGTCCGATCAAAGGCGCACTACGCGGATCGCACCC
>NZ_SJPW01000039.1 GCF_007860125.1 Rubripirellula tenax
TCCAGGAACACCACCCACTTCCCACCCGTGAGCGGGGCAAATTGCGTTAAGATGGGAAGCTTGCGGCAGCGGGCGAATGTTCCTCCACTGCCACCCCGAAGCGCAGCGTTGTAAGTCTGATAACCATCGCATGCAACGGAGGACGGGTGGTTCGTTTTCTAGTCTGCTTGCGTGTCTTTCGCCCGTCCCCGCTGATGCGTAACGTTACCCGACTGATGCACTCCCAACAAACCTGTCGGCTCCGTTGCAACATTCGCCATACCAACCGCCAACTGAATCATCAGCCGCCGCAGACCCTGTCGTGTTCGACGGCGATCCACTCGATAACCCGCGTTTGCTGGTCTGGGTCCTTCGTGTGCTGTCGCTTTTGCTCGTCCCGCTCGGTTTGCTTTCGATGCTTGGGGCGGTCATCCTTCTCACTGGCGACACCTCAAACCCGGAACTCTACGAACTGTTCATCGTGCCTGCGATGGCGTGTGGCCTTTCGGTTCCCGTCTTGCTCGTTTCTGTTTTCGTTTATCGTAAGTGCTTACCGGACATTTCGCTGCCTGACCGTATTTGGTTTAATGGGTGGGCGGTTTTGCCGTGGCTTGGGATGGGGCTATCCATCCTAATCGGGTTAGTTCGTGCTTGAATTCACCACGGCGGGTAACCATCGCGTGAACCGGAGAACGCGAGCTGAGCGAATTGGCCGTTAGAGACTTTTCCTCGCGTTCCCGGTTACGCGTAACGTTATCCGACTGAAGTATTCGTCATGCTCAACAATTACTGCCGTGCATTTACGCTAGTTTTCGTCACATCCGTCTTGAGCGGTTCGCTTGTCCATTCTCATGAACTTCCACGTTTTGGCATACTTCCCGAGTTGGGCCGCGAATGGCAACTCCAAGAAGCCAACACCGATGAGATCACGCCGGAAACGAACCCATTTCGCTGGCTTGTATTTCGCAACAGCGAAACCGGAGACTTACTTTCATTTGCGACGTTCCCCAGAAACATTTCCTCAACACCGCTCGACAGGCACACTGATACTGCATTGGAGATCTTTCCTGACGGCCTCGCGGTTTGGGATCACAATACGACGCGAATGACGCTTGAGGCTATTACCATCTCTACACGCGAACGCAGGCTCTCGATCCGCCGTCGCGTTCCGGTTCTGGAATACTCTTTTATCTCCGAATCAAAGTCACGCCCGAACTTGATGGCAAACGGTCGGGCATGGTTTGAATCTGACTACATCATTTTCGTCCAACACACATCTGCATTGCCAATCGCGCCATCCGTGGTTGATGGTGTCGCAAATGCTTGCGCTCGACTATCTGACGCTGCACGCGCTATATCGCACAAAGAAGGCGGATCTCCAGGAACACCAGCTACCGGCCCCGCGTCTGACGGGTGAATGATTCAGGTTTTTGAGCGGTGTTTGGCAGCTTGATTTGAGCCTTCGTGTCTCCGGTGCAACGGATTGATCCCTTTTT
>NZ_SJPW01000040.1 GCF_007860125.1 Rubripirellula tenax
AGGATTAAGGCGTTTGAATCGGCGAGCAACTAACGCAAGAGCCAAAAGACGCACCTAAAACCAAGCGTTGCAGCAATCGTTTGTGCAAGCAAACACGCGGAACATCTGCGGAGTCAGTCCGATAACGGTTGCCATCACCGGGCACGGAGAGTGATGTATCCATTTGTGAAAACGCGCAAGCCGTGCTCCGTGTGAATGGCTTGGTTATCCGCCGTTGTGAATTCAAACCTGAAACGCAATTTTCGGGTATTTGGAGTGCCAACTGCCCGCGAGTTTCCCGGCTTCGTAATACGAGAATTCGCTAGAGTCAACCTCATGATAGTAGTGAGCGAGAACCTCGAGTCGATATCCAACATCACACAACTGATCGTCCAAGGCGGTATTGAAACCGAGAAAGAATGCATCCATGAGTTTGGATTCTAATTCTTCCGTACATTCGCAGCCAGTGTTTGTAAGTAGTGACCAGTTCGTTTCGACGTTGCCGATACCTGCAGTGAGACGGTAACACACCCGCGCAAATTGACAGTGCGTTTTGAATTTCTCTTCACGAACGCTAACGTTTGGTGGTGCAACCATTCTTCAGTCGGATAACGGCGGTGGTCACCGGGGACGAACGGAATGGCCACCATCAGGAAAGACGTTTTTGAGTCCTCCGGTGCACCACATGGTTCCCCGCATTTGCAGCGGAGCCGTAGTCAATCAACGCGATTGACGTGAATCAATCTTACTGAGCGCATCGACCGTCGGCAAACCCGTTTTGAACCACGAAGATCCGTGAAAAGATAGGATCGACGACTCGCGCGCAACTATTTGCGGACGGCAAATCACGGTGACCAAAAAAGTCATTTGAACGTGTGATGGTCGCCCAGAAATACGAAGTCTCCCGAATCATCAAAGAAGAATCCGGCGGTAAATCCGAGTCGGGACTCGAATACATATGTGAGTCGGAAGCCCGGATGGTCGATTGTGCGAACTGTGCCGTGCGATGCGATCCATTTAACCTTGGCATCGGAATCAAGGTCACGAAGGAATTTGCGAACTGCGTGACGTTGAGAAACCAAGTCGATTAACGCGAAGTCGGATTGCATCTGGGAATCCGTGGGGCTTGCCGCGAGCATGTCATTCAAGCTGTGGCGAATCGCGAAAGGCGTTCAGCAGTGCAGTGCAATTTCAGTCGGGGAACGTTTCACATCACCGGGTGGCGGCGATTGACGTGATTTCGAGAAAACGTGACCACCGCCACTCCGGTGCATGTGTTGGTTATCGGCATTTATGAACGGGCATTAGTCGAGCATCGGGC
>NZ_SJPW01000041.1 GCF_007860125.1 Rubripirellula tenax
GACGAAGAGACGATCTTCCCGTTGGAGTTGATGCTGGGGCTGGTCGAAAACGTTTCACCCGCCATGCTCGATTGGATCGGACAGGAGATTGCCGCCGCCGGCATGAGCCAACAAGCGACACTCGATGCGATCCGCAGAAGCAGCGGAGTTTCGATGGGAGTGAAGCGATTGCGTGCTTGCACGGAAGCTTTGGCCGCTTCGATGCAACCGCTGCGTCAATCGCATCAGGCCGATGCCTTGCTGGAAATGCTGCGAATCGCAGGCGAAAGCAGCGGCAGCCGCAAGCCTGTCCTGAGCGTCGGTCGCGATGGAATCACACTGCGTCACCGCAAGGGGTTCTTTGAAGTCGCGACCGCAGCGACGCTGAGTGTGTACAACCGGGCGGGCAAACGACTCGGGACGATCTACTTGGCTCACCCGCCCGAACTTGGCCAAGGGACGATGGATGCGATGTTGACGGGATTGATCCAAGAGGTGTTCTCGCGATGGAACGGGCAAATTCCTGGACTGGCTTACGTGACAGACTCGGGCAGCAACGAAACGGAGTACTTTCGTCGCGTTCTGAAGAAGATGAAGCATCCGATCAGCGGCAAGAAGTTGGACTGGACTCGGGTGGCCGACTTCTATCATGTCAGCGAGCGGGTGTGGGCGATGGCCGATGCGTTGTTCACGAAGTCGCAACAACGTCAGGCGTACGCGTGGGCGCAACGGATGATGAAAAAGCTAAAGCAACCGGGCGGTGCCAGTCGGGTGCTTCATTCGGCGGCCAGCTTGCGAAGTCGCCGCAAGTTGGGCAAGACGCGGTTGGAGAACTTTGAAAAGGCGTACCGGTACATCCAATCGCGAACGAAATACATGAAGTACTACGATTGCAAACGCAATCATCTTCCGATCGGCAGCGGCGTGACCGAAGCGGCGTGCAAAACGGTTTTCACGCAGCGGCTGAAATTGTCGGGGATGCGTTGGAGTCATGAAGGTGCTGGCCGAATCTTGACGCTGCGAACGATCCTGCTCAGCGGAACGTGGGAGTCAACCTATGGCGCGGTCTTGAAGGCTAATGAGGCGTCGATACGACCTTACGCACCCAAAGCTACCACGAACCATCAATTGGCCGCGTAAACTCGCGCCCTGGCGAGACGACACCC
>NZ_SJPW01000042.1 GCF_007860125.1 Rubripirellula tenax
AGCATCGTCGATTAGTAGCTTGCATTGGAGGACGCCAAACCCCGTCAGTTTCCGAAGTGCCATTACGTCTTGTGCGTTTGTCATGGAGTCGCGTGTTACGTCTGCGGCATTTCAGTCGGGTAACGTCCGGGTTCACCGGGCGGCGAGAGAAGACATTTTATTGGGACACGCGGCAATCGCCGCTCCGTGTGCAACCCATTGTTATCGTGCGGCGATTGGAGTGAACGCGATGAAGATTGAGATTGAAGTGGTAGAGCGTGACAACGGAAGCAAGGATTACACCGTAACGAACAATGGCAAGTTTGCCGATCGGCTGACCTTTGACGAAATGTTGGGGCTGATTGCATCGTTGACCATGCCAGAATCACGCCGCTGCATCCAATGGTTGAAGACGCAAGATGAATGGGATCAGCGTGAACAGCGATTGCAGGGAATACGTGAACGAAATGCAGACAAAGAAACAGCGTTCGGTTAGTCACGATAACGGTTGACATCACCGGGTGGCGGCGAACGACGTGCAAGCAAACGAAAAAGCTAACCACCGCCACTCCGGTGCATGTCTTGGTTCTCCGCGATTATACTTACGAGCCGGGCCCCAAACGGGCATAGGCCGCGATAGCGGAAAACAACGACGGGACGTCGCCAGTCTGGACTCCGTCCACCTGGGTGACACCATCGTGGCGAGTTCGTAGCAGTGGTGCAAGCAGGGAATCAGCCAACAAAGTGGAGAATTGTGCATCCTCGAAAAGTGTGAATCGAGTCGATCGCGATACAGATCCGTGTTCGTGTGGAGCCAGATGTCCGAAGCAAAGACGCAAACGATGAATCGGAGCCGAGCATGTGTGACCCAGGCCGTCCAGTATCCCGGTATTCGTTGCCGCGTGTTCGACGTCGCGAAACACGACACGGCCAAGGCGGTCTACGGGCCGGCCATTAGTCGTCAGCGTCTGGATACCGATCGTTCGTCGTTGAAGCGGATCGACCGCGCACCAGTTCGGATAACGTCCGGCGTCACCGGGCGGGGAGAGTAAAGTTGTCCATGTCAAATCCGGCCGCAAGCCCCGCTCCGTGTGCACGCCATGGTTATCGGCCATCTGTTGGTTCGAGTAATAGCTCGGAAACAACC